>NZ_JBPCHW010000002.1:0-319274 GCF_051011795.1 Chryseobacterium sp. RLHN22
AGCAGGGGAAAATAGCACCCAATATTTTGAAAAGAAACTTTAAAGCCGGGCAGCCGAACAAAAAATGGGCAACTGATGTAACAGAGTTTAATGTCTCGGGAAACAAACTTTATCTGTCTCCGATAATCGATTTATTCAACGGTGAAATCATCAGCTATAATCTCTCAGAAAGGCCTGTCTTTGCGCAGATTACAGATATGCTGAAAAAGAGTTTAAAGAAAATTAAAAATACAGAAAATATCATCTTACACTCAGACCAAGGTTGGCAATACCAGATGAAGGCATATCAAAATATCCTAAAAGAAAAAGGAATTATCCAGAGTATGTCCAGAAAAGGAAACTGTCTGGACAATGCCGTGATTGAAAACTTTTTCGGAACGCTGAAATCTGAGATGTTTTATACCAAAAAGTTTAAAACAATCAATGAGTTGAAAAAAGAAATAAAACAATACATCACTTATTACAACAACGACAGAATACGATTAAATCTAAATGGAAAGAGCCCGGTACAGTACCGAACTCTTTTCTTTAATAATTTTGTCTAAACTTTTGGGTGCAGTCTAGTACTTTGAGGAATTTTTCATATAAATTTTAAACTTTTCAGAAATTAAGAATACATTTTTTCTCTTAATTCTTTTACTTTTTTATCAGCAAGATATTCATCGTAAGACATTTCTCTGTCGATGATTCCGTTGGGAGTCAATTCGATGATTCTGTTACAGACAGTTGAAAGCATTTCGTGGTCATGAGAAGCCAATAAAATGTTTCCTTTGAAGTTAGACAGTGAGTTGTTCAAAGTCGTAATGCTTTCCAAGTCTAAGTGGTTCGTAGGCTCATCTAATAAAAGGATGTTTGCTTTCTGAAGCATCATTCTGCTGAACATACATCTCATTTTTTCACCTCCTGAAAGTACTTTACAAGATTTCAACGCTTCATCACCTGAGAAAAGCATTCTTCCTAAGAATCCTCTTACAAATTCTTCGTGACGTTCCTCATCATTTTTAGTGAATTGTCTCAACCAGTCAACCAAGCTAAGATCTTCCTGGAAGAAGTTTGTATTATCTAAAGGCATGTGAGATTGATTTGTTGTAACTCCCCAAGCAACAGTTCCTTTTTCTGCCTGAACGTTTCCAGCTAAAATTTCGAAAAATTCCGTGATTGCTAATGAGTTTTTAGATAAAACAGCAACTTTATCTCCTTTTTTAAGGTTTAAATCAATGTTTGAGAACAATAATTCCCCGTCTTTTGTTTTCTCAAGACCTTTTACATCAAGAATCTGATCTCCCGCTTCTCTTTCCATTTCGAAAATAATGGCAGGGTATCTTCTTGAAGATGGTTTAATATCATCGATGTTCAATTTATCGATCATTTTCTTTCTTGCAGTAGCCTGTTTAGCCTTTGCAACGTTTGAACTAAATCTTGCAATGAAGTCCTGAAGCTCTTTCTTCTTTTCTTCCGCTTTTTTGTTAGCCTGAGCTCTTTGTCTTGTTGCTAGCTGAGAAGCCTGGTACCAGAAAGAATAATTACCAGTGTAAAGATTTAATTTAGCATAATCCAAGTCACCGATGTGTGTACAAACCGTATCCAGGAAGTGACGGTCGTGAGATACAACGATTACTGTGTTTTCGTAGTCAGCCAGGAAATCTTCCAACCAAGAAATGGTATCGATATCAAGGTCGTTCGTAGGTTCGTCTAAGATCAATACGTCCGGATTTCCGAAAAGCGCCTGAGCCAAAAGGACTTTTACTTTGTCTTTGTTCTCAAGCTCGCTCATCATCTGCCAGTGCATGTCTTCTGTAATTCCTACGTTTGAAAGCATGGTCTGTGCATCAGATTCTGCAGTCCAACCTCCCATTTCATCGTAGATCACGCCTAATTCTCCGGCTTTAATTCCGTCCTCATCAGAGAAGTCTTCTTTCGCATAAAGCGCGTCCATCTCTTCTTTTATCTTGAATAATTTCTTGTTACCTCTCAAAACTGCTTCAAGTACCGTAAATTGATCGTAAGCAAAGTGATCCTGCTCAAGAACTGACATTCTTTTTCCAGGTTCCAAAGATACGTGTCCTGTTGTTGGGTCTTGTTTTCCAGTCAATATTTTAAGGAATGTAGACTTTCCTGCACCATTTGCTCCGATAATCCCGTAGCAGTTTCCTTTCGTAAACATGATGTTTACTTCGTCAAAAAGAACTCTTTTCCCGAATTGTAAAGATAAGTTAGATACTGTTAACATATAGTTTTGTAAATTTGGCGCAAAAATACGAAAAGAATTTGGGTAAATGATAATAATGTAATACTCAAGTTTTTATATGAAAGCAAATTTTGTATTTTTAATAACAAAATTAAGATAATGAAGATTGAAAAAACAGTCAGAATATTAAATAAAAGAGCACGATTTGAATATGAAATTCTCGAAGAAGTAGAAGCCGGGATGGTTTTGACGGGTACAGAGATCAAATCGCTACGTATGTCTAAGGCATCAATCACAGAGGCTTTCTGCCAGTTTATTGAGGGTGAATTGTATATCATTAATATGATGATTGATGAATATAAATTGGGAACTTTTTACAATCATAAAACAAAAAGGGAACGAAAGTTGCTCTTGCACAAAAGAGAATTGTTAAAATTTGAAAAAAAGCTTAAGGATGCAGGAAATACAATCATTCCTTTAAAACTTTATATTAATGAAAGAGGCAAAGCTAAAATTATTATCGCCTTGGGAAGAGGTAAAAAACTCTTTGATAAAAGGGAGGCCATAAAAGATAGAGAAAATAAACGAAACCTCGATAGAATATTAAAGAAAAGTTAAAAATCATCCTGAAAACTTTGTTTATAAAGAAAAATTATATTTATTTTGCAATATCAATTATTTAATCATTTAATTCTATGAAAAATCTAAAATTAGGAATTTCAGCATTGGCGCTTACAGTTGCCTCTACTGTTTTCGCTCAGACTACCAACAATCCGTGGATGATCGGAGTTGGTGCTCATGCGGAAAACCATAAAGCACAGGCGGGTAATTTCAGCAATACCTTCTCTGCTTCTAATTTGACGAAGACTATGTTCAATGTGGACAACTTCTCAATTACACCTCCATTATCTAAATTAACAGTTGCTAGAAACATCGGTAAAGGTTTAGTTATCGATTGGCAAACTACTGTAGGTAATGTTGAAAACCAAAGATTCAATATGGGTAAAGAATTCATGTTGATGACAGGTCTTGGTTTCCAGGCTAAGGCAGCTGGTCTTTTATGGAATGAAGAATCTTGGTTCGATCCATATTTAAGAGTAGGTGCTAACTACTTAAGACATGACTATACTGGTCTGTCTTTCCCTAGAACTGATGTTAATGGTGTAGTAGCTGAAAACGGAGAGAACGGAAATGAGCAAGGAAAAGCTAATCATTTCGCTGTTGCAACTGGTGCTGGTGTTAATTTCTGGTTAACTAAAAACTTCGGTTTAGGTGTTCAAGGAGATTATGTTTCGACTCCAGGTGATAAAGCTAACTATGCTAATTTCTGGCAAGCTTCTGCATCTTTGAACTTCAGATTCGGAAACAGAGACAGAGATAAAGATGGCATCTTAGATAAAGACGATTTATGTCCTGATACACCAGGTTTACCAGAATTCCAGGGATGCCCTGATACAGATGGTGATGGTGTTCCAGATAAAGACGATCAGTGTCCAGAAGTTGCTGGTCCGGTTGAAAACAACGGATGCCCTTGGCCAGATACAGATGGTGACGGTGTAATCGACAAAGATGATGCTTGTCCATCAGTTGCAGGTCCTGCAGAAAACAATGGTTGTCCTTGGCCAGATACAGATGGTGACGGTATCTTAGATAAAGATGATGCATGTCCTACAGTTCCTGGTGTTCCAGAACACAACGGATGTCCTCCTCCAGCAGCACCAGAGCCAATCGATGTTGTTATTACAAAAGAATTCAAAGATCTTTTATTTGATTTCAACAAAGCTACAATCAGAAAAGAATCTAACGGTAAATTAGATACTGCAGCTAAAATCATTAAGGATGCTCCAGCTCAGAATTTCGTAATCATCGGTATGACTGACAAAAAAGGTAGTGATGCTTATAACTTGAACTTATCTAGACAAAGAGCTGCTGCAGTAGTTTCTGCTCTTGAAGCTAGAGGTGTTAACCCATCAGTATTGAAATCTATCGGTATCGGTGAGCAAGAAGCTACAGTTCCTGAAACTGCTTCTGACGCTGAAAGACAAGCAGACAGAAAAGTTGTTGTAAGAGCTATCTCTGGATCAGAGTGGGAAACTTACAAGAAGTCTGACTTACCAACTAAAAAAGCTCCGGCTAAGAAAAAAGCTCCAGCTAAAAAAAGAAAATAATTAATTTTTCTAAATAATAAATACCTCCGGTTTCCGGGGGTATTTTTTTTGTTGTTGATTTTGAGTATTTTTGTCGAAATTTAAAATAAAATGGGAAGAGCGTTTGAATATAGAAAAGCTTCTAAAATGGCTCGTTGGGATAAAATGGCCAAAACTTTTTCTAAAATCGGGAAAGACATTGCTTTAGCAGTAAAAGCAGGCGGTCCTGATCCTGAATCCAATCCGGCATTAAGAAGATGCATACAGAATGCAAAAGGTGCAAATATGCCGAAAGATAATGTAGAAAGAGCTATAAAAAAAGCAAGTGGTGCCGATGCAGAAAACTACGAAGAAGTAACCTACGAAGGTTATGGACAGGGAGGTGTTGCATTTTTTGTAGAATGTACAACAAATAATACAACAAGAACTGTTGCTAATGTAAGAGCGGTTTTTAATAAGTTTGACGGAAACCTTGGGAAGAACGGTGAACTGGCTTTCATATTCGATAGAAAAGGAATCTTTACAATCGATTTGGCGCAGATCAAGATGGATTGGGATGATTTCGAAATGGAAATGATTGACGGTGGAGCTGAAGATGTGGAGAAGGATGAAGAAGAAGTGATGATTACCACTGCTTTTGAAGATTTCGGTTCTTTGTCTCATAAACTGGACGAGCTTGGTATTGAAGCAAAAAGTGCAGAATTACAGAGAATTCCAAATAATACAAAAGAAGTTACAGAAGAGCAGTTTAAGGCAAATATGAAAATGCTTGATCGCTTCGAGGAAGATGATGATGTACAAAACGTATATCACAACATGGAAATAACAGACGAGTTATTAGAATCTTTATAGAAATAAACTACTGTTTGTAGCAAATAATATTTTGCCACGAATTCACGAATTTTATTCATCAAATAAGCCTTGTTCAAAGATTTATTGATTTTCATTCGTGTATTCGTGGCTATTTTTTTTAAGTATAACAATAAAAATAACATAGTATTCACATACAGTTAATTTTCAATTAGTTTCTTTGCAGAAGAATCAATTGTGAAATCGCCATCCTTGGTAAATAGAAATACTAATCGACATGGCGATCACTTTTGGTCATTAGTTAAGATAAATATCTGCAAATGAAAAGAAACGTAGAATTGGTTGTCATTTCGGATGTACATTTGGGAACTTACGGATGTAAGGCTAAAGAACTTCTGCGGTATCTGAATTCTATTCAACCTAAAACCTTAGTTTTAAATGGCGATATTATCGATATTTGGCAGTTTAAAAAATCTTACTTCCCGAAGCCTCATTTAAAAGTTATTAAAAAGATTATTTCTTTTGCAACTAAAAATACAAATGTCTACTATATTACCGGTAATCATGATGAAATGTTCAGAAAATTTACCGATTTCGAATTGGGTAAGCTGAAAGTCTGTAATAAGCTCTGCCTTGATATTAATCACAAAAAGACATGGATTTTTCACGGGGATGTTTTCGATGCTTCGGTTCAGCATTCAAAATGGATAGCAAAACTGGGTGGAAAAGGCTATGATCTTCTCATTGTTATTAATAATGTTATAAATTGGTTTTTAGAAAAAATGGGTAAGGAAAAATATTCATTTTCAAAAAAAATCAAGAATAACGTAAAAAAAGCAGTAAAGTATATCGGTGATTTTGAATTGACAGCTTCAGAACTTGCCATAGATAATGGTTATGATTACGTTATTTGCGGCCACATTCATCAGCCGCAGATGAGAGAAGTGATTAATAAAAAGGGTTCCTGTATTTATTTGAATTCCGGAGACTGGATCGAAAATTTATCAGCTTTGGAATTTGACCAGAATAGATGGACGATTTTTCATTACGAAGATCATAAGCATTTGCTGAAAGACGATGAAACCGAAGAAATTCATGATATTAACACTTCTGACCTTTTAAAAATTGTAACTCAATTTACCTAAAATGAAAATTTTATATGCGTTTCAGGGAACAGGGAACGGTCACGTCGCAAGAGCACAGGAGATTATTCCGATTCTTAAAAAATATGCTTCGGTCGATACATTGATCAGTGGCCATCAGTCTCAATTAAGGGCTGATTTTCCTATTAATTTCCAACATCAGGGTGTTTCTTTGCTTTATAATAAAACGGGCGGAATTTCGTATACAAAAATTCTTTTCGAAAATAATTTTATCAAAGCGTTTAAAACAATTAAAAATATTGATTTAAGCAGATATGATTTAATCATCAATGATTATGAGCCTTTGACAGGCTGGGCTTGCAAAATACAAAATTTAAATATGATCGAACTGAGTCATCAGGCTTCGATGAGTTTTAAGGAAACACCAAAACCGGTAAAAAAAGATTTTTTCGGAGAATTGATTCTGAAATACTATGTTCCAAGTGAGCGAAAAATAGGTTTCCATTTTGAAAATTATCATCCTCAAATTAAAAAACCTGTCATCAGAAAAAAAATCAGAAATCTGAATGCTGATAAAAAAGGATTTTATGTTGTTTACCTCCCGAGTTTTTCAGATGAAAATATTATTAAAGTTTTAAGAGAAATTCCCGTAGAATGGAAAATTTTTTCAAAATATAATAAACTTCAGGTGAGAATTGAAAATGTTGAAGTTTTCCCGATTGATGAGATTCAATATTTAAAATCTTTCGAAAGCTGTGACGGAATTTTATGCAATGCAGGTTTTGAAACTCCTGCCGAAGCACTTTTCATGGATAAAAAACTTTTTGTGATTCCTATTCACAATCAGTATGAGCAGGAATGTAACGCAGCTGCGCTAGACAAAATGGGAATTCCGAATTCTAAAGTTTTAGATTTAGATGAAATTAAAAATTGGGTGGCTTCAGATCTTCATTTTAAAGTTGATTATCCCGATGACATTGAGGATATTCTTCTGAATGAAGTCTTAGTTCTGTAAAAAAATATCTTCCACATCATTCATTCTTCTCATTACGGCTCTGGCATAAGAACAATGCGGATATACTTTCCAATTATTTTCTCTTGAAAATTTAATGGCTTCCTCTACCAGAAATTTTCCCATTCCACGACCTTCAAATTCCGGATGAACCAAAACGAAGGAAATAATCAATTTTTGGTCTTCAGGAAATATCGTATATGTTAGTCTTCCTATTTCTTTGATTTCGTTGTTAAGTGTAATCACTCCGCCGTTTCCTGATTTATTATTTTCGAATTTCATAGCTTCTAATTTAATTAGGATTAAAAATACAAAAACTGAACCGCGCAGGTTTTGATATACATCAAGAAATAAATAATGAGTTTTCTGAATAATGAATATCGTTAGGTTTTTCAGAAGAAATCAGTACTAAAAACAGAATCTTTTAAAAGAAAATACCAAATATTCCGTTTAATTCTTAAATTTGACCAATGCGAAAGAATTTTTACCTTATCACTCTATCATTTTGTCTTGTAAGTTGTTATACCTATCAAGTGAGAAAACCTGTGGATCCGACAGCTGACAATAAGAAAGATCCTAAAAATAATGCTACTGTTGCTAATAACAATGCTTCCGGACAAAAAGATATGCAACCTGTGCCTGCTCCGATCAATGTTAAGGAGAAATTGGCAGCCAATAAAAATGTTAGAATTGATGTTGATGGTAAAAGCTATAAGGTGATTGTTGACCGTTGGGAAAACGACAGCCTTGTTGCGCACCCTGTTCGTCAGCCTGATAAGATTCTGAAATTCCATAAAAACCAGATCAATGCCGAGAAAATTGCTGAAAAAAGATTTTCTCAACCGATTGCCGATATTATTACGGTTACAGTGTATGCAGGTATTGGTGTCGGAATTTGGGCACTTTTACAACAGTAAAATTATTTTGTTTTAAGTACATTGTAATTGTCAATGCGTTATTGAGTAATTTCCTTAATACTCACTATCGATCAATTGTCTTTTCCCGTGTAGTAATTATAATCTTTAATAATAATTCCGATAAACTGTCTTTCCGTCATTTTTATAGCATCATAATCAAGTTTTAAAATCGAAATGATTTTATTTGAAAGTTTGCTAATGACTTGTCGGTCATCAATTTTTACGGCTTTCAAATAATTGTCTTTAATAATTCTCATATCGTTATCTGAAAGAGCAATAACCTGTGGAAAAGTAGGAATGTAATCTTCGTGAATATTTTCAAGAATCGTGTGAGAAATATTGATGTTATTTTTTAGTGAAATGACAGCGGTTCCGGAAGCAATATCTCCCAATCGCTGGTTGTTTTTAGAAACAATCATAGAAACTAAGCCCACCACTCCTGCGAAAGTTGTATCGATCAATCTGAATACCCAACGAATCAGATAATCTCCGAAACTTGCCTGATAACCATCAATTTTTACCACTCGTATTTTCATCAGTTTTTTTCCGGGAGTTTGCCCTTCCATCAAACTCTCAAGAACGACAGGATAAATAGAAACGGGTAGTGTAATTGCAATATAAACTGCCATTTGTGACCATTGATCTAGCCCGTCCAGAAGGTACCCCAAGTTTAAAATGCTGAAGAAAATATAGAACGCTGCAATAATGTATGCCACTTTAATAGCGCCGTCTATTAGGTACGCCAGAATCCTTTCTCCAATACTTGCAGTGATAAAATTAATATTTACATTTTGAGAGGTATTAATCGCAATTTGAGACATAATTTTTATTATTTTAGCCTTACAATTATGAGAGAGGTTTATTTCATTAAACAAAATAAAGAAAAATGGTTGGGAATCGAGCAGGTTGTTCAAGGGAAAATTAAAAAAAATCCTGATGACCTGTCTTCGCTGTATATCAATCTTGTGAATGATCTTTCATTTGCACAGACTTATTATCCTAAAAGCAATACCGTTGTTTATCTCAATCACCTTTCTTCACAGATTTTTCAGAAAATTTATAAAACAAAAAGAGTAGAGGAAAACAGAATTGTTTATTTCTTTAAAACTGAGGTTCCGCTTATTGTTTACGAATACAGAAGATATCTCGTTTATTCTTTTATTTTCTTTATATTTTTTATGCTGATCGGAGTTCTTTCGGCAATTTACGATAAAGATTTTGCCAATCTTATTCTGAGTGAAGGCTATGTAAATATGACCATCGAAAACATAAAAAACGGAAATGCAGTTGGTGTTTATCAGGATGGTTCGACTTGGGGAAGTACGATCGGTATTACATTTAACAATATTCTTGTCGGAGCAAAACTATACATTTACGGAATTACCTGCGGTTTGGGAACTTTATATCTTCTCATGCAGAATTCTATTATGGTAGGTACTTTCCAGTATTTTTTCTACGAACACGGAGCCTTGGGGGACAGTGCAAGAGGAATTTGGCTTCACGGAGCATTCGAGATTTTCAGTATGGTGGTTGAAGGAATGTGCGGATTGATTTTAGGTACTTCGATTCTTTTTCCTAAAACACTCTCAAGGTTTAACTCTTTTAAAAACGGATTCAAAAATTCATTCAAAATATTTTTAAGCACCGTTCCATTTACGGTTTGTGCCGGAATTATTGAAGGTTATGTAACGAGACATGCTCTGAAAATGCCTTTGGCTCTTAACCTGGTCATTATTTTCGGCTGTCTCGGAATCATAGGCTTTTATTATTTTATCTATCCTCATATTGTTAACCGAAGAGTAAAAAACCAGATTAATGATGCAATTTTATAAAAAAAGAGATTTCGGAGCGTTTATCAGCGATAGTTTTGCGTTCTTCAAGTTATACGGCAAAAATTATTTCAAAAATTATATTCTGCTGAACGGGCTATTGATGATCGTAATGGTCGCCATCTTTATTTTTGGGTACAGAGAGCTTCTTATGCAGATTTTTGGCTCGAATATGAATGGCGAAAGTTATTATTTTGAATCGTATTTTGAGAATAATATGGGAATGTTTATTGTGCTTGGTGTCATTACATTTATACTTTTCGTGACATTGATGATCGTCAATTATCTCTTCCCTGTTTTTTACATGAAAAGATTGGCAGAAGGACAAACGATAATAAAAACGGATGACATTTTAGGAGATTTTAAACAAAATGCGGGACGAATCGGAAAGCTTTTATTGGGTTTAATTCTTATTGTGATGCCTTTAGCAACCATCATTGTAGGGATTTCATATGCTTTGATTTTCATCGTTATAGGCTTCTTTATTTTGCTGCTTGTTTTTCCTGTGGTCATCAATATCATCAACTTTTTAATGTTTGATTACTTCAACAGCAGCAGAGGTTTTTTTGAAAGTTTAAGCTATTCTATCCGTTCTCAGTTTTCTTATTCAAACAACAGAGACGGCTCGCCTTACTGGAAATATTGGGGAGCAACATTGGTATTGCTGATTATTCTGTATGTAATTACCACTATTTTTACAATGATTCCGATGATACTCTTTATGATGAATCTTTTCACCACTGCGCCTGATGGAAATTTTGAGCAAAATCCTTTTGCTGGTGGTTTCGGAGTGCTGGTTTTTGTTTTGTACGGGGTTTCTACGCTTGTTTCGTTTTTCCTCTCAAATATACTGTATGTAAATTCTGGGTTGATGTATTACGACAGCAGAAGAGATTTTCACCAGAAAGTAGAACTTGAAGAAATTGAAACGATTGGTGTCAATGAATAAAATCCTTCTTTTTTTATTAATGATTCTGAATCTTGGGGTTGTAAAAGCTCAGGATTATGAAGACGATTTTTATATTGAAGATACTGTTGTGACCTCACATTACAAAAATATGTATGTGGCAGATTCGGTTTTAAAAGCTAATCCTCAAACTGAAAACACCGTTTTTCCAAAGAAATTTAAAGAAAATCTTCTTGCAAGATATAAAGGAAATGAGTTCGATTATACGACCTCAAAGCCAAGAGAATCTTTTTTTGAAAAATTGCAACGTAAAATTGCCCAGCTTATTCGTGCAATTTTCGGAGATACAAGTTTAGAAACATCATCACAGATTACAAGTATGGTTATCAGACTGTTTGCCATCATTTTGGTTGGGTTTTTACTGTATTTTATCATTAAATTTTTAATTAATAATAATGGATTAAGCTTTTTTGGTAAGAAGAATAAGAAAGTTGAAATCAATGAAGAGGAGCTTCATGAAAATATTCATGAAATCAATTTCCCACAAAGTATTGCAAGATTTGAAAATGGCGGAGATTACCGTTCTGCAGTGCGTTATCAGTTCCTTTTCATCCTCAAAAAACTGAGTGATAAAAAACTTATCCTCTGGAATCCTGAAAAAACAAATAAAGACTATGTTTCTGAATTAAAAGCAAATCATCTGAAAAATGATTTTTACAATCTTTCCTATATTTTCGATTACGTTTGGTACGGAGAATTCAGTATTGATGAAAACAGTTACAATAAATTTAAAAACCAGTTTCACAATTTTAAACCTTAAATAATCTTCTTAAAAAAATGAATAAAACTTTCAAAATATATGCTATCATTTTCATCATTGTCATGGTGATTCTTGCATTGTTTGAAGTAAATAAAAAGGAAGTAATAGACTGGCGCAAAAATTTTGATGTGAATCAGAAATCTCCTTTCGGACTTTTTGTTTTCAATAAAGAAGTGAAGGACCTGTTCAAAAATAAACTGTCTAAAATAGATGTAGCTCCTTACAAATATTACGCTGAGAAAAGCAGAAAACCGCACAATATTCTCATTATAGAAAGTGAAATTGATGAAGAATCTTGGAAGAAGATTTTTGATGAGGTTTCCAAAGGTTCCGATGCGATGATTATTGCCACAAGACTTCCAAAGAACATTTCAGATTCTATTGGCTTTTATGGTTCGAAAATTTCCTATGAAGATCAAAATGTTTTAAAACTGACCGATAAAAAATACCAGAATGATTTTATTAAGCTTGATAAATTTCCGTCGGGAAGAGGTTTTTCTTACATCAAACCCAAAGTTCAGATTTTAGGAAAAACCGTTGAGGAAAACAACGATGACCAGGCAAATTTTATCAAAGCACCCTTCGGAAAAGGAAATATCTACGTGCATTGCGAACCGCTGTTCCTGACCAATTATTATCTGCTGAAATCAGGAAATGTAAGATATGCACAAAGTGTTTTTTCTTATTTAAATGACAAAGAAACGCTGTGGTTTGTAGAAAGCAATACTCGAGAATCTAGCTTTCTGTTAAGATTTATTCTCGGAAATCCACCATTGAAATACGCTTGGTGGGTGTTTTTAGGAGGAATGGTTTTGTTTATCATTTTTAATGCAAAACGTAAACAAAGAATTGTTCCCATCATTGAACCTTTAAAAAATACTTCAGCAGATTTTGTGAAAAGTATCGGAAATCTTTACCTGCAGGAAGGAGATTTTCATGATATGATGGCGAAAAAAGCACAATATTTTTTAAATAAAATAAGAATTGATCTTTTGATTGATACCCAGAATCTGAATAACGAATTTGCGAAAAAACTTGAGTTGAAAACCGGAAAACCAGCAGAAATGATTACCGAAGCCATTGATTTAATCAAGAGAGCGCAAGATCCTTATGCAAGTGTAATGAAAGAAGATTTGACGCGCATTAATAAGCTTTTGGATGATATTTTACAATAGAGATTTCGGAAGGCTCCGGAGGAGTCTAACCTTTGTAGAAAAAATGAAGTTATAAAGAAATTTGAGCTCCGTAGGAGCGAAACAATAGAACCTTAATTAAAAAATGGCGAATACCTATTCACAAATTTATGTTCAATTTATTTTTGCGGTAAAAGGCAGAGAGAGGTTGATTAGTGATGAATATCGTGTACGCTTGGAAAAATATATTACCGGAATTATTGAGAATCATCATCAAAAATTATTGGCTGTTTATGCAAATACGGATCACATTCATATATTAATCGGATATAATAACTTGAATGTTCTTTTGCCTAATCTTGTAAGAGATATTAAATCTAATTCTTCAAAACTAATTAATGATGAAAATTGGTTTACCGGAAAATTTCACTGGCAGGAAGGTTATGGTGCATTTTCGTATTCTAAAAGCCAAATTGATTCGGTGATTAAATATATTTTAAATCAGAAGAAGCATCACGAAAAACAATCTTTTAAAGAAGAGTATATTGAATTTTTAACAAAATTTGAAATTGATTATAAGAATGAATATGTTTTTGAATTTTATGATGACTAAGGTGTCGCTCCTACGGAGCTCCACAAAATAACATAAAATCGCCTACAAAGGTTGAACTCCTACGGAGTTCGTCATTCTTAAAACTAAATAGAAGTAATTTGCTGTCGAGGAGGAAGGCTCCGGAGGAGTCTGAGCTTTGTAGAAAAAATAAGAAGCGAAACAGTTTTTCAAAAATAAAAAACAGAATAATATGGAAAATAACGAAGAATACAATGTAGAACCTCAAAATTCTATTAACTTAAATAAAGAACAAAAAACTCAGGACGAATTTCAATCGAGAATTGATATGATTGACCTTCGTGAAAATTTAAATAAGGTAAAAACGGAAATTGCAAAGGTAATTGTCGGTCAGGAAAACATGGTTGAGCATCTTTTAGCGGCTTTACTTTCTAACGGTCATGTTTTGATTGAAGGAGTTCCCGGAGTTGCAAAAACGATTACTGCTAAGTTATTGTCAAAAACAATAGATGTAGATTTCAGCAGAATTCAGTTTACACCGGATCTGATGCCTTCAGATATTTTGGGGACGTCGGTTTTCAGCATGAAAAATTCTGAATTTGAGTTTAAAAAAGGTCCGATTTTCTCAAGCTTTGTTCTGATTGATGAGATCAACCGTTCTCCGGCAAAAACTCAGGCTGCTTTGTTTGAAGTGATGGAGGAAAAGCAGATTACCATCGATGGAACCCGCTATGAAATGGAAGAACCTTTCCTTGTCATCGCGACCCAAAACCCGATTGAACATGAAGGAACTTATAGACTTCCCGAAGCGCAGCTTGACCGATTTTTATTTAAAATTAATGTAGGCTATCCGACGCTTGAGCAGGAAGTTGCGATTATCAAAAATCAGCATGACAACAGACTGGAAGATAAAACGGAGGCTATCAATAAGGTAATTACAGCGCAACAGCTTAATAATTATCAGAAGCTGGTAAAAAAAATTATTGTTGAGTCTCAACTGATTGAATACATTGCTAAAATCATCATCAATACGCGAGAAAATCAGTTCTTATATTTAGGCGCTTCGCCAAGGGCAAGTTTGGCATTGTTAACAGCTTCAAAAGCTTTTGCTGCATTAAGAGGAAGAGATTTTGTAACGCCTGAAGATATCAAGGAGGCGAGTTATGCCGTTTTGAGGCACAGAGTGATTGTTTCTCCTGAAAGAGAAATGGAAGGCTTGACAGCAGATGAAATTATCAGACAGATTCTGGAAGGAATAGAAATTCCGAGATAGATTGCAGGTAATAGATTTTAGGTTATAGGTAATGATTCGAGTTTAAAATATTTCGGGATGGCTAATTTTAAAGAGCTTTTAGTTTGGCAAAAATCAATAAGTTTTGTTACTGAAATTTATCAATTAACAAATGTTTTTCCTAAAGACGAAATGTACGGATTGACTTCTCAGATAAGAAGAGCCTCCATTTCAATTCCGTCAAATATTGCAGAAGGAAACTCAAGAAGAAGTGTCGCAGATTATTTGCAATTTCTAAAAATTGCAAGAGGAAGCAGTGCTGAAATTGAAACGCAATTAATTATTGCTAAAAATCTCAAATTTTTGAGCGAAGAAAATTATTTAAAGTTAAATCAAGATATTACTGAAATTTCAATAATGCTAAACGGACTCATCAATTCATTAAAATAACTAAGAACTTTAAACTGCAACCTAAACCCTAAAATCTGCAACCTTGAAAAACCTATATATCAATACACGCTTTTTTTTCGCACTCATCGGTGTAGGAATGTTGTATGTTCTGGCATTCTTCTTTCCGTTTTTTATGATTTTAGGGCATTCCTTTTTATTGTTGATTTTCCTAACCGTTTTTGTGGATTATTTACTTGTTTTCAGACAGAAAGATGCGGTTTTAGCACAGAGAATTTTACCTGAAAAATTATCAAATGGTGACGAAAATGCCATAAAGGTTGATATTAAAAATAATTACATTTTTAAAATTAAAGTAAAGGTTATCGATGAAATTCCGTTTCAGTTTCAGAAAAGAGATTTTTTAATGACAAAAGAAATTGAATCAGGGAAAAATGTTTTGTTTCAGTATTTTTTAGAACCGAAAGAACGGGGCGAATATAATTTTGGAGCACTAAATATTTACGCTTCTTCTCCGATTGGTTTTATCTCCAAAAGATTTATCTTTCAGAAAGATACTTCTCTGGCTTCTTATCCGTCATTTATTCATTTAAGAAAATACGAGTTGATGGCACTTCAGAACGAATTTCTTTTAGGGGGAATCAAAAAAATCCGAAAACTGGGACATACGATGGAATTTGAGCAAATCAAAGAATATGTTCCCGGAGATGATGTTCGAACGATCAACTGGAAAGCAACTTCAAAAACGAATCGTCTGATGGTGAATCAGTTTCAGGACGAGAAATCACAGCGTATTTTTATGCTGATTGATAAAGGAAGAACCATGAAAATGCCCTTCAACGGTTTGAGTCTTCTTGATTATTCCATCAACGCAACCATGGCTTTGTCACATATTATTCTGAAAAAAGGCGACCGCGCCGGAATGATGACCTTCTCCAAAAAAGCTGAAAATAAAGTGGCTGCAGAAAATAAATCCGGACAATTAAGAAAAATTTCAGAAGCATTATATAATATTAAAACCGATTTTTTTGAAAGTGATTTTAACCGATTGTATCAGGATGTAAAATATTCAATTAATCAGCGAAGTCTAGTTTTGTTATTTACCAATTTTGAAACATTGGACGGATTAAACCGACAGATGAAATATCTTCGTGGAATTGCAAAAAATCATTTGTTGGTTGTTGTTTTCTTTAAAAACACTGAAATTCAGAAGCTCATTCATTCTAATCCTGAAAGTATGCAGGAAATTTATGATGAAATTATTGCTGAGAAATTTGAGTTTGAAAAGAAACTCATTATTCAGGAATTAAGAAAATACGGAATTTATTCTGTCTATACTTTACCAGAAAATCTTAATGTAGAAGTAATTAATAAGTATCTTGAGATCAAAGCAAGAGGAATTTTATAAATAAAAAAACAGATGAAAAAATTAATTATTGTTGCAACAGTTTCATTAATAACTTTAAGCTGCGAAAATAAAAGAGAAAGAATTCAGAGAGAGGGCGAACCGGAAGTTTTGCTTGTTGAGTCTGAAGATGCAGGCATGAATGCTGCTATTGAAAATGCAAAGAAAACTTTTAAAACCAATTTTCATCCTGCATTGATAAGTAAGAATCCTGATTTCTCAAATTTTGCGATTAAACAAAGATTTGATACTCCTGAAGGCGGCGAAGATATCTGGATCGGCGACATTGTCTTCGATAACGGAAAATATCGTGGAACTGTTCAGAATGAGCCTGTAAATCCTCTTGATGTTAAGCTTGGTGATGAGGTTGTTGTTAACCTTGAAAATCTTTCCGACTGGATGTATTATGATAAAAATATTGTGAAAGGAGCTTACACTGTAAAGGTTTTAAGAGAAACCATGAGTGATGAGGAAAAGAAAGAAATGGACTCTCAAGGACTGATTTACGGATAATCCTAAAATTTAATCTTAACCGGATATTTTATAATTTTGCAATAAGCAATAAGCAATAAGCAATAAGCAATAAGCAATAAGCAATAAGCAAAAAATGAAAATTACTTTAAACAGAATCAACGACAATTTTTTATTTGAATGTACCAACACTCAGGGAAATTCAATTTTATTAGATAATACTTCTCAGCCAGGAGCAAAAGGAGTTTCTCCAATGGAAAGTGTTTTAATGGCGGTTGCGGGTTGTAGCGGAATTGACGTTGTTTCTATTCTTAAAAAACAAAGACAGGAAATTACGGATTTTAAAGCTGAAGTTGAAGGCGAAAGAATTCCTGTGGATGATGCAAAACCTTTCAAATCAATCACGGTAAAGTTTTTTTTGGAAGGAAATATAGATACTAAAAAAGCATTAAAAGCTTCAGAATTATCATTCGAAAAATACTGTTCTGTATCAAAAACATTAGAACCAAACGTAGAAATTGGCTATGAAGTTTTTGTAAATGGAGAAAAAGTAGAATAATAGAGTATTTAGGGTTTGAGAGTTATGGATTTCTTATCCCTCAAACCCTAATACGCTCCAACTCTCCAACTCAATTAATCAAGTCTCGGTTTTAACAGTTTTGCCACGGTTGCCGTCCATCCTGTTTGATGGGAAGCTCCAACCCCTCTTCCGTTGTCCCCGTGGAAGTACTCAAAGAATGTGATGTAATCTTTGAAGTTAGGGTCGTAATTAAATTTATAATTTCCTCCATTAAAAGCACGTTGCCCACTTTCGTCTTTCAGAAAAATAGAGCAAAGTCTTCCGCTGATATTTTGGGCAACCTCATCCAAATTTTTCTTTTCTCCGCTTCCGGTCGGGAATTCCACTTTTAAGCTGTTACCATAATAAAAATGAAAGCGTTGTAAACTTTCCACAATCAGGAAATTAATCGGGAACCAAATCGGACCCCGCCAATTGCTGTTGCCGCCAAACATTCGGCTGTCGCTTTCTGCTGGAGTATAGTAAACTACGTTTTTATTTCCATGAACGGTAAATACAAAGGGATTTTCCTCATACACTTTAGACATGGCACGGATTCCGTAGGAACTTAGAAATTCTTTTTCGTCGAGCATCCGGTTCAAAACTTTTGTCAGTCTTGTTTTTCTGAGGATACTCATCAGATGTTTTCTCCCGCTTCCTTCTTCTTCCCAATGGGATACTAAAGAGGTGAGTTCAGGTTTATTTTTCAAAACCCAATCCATCCTTTCCCTGAAATTTGGCATCTTATCCAGCAAATGATGATCTATAATTTCAACTGCAAACATTGGGATTAAACCGACAATACTTCTAAGTCTTAGGGAAACACTTTCTCCGTTTCCTAACTGTAAAACATCGTAAAAGAAACCGTCTTCCTCGTTCCAGAGCCCTTCTTTCCCTTCTCCCATGTTTTCCATCGCTTCTGCAATGTAAAGATAATGCTCAAAAAATTTGATCGCCATATCTTCATACACCTGATAATATTGAGCGAGCTCCATTGCCATTCGCATCATATTTAGTGCATACATTGCCATCCAGCTCGTGCCATCGGCTTGTTCGAGATGTTCACCATCTTTCAGTTCCATATTTCGGTCAAAAGCACCAATATTATCTAAGCCTAAAAATCCTCCACCGAAAATATTTTTTCCGTTTTTATCTTTTCGGTTAACCCACCACGTAAAATTTAGCAATAGCTTCTGAAAAACTTTTTCTAAAAATAAAAGGTCGGGTTTGCCATTTGTTTTTTCATCAATTTTAAAAACTCTGAAACAAGACCATGCATGAACCGGTGGATTGACATCACTTAAATTCCATTCATAAGCAGGCATTTGTCCGTTCGGGTGCATATACCATTCTTTGGTCAGCAAAAGCAATTGATTTTTAGCAAAATCAGCATCAATAATTGCAAACGGAACACAGTGAAACGCAAGATCCCAAGTCGCATACCAAGGATATTCCCATTTATCGGGCATCGAAATAATATCTTTATTGTGAAGATGCTCCCATTCAGTATTTCTTACATAATTGTTGAAATCTCTTGAAGCTTCATGATTAGGATCGCCTTTCAGCCATTTTCCTACGTTGTAATGATAGAATTGTTTGTTCCACAAAAGTCCGGCGAAAGCCTGTCGCTGAACATTTTTTTCATCATCGCTATAAATATCCTGTTGAATTTCATCATAAAATTCATTGGCTTCATTAATTCTTGCATTAAAAATATCATCAAACTGATAAAATGCGTCATCCATATCATAAGGCGACAATCTGAATTCGAAAACTTTATAACTTCCCGCTTCAATAATTTCATCAATAATGAATGCTGCTTTCGTTCCTCTTTTTTCAGGGTTTATGGTATTTGATTGATGGATAATATAGTCGTTGATTCCATCTTTGTAATAAGCATCTTCTACTATTGGGGTACCATGAAGTTTAGGATGGTTGGTTTCATTATCACAAAAAACGCGTTCTGCATTTCTATTTTTTGAGTAAAACTTTTTGATGGGAATACTGTCATGTAAAACATTGATACAGCCTTCTTTTCCTGCTTCTACCTGACCTTTGTATTCATTATAACCCCATTTCCAGTTGTTTCTGTACCAGACAGTTGGCAACACAACAATTGGAGCTCCTTTGTCACTTCTGTTGCAAACCGTAACTCTGATTAAAATGTCATTAGCATCAGATTTACAGTATTCTATGAAAATGTCAAAGTATTCATCATTATCAAAAATTCCGGTGTCAAATAATTCGTATTCAGGCTCTTTTTTTGAACGCCTTGCGTTTTCTGCTACAATATCTTCATAAGGAAATTCGTTGATCGGGTATTTATAGACCATCTTCATATAGCTGTGAGAAGGCGTATTATCCAAATAATAAAAAATTTCCTTAATATCTTCGCCGTGATTCCCTTGCGGGTTGCTCAATCCGAAAAGACGTTCTTTTATTCTTTTATCTTTTTTATTCCAGAATGAAAGGGCAAAACAAAAAAGTTGTTTGGTATCCGAAATTCCTGCAATACCTTCTTCTCCCCATCGATAAGTATGGCTCTCGGCAATATCATGATTTGCAAAATGCCATGCATTCCCGTTCGGGCTGTAATCTTCACGCACATTTCCCCATTGTCGGTTGCTGACGTATGGTCCCCAATTTTTCCAGTCTTTATCTTGTAATCTTTGTTTTTCGGTACTCATATTTCAACATTTTTCATTACGAAGTTAGTTTTTTTGCTAAAAATTTCCAACTCGTTATATTTGAATTATAATTAATGTATTACTGAAAACCTTTTGTTTATCGGTGTTTGTAATGTTAAATTAAATTTTTATAAATATTTGAAAGAAAAGTTTTATCTTTGCACCATTCGTTCATTAAAATATTGAAAATGTTATCAAGAAAGGTTGAGGGATTAGACCCTGTGAAACCTTAGCAACCCTTTGCGCAAGCAATGAAGGTGCTACGTTCTACCAAAATTATTTTGGACAGATAACTACTGAATCTTTTTTCAGCCATTTCCTGTGGCATTTTCAATTGTATTATTAAAAAATAATAGAATTGAAATCAGAACTTAAACATATTAATTTTTCGTATCAAACTAATTCCGGTAAGGAATATGATATCCCGCTGAACTATCAGATTTTCGGGCAGGATCTGTTTTCTTCGCCGATTGTTTTAGTTAATCATGCCTTAACCGGAAATTCCAATGTTTCGGGCGAAAGGGGATGGTGGAAACAATTAATTGGTGAAAATCAGGTCATCGATACCCAAAAATATACAGTTCTATGTTTCAATATTCCCGGAAACGGATTTGATGATTTTTTAATTGATGATTACGAAGATTTCACGCCTTCAGATATGGCCAATATCTTTTTAAAAGGTCTTGAAATTTTAAATATTAAAAGTTTACACGCCATTGTTGGAGGTTCTTTAGGAGGCGGAATCGGCTGGGAAATGTTGGTAAAACAACCAAATCTTGCTGAAATTTTCATTCCTATTGCCTGCGATTTTAAAACCCACGATTGGCTTCATGCACAATGTTTAGTTCAGAAATTTTTATTAAATCAAAATGATGAACCATTACAAAAAGCCAGAATTCATGCAATGCTGTGCTACCGAACGCCGGAATCGTTAAATGATAGATTTCAGAACAGATACAGTCAGGAAAAACATAGATTAGAGTCCGAAGATTGGCTGATTTATCACGGAAATGCTTTAAACGAAAGATTTAGTTTAAAAGCTTATAAGCTGATGAATCATTTACTGATGAATATAAATGCCAAGGAAGATCATTTGGAAAAAATCCAGGCACGAATCCACATGATCTCCGTTGATACAGATCTATTTTTCCCCGCTTCTGAAATTCGAATGTGCTTTCAAAAGTTGAAAGAAAAAAAGGAAAATGTTTTCTATCACGAGATCACCTCAATTCATGGGCACGACGCCTTCTTAATGGAATACGAACAATTAAATACTATCATTAAAAATATTTTGTAGAAGATGAAAAGTAATGCTAACGAAATAAAATTTTTAAAAAACAGATCAATCATCAAGTTTGAAGGGGAAGATTTCTTAGGCGAAATCGGGATTGACGGACGAATTTTCAAAGCGCTTACGTTGGCGCGAATCAGTGTGGGAGTAATTTCCCAGCAGGCGATCGAAAACGGGATTTCTATTCTTGTTCAGGAAAGTGATTCTGAAAAAGCGGTCAATTGCCTAATTGATGAATTTGAAGCAGAAAGAAAATCAGGGAAAGTTTCTCAGATTTACAGCATAAATAATGTGTCGGTTTTAGGCTTTGTTGCAGAAGATTTCAATAAAGTTTTGGCAGAACTGGCTAGAAATAACGTTTTCCCATTGCTTTTAAACCAAATTGCAGCAGAAAAAAGGGTAAATATTATTGTAACTTCTTCTCAGGACGAAAAAGCAAAAAACATCATCGAGTCTGAGATCTCTAAAAAACCGAAAACAGTTCATTTGGCAATTATCGGCCACGGAAATGTTGGAAAGACTTTAATAGAACAGGTTTTAGAATCTTCGGATGAAATCAAAAGACGTAAAAAAATAGATCTTAAAGTTGTAGCAGTAGCCAATTCCAGAAAAATTGCATTCAACAAAAAAGGTTTCGACAACAATTGGAATGATGAGGTGGTAACAGCAGAAAATCCTTCTAATGTTGAAGAATTAATCAACTTCTCAAAAGAGAATCAACTGGAAAATTTGATTGTTGTAGATAATACAGCAAGTAAAGATTTTGTCCACAATTATCATGCTTTGGCAGAAAACGGTTTCGATCTGGTTTCTTCTAACAAAATTTTCAACACGCTTCCTATCGAAGAATACCGTAAACTAAGATATACGTTGAATAAAAACAACAGACGCTATTTATATGAAACCAATGTTGGTGCAGGTTTGCCGTTAATTGATACCATAAAACTTTTGCATCTTTCAGGAGAAAATATTACAAGAATTAAAGGCGTTTTCTCAGGAACATTGAGCTATGTTTTCAATAATTTTTCTTTAAGAGACGATAAGTTTTCAACAATCATTAATGAAGCGTTGGAAAAAGGTTATACAGAACCGGATCCAAGAGAAGATCTGTCTGGAAACGATGTGGCGAGAAAATTATTGATTCTGGCCAGAGAATTAGACTTGATTAATGAATTTGAAGATATCAATATTCAAAACTTGGTTCCTGAAAGTCTGCTTGAAGTTTCAAAATCTGAATTCCTTTCAAGACTGGAAGAATTAGACCAAGAATATCAAAAAATCAAAGAGAGCCAAGAACCTGATCATGTTTTAAGATATGTCGGAGATCTTCACGGAGACTTGCAAAAAGAAAAAGGTGAGTTGGATGTAAAACTGATTTCTGTTCCTGCAACTTCTGCGTTAGGACAATTAAAAGGTTCAGATTCCATCTTTGAAATCTATACAGAAAGTTATGGAGAACATCCGATCGTCATCATGGGAGCAGGAGCAGGAGCAAAAGTGACTGCAAGAGGTGTTTTCGGAGATATTTTAAGAGTAAGCGAAACGAAATAAAACAGCCAGTTGGACCCGAAGGGTCCAACATCAATAGCCGTAGGTGAAACCTATGAAAAAAAAATGTACAACGAATCCGAAGGATTCAATATAAATAACCCTATATAAACTATGGGAAAATAGAAATGGAAAACGAAAATTTTGAAACCTTTGCCATAAGAACCCAAACTGAAAGAACTCAGTTTGATGAACATTCAACGCCTTTATATTTAACATCCAGCTTTATTTTTCAGGATGCGGAAGATATGAGAGCGAGCTTTGCGGAAGAAAAACAAAAGAACCTGTACAGCCGTTTTTCAAATCCGAATGTAACGGAATTCACGGATAAAATTGCAAAAATGGAAGGCGCAGAAGCCGGATACGCTTTTGCAACAGGGATGGCGGCAATCTATTCAACATTTGCTACTTTGTTAAATGCGGGTGATCATATCGTAAGCTGTCAGTCGGTTTTCGGGTCTACGCATACCTTATTCACAAAATATTTCCCGAAGTGGAATATCGAAACAACCTATTTCAAAGCAGAAGATGCTGAAAACGTAGAAAAATATATTCAGCCAAACACAAAAATTTTATATCTGGAAACGCCTACAAATCCTGCAATTGAGGTTTTAGATTTGGAGTTTTTCGGTCAAATCGCAAAGAAGCATAATCTAATTTTTATTGTGGATAACTGTTTCGCAACACCTTATTTGCAACAGCCGATAAAATACGGTGCAGACATAGTAGTGCATTCCGCAACAAAATTAATTGACGGTCAGGGTCGTGTTTTGGGTGGAGTAGCGGTCGGAAGAGAAGATTTGATTCGTGAGATTTATCTTTTCGCGAGAAATACAGGCCCTGCAATGTCTCCTTTCAACGGCTGGGTTTTATCTAAAAGTTTAGAAACTCTGGCAATTCGTGTTGAAAAACACTGTGAAAACGCTTTAAAAGTAGCGGCGTTTTTAGAAAGTCATCCGAATGTGGAGTTGGTGAAATATCCTTTCTTAAAATCTCATCCAAGTTATGAAATAGCTAAAAAACAGATGAAATTGGGCGGAAATATCGTAGCATTCGAAATCAAAGGCGGAATTGAAGGTGGAAGAAACTTTTTAGATAAGATTAAAATGTGTTCACTTTCCGCAAACCTTGGCGATACAAGAACGATTGTGACGCATCCGGCTTCTACAACGCATTCCAAATTATCGGACGAAGAAAGAAATGAAGTGGGAATTACGGCGGGTCTGGTGCGTTGCTCGGTAGGTCTGGAAAATGTGGATGATATCATCGCAGATTTAAAACAGGCATTGGATTAACAATAAGCCTTGTCAAGGTTCAAAACCTTGACAAGGATTTTAAATCAAAATAAAAAATGAAAAATTCAGAACAACTATACAAAGCATTATCCGAGAGAATTTTAATTCTTGACGGAGCGATGGGAACCATGCTTCAGCGATACAAATTTGAAGAAGAAGATTATCGTGGTGAGCGTTTTAAAGATTGGGAACATCCTGTAAAAGGCAATAACGATTTATTATCGTTAACGCAACCTCATGCGATTGAAGAAGTGCACAAAAAATATCTGGAAGCAGGTGCAGACATCATCGAAACCAATACGTTTTCAGGAACGACCATTGCAATGGCAGATTACCACATGGAAGATTTGGTTTACGAACTAAACTACGAATCTGCAAAAATTGCCAGAAAAGTGTGTGACGAATTCACGGCTCAAAATCCTGACAAACCAAGATTTGTAGCAGGATCCATCGGTCCAACAAATAGAACGGCAAGTTTAAGTCCGGATGTTAACGATCCGGGTTACAGAGCGATTACATTTGAAGAACTGAGAGTTGCCTACAAACAGCAATGTGAAGCTTTATTAGACGGAGGTTCGGATGTTTTGTTGGTAGAAACTATTTTCGATACCTTAAATGCAAAAGCAGCTTTATTTGCCATCGATGAACTTCAGGATGAAAGAGGAATCAAAATCCCGATTATGGTTTCAGGAACAATTACCGATGCTTCGGGAAGAACATTGAGCGGACAGACTGCAGAAGCATTTTTAATCTCCGTTTCGCATTTGAATTTACTAAGTGTAGGTTTCAACTGTGCTTTGGGAGCCAATCAATTGACACCGTATTTGGAAACTTTGGCTCACAATTCAGAATTCCACGTTTCTGCGTATCCGAACGCTGGTCTTCCGAATGCTTTTGGAAAATATGACGAAACGCCGGAAGATATGGCAAGTCAGATCAAAGAATACGTGGAAAAAGGATTGATCAATATTATCGGAGGTTGCTGCGGAACAACGCCGGATCACATCAAAGCGATTGCAGATCTGGTAGCCCAATATTCGCCAAGAAAATTGAAGGAATTTGTCTGATTTAATAGATTTTTTTTATTGAATCGATAATAAAAGGAATGGTTTTTAATATTAAATTTAAGTATCATGCAAATTTAATACTATGGAAAAACCGATTTACCTTAAAGATTCAGAAGATGCAAAACTGTTTAATGAACTAAGAAAAAGAGTGAACCAACGCGTAGAAACTATTCCCGAAAACAGGGATCTTTACATTCAGATCAAAGCCATTATTTTGCCTTTGGTCTATTTTGGCTTATATGTGTTTGCGCTTTTTAATGTCAATAGACCTTGGATATATATTTTGAGTTTTGTGTTGATGGGGATTTCTTTGGTGTTGATTTATTTGAATTTAATTCATGAAGCTGCTCACAATAATATTTACAAAAGCAAAAGATTGAACAATCTTGTTTTGCATATTTTTGATTTTGTGGGAGCCAATTCCTACATCTGGAAAAAAAGACATATTGCAAGCCATCATGCTTATCCGAATGTTGACGGTTGGGACACTGATATCGAACAAAGCGGACTTTTGTTAATCGTTCCCTGGATCAAAGCAAAAGGCGTTCAGAAATATCAGCATTTCTTTTTCTTTTTGGTATATCCTTTATATCTGTTCAATTGGATGTTTATTCGTGATTTCAGAGACTTTTTCGATAGTGAAAGAGTGATTCTGAAAACACAGGGAGCAATTCCGGCAAAAGAAAAAATTAAAATGGTTGCCTATAAACTGTTCTATTTTTTCTATCAGATTGCAGTTCCGGTTTTGTTTTTTAAAGTATCCATCGGTTTGGCTTTGGGAGCTTGGTTTTTACAGGTTATTGCGGCGAGTATTTTCGCTCTTTTTGTACTGCTGCCTTTACATCCGCTTCCTGACAATGCTTTTCCGAAACTGGATGAAAAAAACGGGTTACCGTTCAGCTGGCTTCACCATCAGTTTGAAGTAACCAATGATTTAACAAATAATAACTGGTTTATCAGGAATATTTTGGGGAATTTCAACTTTCACGTTGCCCATCACCTTTTCCCGAATTACAGTTATGCCTATTATAATGAAATTACAGAGGAAATCGAAGAGTTTGCGAAAGAACATAACCTGGGTTATAAACGGTTTCCGATTTTTACCGCTTTGGGCAAACATGTGGATTTGCTGAAGCAGAATGCGAATAACGCATATTTTATTTTAGAAGAATAATTTGATGAAATATTTAAGATTATCGGGGCTCGAGCCTTTGATTATTACACCGGAAAGTAATTTTATCAACGTTGGGGAAAGAACCAATGTTGCCGGTTCAAAGAAATTTTTAAGATTAATTAAAGAAGAAAA
This sequence comes from Chryseobacterium sp. RLHN22, assembly GCF_051011795.1. Lineage (NCBI taxonomy): Bacteria > Pseudomonadati > Bacteroidota > Flavobacteriia > Flavobacteriales > Weeksellaceae > Chryseobacterium > Chryseobacterium sp. RLHN22. The sequence continues at coordinate 26,706 of NZ_JBPCHW010000002.1, forward strand.
ATTCGGGGAAGCTTTGGATGTCGCCCGTCATCAGGTTGAAGGTGGTGCACAGATTCTTGATGTCAATTTCGACGACGGATTGATTGACGGGAAAGCTTCCATGATTAAATTTTTAAATTTAATTGCTTCCGAACCGGATATTTCCAGAATTCCTCTCATGATTGATTCTTCAAAATGGGAAATTTTAGAAGCTGGATTACAGGTTGCTCAAGGTAAATGTGTAGTGAATTCCATCAGCTTAAAGGGCGGTGAAGAAGAATTCATCAAACAGGCAAAAGCAATTAAGAGATATGGTGCAGCTGTGATCGTGATGGCTTTTGATGAGGTGGGACAAGCCGATACGTACGAGCGTAGAATCGAAATATCAAAACGTTCTTATGATATCTTAGTGAATCGTTTAAATTTCCCCGCAGAAGACATTATTTTCGATTTAAATATTTTCCCGGTTGCAACGGGAATGGATGAGCATAGAAGAAATGCAATCGACTTCATTGAAGCAACGAGATGGGTTCGCCAGAATCTTCCATATGCATCGGTGAGTGGAGGAGTTTCCAATGTTTCGTTTTCGTTCCGTGGAAATGATACGGTAAGAGAAGCGATGCATTCGGTTTTCCTGTATCATGCGATTCAGGCGGGAATGAATATGGGAATTGTAAATCCTGCGATGTTGGAGGTTTATGATGAAATTAATAAAGAACTTCTCGAGCTTGTCGAAGATGTAATCCTTGATAAAAGAGAAGATGCTACAGAACGACTTTTAGATTATTCTGAAAAGCATAAATCGGTCAAAAAAGAAAAAGTTGAAGATTTAGAATGGAGAAATCATCCTTTACAGGAAAGAATTACACATGCTTTGGTAAAAGGAATCGACCGTTTCATCGAAGAAGATGTGGAAGAAGCAAGACAACAGGCGGAAAAACCACTGCACGTTATTGAAATCAATCTAATGACCGGAATGGGCGTTGTCGGAGATCTATTTGGAAGTGGGAAAATGTTCTTGCCACAGGTTGTAAAATCTGCAAGAGTAATGAAAAAAGCGGTGGCATATTTACAGCCATTCATTGAAGCTGAAAAAGACGGTTCAAAACCTGCCAACGGAAAAATTCTGATGGCAACGGTAAAAGGTGATGTTCACGACATTGGAAAAAATATTGTGAGCGTAGTTTTAGGTTGTAACAATTACGAAATCGTTGATTTGGGAGTAATGGTTCCTGCCGAAAAAATTATCCAGACAGCGATTGAAGAAAAAGTAGATGTTATCGGACTTAGCGGATTGATTACGCCAAGTTTGGATGAAATGGTCTACATCGCTTCAGAATTAGAAAGACAAAATTTAGATTTTCCTTTATTAATTGGTGGTGCAACAACTTCAAAAGCACATACTGCGGTGAAAATCGATTTAAAATATAAAAATGCAGTTGTTCACGTGAATGATGCTTCCAGAGCGGTAAACGTGGTAAGTTCATTGCTGGGCGACAGAAATAAAGAATATGTAGAGGATTTAAAGAACGATTATTCTGAATTCAGAGAAAAATTCCTGAACAGACAGGTTGATAAAGATTATGTTTCGATTGAAGATGCCCGAAAAAACAAATTTAAAATCGATTGGGAAAACGAAGAAATTTTTACGCCCAATCAATTAGGAATTAAGGTTTTTGAAAATCAGGATTTGAGGGAATTATTACCTTTCATCGACTGGTCGCCGTTTTTCAGAAGCTGGGATTTGCATGGAAAATATCCGAATATTTTAGAAGATGAGGTTGTAGGAACTCAGGCAAGGGAATTGTTCAAAGATGCACAGGTTATTTTAAATCGAATTTTAGATGAAAAATTATTAACCGCAAAAGCCATTTTCGGAATTTTTAAGGCTAATTCGAATGAAACGGATGATATTTTAATCTTCGATGAAAATAATGAACAGAAAGTAAAATTCTTAACATTAAGACAACAAGCCCAACGTTCAAAAGGAAAAGATTATCTGGCTTTAAGTGATTTTATTGCGCCTCAAAGTTCAGGAAAAACCGATTATATGGGTGCTTTTTGTGTAACCACAGGCTTCGGAACAGATGAACTGGCAGAAGAATATGAAAAAGCGAATGACGATTACAATGCCATCATGGTAAAAGCTTTAGCAGACCGTTTTGCAGAAGCCTACGCTGAATTTTTACATAAAAAAGTAAGAACCGAATATTGGGGTTACGCGAATCAGGAAAATTTAAGCAACGAAGAATTAATTGCCGAAAAATACAAAGGAATCCGTCCGGCTCCAGGTTATCCGGCTTGTCCCGATCATTTGGAAAAACATGCAATCTGGGATCTTTTAAAAGTAAAAGAAAATATTGGCGTTTATTTAACGGAAAGCTTAGCCATGTTCCCAACTGCTGCAGTTTCGGGATATTATTTCGGAAGTCCACATGCAAAATATTTCGGATTGGGAAAAATTGCAGAAGACCAGTTAAAAGAATACTCTGAAAGAAAAGGGATTTCTCTGCAGGAAGCCAGAAAATGGCTGAATCCTAATTTAGCAGATGGAATTTAGTTTGAGATTCGGCGGCGGCAAAGCCGCCGCCGAATCTCAAACTTCAAAATAAATATTAAAACAGATTATCAAATAGTTATGATTGATTGTTGTTGGCTTTTTAATCGTAAATAACAACTTTCAACACGCAATAAAAATATAAAATGAAGATTACTGATCATATAAAAAACGCAAACGGAAAAACTTTGTTTTCCCTCGAAGTTGTTCCGCCCCAAAAAGGAATCGGGATTGAAGATTTATATAAAAACATTGATCCTTTGATGGAATTTAAACCACCATTTATCGATGTGACAACTTCCAGAGAAGAATATATTTATATCGACAAAGGAAACGGTTTGATGGAGCGCCGCATCACAAGAATGCGTCCCGGAACATTGGGAATTTGTGCGGCCATTCAACATAAATATAATGTAGATACGGTTCCTCATTTGCTTTGCGGCGGTTTTACCAAAGAGGAAACAGAATATCTTTTGGTAGACTGTATGTATCTTGGAATTGATAATATCATGGCTTTGAGAGGCGATGCAATGAAAGGTCATCAATATTTTGAGCCAACTCAGGGAGGTCATGCCAGTGCGATGGATCTGGTTCATCAAATTAATGATCTGGGAAGAGGAAAATATCTTCATAACCAAGACGAAGAACGTGAAGAGCATAATAAATTCTGCATTGGCGTTGCCGGTTATCCCGAAAAACATATGGAAGCGCCTTCAATGAATTATGATTTGAAATGGTTAAAGCAAAAAGTAGATGCAGGAGCAGATTATATCGTAACGCAAATGTTTTTTGATAATAAAAAATATATTGAGTTTGTAACAAAGGCTCGCGAAATGGGAATCACCGTTCCTATTATTCCGGGAATTAAGCCGATTGCAACGAAAAAACATTTAAAAATTCTTCCTCAAATCTTTAAAATTGATTTACCGGAAGAACTAATCAATGAAGTTGAAAATGCCAAGAATAACGAAGCCGTAAAACAGATCGGAATTGAATGGGCGATTACTCAAAGTAAAGAACTTTTAGATTTCGGAGTCCCTGTTTTACATTTTTATTCGATGGGAAAGAGTGATAATATTAAAAAAGTAGCCTCAGAGCTGTTCTAATAAAGTAAAATGATATTTGATGAAAGCTTGTTGAAAGACAAGCTTTTGCTTTTTTTAATGAAGTCTATTTATAAAAGTTTCGGCGGAGCCAAAGGCCCCCCCGAAACTTTATCATAACATCGGATGCCTTTCAAATTCCTTATTTTGATCGAATAAATAACGATAAGTCGCCAATTTTCGGGTCACTGTAGTATCAAGATTCTCGGCAATTTTGATCATTTTAGGATTAAAATCACCAATCCACTGCATTTCTGTGACTTTAAAATCCGTGTGTTTTCTAAGGTGCTGTGTTCCTTCCCAAATCATGTACCCTTCCAGGCCTTTTCGCTGCCATTCGGGGACGACACCAAAAACAAGTCCCACCATTTTTTCGTTTTTCTTAAACTTTTTAATCCAGAGAAATTTTAGCTTTTCCCAAAGTCCGAATTTTCCGTTGAGATATTTAAACCATTGGTTCGTGTCCGGAAGATTCATCCACATGGCAATCGGCTTTTCATTTTCATAGACGAACCACGAAATATGCTCATTGATAATCGGTTTCATGGTCTTAAACATTTTCAAAACCTTCGATTCTTCCATGCATTTTCCCTCGCCATGTGCTGCCCAAGCTCTGTTATAAATTTCAGTAAAATCTTTGGCAAATTTCCCCAGCTTATCTTTCGTCATGGGTCTTGCAGAAATTTCAGGATTTTTGCTGTGCTTTGCGTGCATGACGGTGAAAACTCTCGAAACTTCAGCAAAAATTGGTCTTGAAAAACACAATTGTTCAAAGTAAATCTTTAAACCATAATTCTCGAAAAGTTCTTTATAATACGGGAAATTATAGTTCATCCCAAACAAAGGTTCTATAAAACCTTCAATTACCAATCCCCAAAATTTATCCCGTTCCCCGAAATTAATCGGTCCGTCCATCGCTTCCATTCCTCTTTGCTGAAGCCAGTTTTTGCAATGGTCAAAAATAAAATTTGCTGTTTCCTGATCATAAATACAGTCAAAAAATCCAAACCCGCCAGTCGGTTGCTTTTGTGTGTACGTTTCATTGATGAAAACCGCAACTTTTCCTACCGTCTCATTGTTATTTTTAAATAAAAACCTTGCACATTCTCCGCTTTTAAAGAATTTATTTTTTTCAGGATTAAAAACATCTTCAATATCGATATTTCTTGGTCTGATGTAGTTTTTGTCGTGTTGGTAAAGCCTTGCCGGAAACTCTAAAAATTCCTTTTTCTGGGATTCGTTTTGTACTTCTTCAGCAATAATCATGATGTAAAATGATAGTGGAGTTGAAAGATAATGTTTTTCAGTCAAATTAAATATGACCAACAGATTTTATCCGTATTTTTGTGCAAATTAAATAAAAATGGTTGATTTTACTGATAACGACGATGATATTTTCACTGGAAAAGAACATACGCCTATACGGGAAGATGCTTTTGATAAATCGCCAGAAGAGAAGATAGAAAAAATTACGGAACTTTTTGGGGAAATCATGGAAACATTGGGTATGGATATGACCGATGATTCTTTAAAAGATTCTCCGAGACGTGTGGCAAAAATGTATGTGAACGAAATTTTTGGAGGACTTCTTCCTGAAAATAAACCTGGAATTTCTACATTTTCAAACAAATATAAATACCGCCAGATGTTGGTAGAAAAAGACATCACGGTATATTCTTTCTGCGAACATCATTTTTTACCGATTATCGGGAGAGCGCATGTTGCTTACATTTCGAACGGTGAAGTGATCGGTCTTTCCAAAATTAACAGGATTGTTGATTATTATGCGAAAAGACCGCAGGTTCAGGAAAGACTCACGATGCAGATTGTGGATGCCTTAAAAGAAGCTTTGGGAACGAAAGATGTAGCCTGTATTATCGATGCAAAACATCTTTGTGTCAACTGCAGAGGAATAAAAGATACGGCAAGTTCTACGATCACAGCGGAATTGAGCGGGATTTTCAGAACCAATCCTATTACAAGACAGGAATTCCTCCATTATGTGGGAAGCCATGCAAAATTGGATTATTAAGTAAGATAACAGAATTATGGATTATCAGATTCTTAAAAATATTGTAAACGAAGAGCTTCAGAGGTTTGAAAATATTTCGGAAGAAGCATGGTCAGCAAAAATTTCTCCTGAAAAATGGTCTAAAAAAGAAATTTTAGGTCATCTTTGTGATAGTGCTCTGTCGAATATCAGGAGATTTGTAATTACTCAATACAAAGAAAACGAGAATATTGTTTATGATCAGAATTTTTGGGTAAAAGCTCAGAATTATCAGAATGTTCCAACTTCGGATATCATCAATCTTTGGAAATTTCTTAATCTTCAGATTGTAAATGTTGTTGAAAACATTCCGGATGAGGCTCTGCAGAGAACCTGTGATATGACAAAAAACGAACCTCAGGTTTTTACGTTGGAATTTATTATTAATGATTATATTAGTCACTTACAACATCACTTAAAAGCTATTTAATAATGATAAAATTTAAAAAAGTTTCAGACAAGATTTTTTTAACAACCATTATTTGTTGTTGCTGCGCTTGCTGCTGTTAAAAGGTTTTCATCTTTTAATAAAATAAAACTTTACACTAAATTTTAAAAATCATTAAATCAAAATAAAAAAATGCAATTAAAAATATACAACTCGCTTGCGGGAGAAAAAGAAATATTTAAACCTATTTTAGACGGAAATGTGGGAATGTACGTTTGTGGACCGACGGTTTACAGCAATGTACATTTGGGAAATGTAAGAACTTTCCTTTCTTTCGACTTTATTTACAGAAGTTTAATGCATTTGGGTTACAAGGTAAGATATGTAAGAAATATCACCGATGCCGGTCACCTTACCGACGATGGAGATGTAAATAACGACCGATTCGTAAAACAGACCCGTCTTGAGAAACTGGAACCTATGGAAATTGTACAGAAATATACGGTAGATTTTCATAAAGTTCTGGATCTGTTCAATTTATTGCCTCCGAATATCGAACCGACTGCAACAGGTCATATCGTGGAACAAATTGAATTGACACAAAAATTAATTGAAAGAGGATTCGCCTACGAAAGCAATGGTTCTGTGTATTTCGATGTTTTGGAATACAATGCAAGAGGTTTGAATTACGGTGAATTGTCAAAAAGAAATATTGAAGAACTTTTCGCAAATACCCGCGATTTGGACGGACAGGGCGAAAAGAAAAATCCACAGGATTTTGCATTGTGGAAAAAAGCTTCTCCTGCACACATTATGAGATGGAATTCGCCTTGGGGAGAAGGTTTCCCGGGATGGCACCTTGAATGTACTGCAATGAGCACGAAATATTTAGGGGAAACTTTCGATATTCACGGAGGTGGAATGGATTTGAAATTCCCTCACCACGAATGTGAAATTGCACAAGGAAAAGCCTGCAACGATACCGCTCCTGTAAATTATTGGATGCACGCCAATATGTTGACGATGAATTCTCAGCGTATGAGTAAATCTACAGGGAATTACATTTTGCCGATGCAGTTGGTGACTGGTGAAAATGATTTCTTTGAAAAACCTTTCCATCCGTCAATTGTACGTTTTTGCTTTTTACAGGCTCATTACAGAAGCGTTTTGGATATTTCTAATGATGCCATGCTGGCGAGTGAAAAAGGATTCAGCAGATTAATGGAAGCGATTAAAGTTTTAAATAACATCGTTCCGAATGATGAAAAACAATCCGGTTTCAGCCTTGAGGAATGGAAAAACAAAGCGTATGATGCGTTAACGGATGATTTCAATTCTCCGGTTTTGATTGCACATTTATTTGAAGCGGTAAAATATATTTTTGCTTTGAATGATGCTAAAGAAACGATTTCAACGAAAGATCTAGAGGAATTAAAATCTACTTTAAATGCTCTTGTTTTCGATGTTTTAGGACTTCAGACTATTGAAGAGAATAATAACGAAAAATTAGATCAAACGCTGAAAGTTTTAATTGAACTAAGAAATCAGGCAAGAAAATCGAAAAACTTTGAACTTTCAGACCAAATCCGTGATAAACTTCTTGCAGAAGGTATTGAGCTGAAAGACGGAAGAGACGGAACTTCTTACGTTTTAAATTAGAATAAAACTTAGAGCTTTTAATATATCTCTCGCAGATTTTACAGATTACGCAGATTTTTCATCACACCCATCTGCCAAATCCGCAAAATATGCGAGAGTTTTTTATGTATTAAATTGTTTTATTAAGGCTATGCTTAGGTGCTTTCAGCATGACAATATTGTGGATAACTTAGCTGAGTGAAACGCCTTTGCGAACGAAAAATATTTTCAATGATTTTAAATATAGCTTAGCGAACTTTGTGTTGAAAAAATTTCTTGTCTCAACCTTAAAATTTTTCAAATCCAATCCAAAAATTATGTAACTTAGTCATACTAAAATGATTAAAATCAAAATTTATATACTATGAAAAAACATTTATTCCCTATTGTCTTATTGCTATTTGGAAACACAATCAACGCACAACAGGATTTTTTTGCATTAACAGGGAAAAACTCTCCCGGAATTGAATTCAACGATTTTCGTGCAATGAATTCGGATGCTACTTCTGGCGAAAGTATTTTTAGCGTTTCTTCAGAGGCGAAAGTTACCTCTCAAGCGAGAAATGCTGTAATTACAGAAATTAAGAATGCTTACAGCAATTCTCAGGCGACTACTTTGGCTGCATTAGCTTTCGATTCTTCCGGAAACAATCTGGTGTATATGCCCATGTTTTCATCTAATATTTATGTTTTAAATCAACAAACAAAAGAGATTACCTTAGTTGAAAATACGGTTGCAAGAGTTACGTCCTGCGACATCAATTCTCATATGACAAGGATGGCGACCGGATACGATGGAAATATTTATGCAATCAATAATGCAGGAACACAATTTATTCAAATTGGCAAAAAAAACAATCAGTATATTGTTAATGACCTTGGAATCATTAAAGATGATGTTTCAAACGGTAAAAATTCGTTCACAGCAATGGAGACGGGTTTTGGAGGTGACATGATTGCTGATGCAGATAACAATTTCTATGTTTTCGCTGCTTCGGGAAATGTGTTCAAGGTTTCAACAAAAGAACTAAATGCAAAATTTGTAGGTAAAATCACAGGTTTGCCCGAAAATTATTCTGTAAACGGAGCTGCTGTCAATTCAAAAGGAAATATTGTTGTTGCAAGTGCGAAAGGTGCTGCTCTGTATGAATTGAATCTTGATAAGTTAGAGGCAAAACAACTTCCGGGGGAACAAAATCTTCATATTTACGATCTGGCAAGTAAATATTTTGCAAACGACAGAGCGGTAACGAAAAATATTTTTGCGAATATAGATATCTATCCGACAAAAGTTGATGATCAAAACATTACTGTAAATGTAAACGATAAATCAGTAAAAGGAAATATTAAAGTGAATATTTTTGATATCTCGGGGAAATCTGTAATGTCATCCACTTTATCGGTAAAAGACGGAAATCTTAATCAACAAATTTATTTAAGAAACTTAGTTACCGGAGCTTATTTGGTGAATATCGCTGAAGAATCGGGAAAAACTTTACTTTCTAAAAAAATTGTAGTGACAAAATAATTGACTTTTTTATAATATTTTGAACCTTTTCTCACTTTTGAGAAAAGGTTTTTTAATGAATATTTGATATTACAACAATTCGTTTTTCAATTTTTAAACGTATTTTTAATGAAAATATACATCGATGAAATTGTATTTTAATATTGAATACCATACAAAACCTGGAGAAAAACTAGCGTTGGTTATTGATGAAAAAGATTCTGCTGTTCGAAATCATACAATGTTTCACACCGAAAATGGGTTGTGGAAATGTGAAGTAGATTGTTTTTCGAAGTCAATAGATTACAAATATCAGCTTAAAGATGAGAGAGGAAATATTCTGCGGGAAGAATTTGTAAAACATCATCTGAATTTTCCTCATAATTACAAAGAATTTCTAATTTTTGATGAATGGAACAGTAAAAATTTTCCTGAAAATTATTTAAACAATAAAATTCTTCGAAATAAATTTACTCAATTAAAACCGCAAAAATTTTCGGTTTTAAAAAAGCATACACACTTACTCAGGATTGAAGCACCAATTTATAATCCTGACTGGGAAATTGTAATTATTGGAAATACATTTTCTTTAGGAAACTGGAGTTATGAAAATGCCATTCATATGTCGCAAACAGATTTCGGAATTTGGGAAGCTTCGGTAGAGATTCCGGAAATTCAGATGATTCAATATAAGTATGCAATTTATGATAAAACTCAGCGGAAGGTAATTGATGTGGAAAATGGAGGAAACCGTTCAACAGCTCCCAATAACCAAAAAGATGTTTTACAGATTGTAGCAGACCACTATTTTAAGTTTAAATCTTATCAGATGTATCATGATGCCGGAGTTGCAGTTCCTGTTTTCTCATTGCGAACCGAAAATGGCTTTGGTGTGGGAGAATTTTCTAACCTAAAAAAACTTGGAGATTGGGCAAATAATGCTTCTTTAGGAATTATTCAGATTTTACCGATTAACGATACGACTGCAAATTATTCTTGGACGGATTCTTATCCTTATGCAGCGGTTTCTGTTTATGCTTTGCATCCGCAATATATTTCTATTGAAAATCTTGATTATGAATTACCGAAGGATTTAATTGAAGAATATGAGAATGAAAAAAGTAAACTGAATTCTTTAGAATTAATTGATTACGAAAAGATGATTTCTTCAAAATGGAAGTATCTGAAAGCTATTTTCAATCTAGAAAAAGAGAAAATTTATAAAGACAGAAGTTTTAAGAAATTCATAAAAGATAATGAAGGATGGCTATTGCCTTACTCTGCATTTTGCGTTTTGAGAGATAAGTATAAAACGCCTAATTTCAATATCTGGAAAACTCATAAAAAATATATTGCAGGAAAAATAGCTCCCTTTTTTTCATCTAAAAATAAAGATTTTGATGCGGCAATGCTCCATGCTTGGATACAGTTTCAGTTGCATAAACAACTGAAAGATGCCGTAGATTATGTTCATAGTCTGGGAATTTCGCTGAAAGGAGATTTGCCGATCGGTATTTATAGATATTCCGTAGAAGCATGGACAGAACCTGAATTATTCGGGATGGATTTTCAGGCTGGAGCACCACCGGATCAGTTTACAGAAATCGGGCAGAACTGGGAATTTCCGACTTACAATTGGGAAGCGATGAAGAATGACAATTACAGATGGTGGAAAAACAGATTCAAAGCTTTGGAGCAATATTTTGACGCCATGAGAATCGATCATATTCTTGGATTTTTCCGTATTTGGAGAATGCCAATTTCAGCAACGCAGGGAATTTTGGGATATTTTTATCCTGCGATTCCTGTGGTTTTAGAAGAGTTTAAAGCCAGACATATTCCTTTTGATTTTGAAAGATATTGTAAGCCTTTTATTAACGATCAGATTTTATGGAAATATTTTGGTGAGGAAACTTTCAGAGCCTTACATTTCATGGATAAAAATTCAGATGGAACTTATCATTTTAAAGAAGAGTTTAATACTCAAAGAAAACTTTCAGCCCATTTTAAAAACCAACCTGAAGATGAAATAGCAGAAAAGCTGGTTTCATTGTGCGCAAATGTATTGTTTTTATCTGAAGAAAAAAACGGTGAAACTGTTTATCATCCGAGATTTAATCTATTTAAAACAGATTCTTATCAATATCTTTCAGATTGGGAAAAGCAGTCTCTCTATGAACTTTACCAAGATTACTTCTACAAAAGACAGGATTATCTGTGGAAAGAAAAAGCAATGGAAAAACTTCCTGTGATTCTGAATGCTACCAATATGCTGATTTGTGGTGAAGATTTAGGCTTGGTTCCTGATTGTGTTCCTGAAGTAATGGATGAATTGGCGATTGTTGCGCTAAAAGTTCAGCGAATGCCTCCTGGAAATCTTCCTTTCTATAATCCGAAGCAAGCAAGTTATCTGAATGTGGTAACAGCATCTTCTCATGACAGCTCCACACTTCGCCAATGGTGGAAAGAGAACAAAGTTTTAACACAAACGTATTTTAATCAACAATTAAGTCAGCATGGAGAAGCTCCAAAAGATTTAACTCCATATTTGGCTGAAATTATTATGAAGCAGCATCTTTACAATGATGCCGTTTTGGCGATTTTTCCAATTCAGGAATTTCTGGCTACCGATGGAAATTTAGCCAATCCTAAGATGGATAATGAAAGAATTAATAATCCTGCAGTATTTCCTCATTATTGGCGATACAGAATGCATTTAAATGTTGAAAATTTAATTGAAAATTCAGGTTTTAATGCGAAAATTTCAAATTGGGTTAATGATAGTGGTAGAAAATAAGTTAAATTATTTAATTGAAAATCAGTTGATTGTAAATATTTTAAAAAGAAGTTTTATCTTAGGATTTAACTTCTTTTTTGTATCTCAATCAAAAAGACAGGAATGATAATTCTTAATATAACCAATTAACGATTAACGAAATGAAAAAAATATTTATAGGATTTGCACTTGGATTAGCGACGTTAACGTTTGCTCAGCAATATCCAAATAACGGTTGGGGTAATGACGACTATTACGGAAATAATGACGGATATTACAGTGATGAAGATGACAGGTATTATTTCCCGGATGATTATTATTACAATTATCCGCAGGATTATTATCCACAGGATTATTACCAGAGTTATTACAACGATTACAGACAAAGTATCATTAGTATCAACTGGAACAACTTTTTTATCCAGAACAGATTAAATCGTTGGCAGATTGACCAGATTCTGTATTTAAATAATTTATATGCAAATTTTGCAGCGTGGAATAATTTCTACAGATTTAATCCCGACAGATGGTATTACGACAGATTCTATGCAATGGAAAGAATTTTAGGACCGAGAGTTTTTGTGGTTTTCCAAAATAACTATTATCATGGAGCCAGCCCGATTGTGTATTTCCAGAATTACAGAAGAACGTACTACACACCAAGATTTAGAGTTACGCCTAGATATAGAAATGTAAATATTAATATTTACAGAGTAGACAGAAACAGTTTCAGAAGAAATGATAATCCTACTTTGAATGTAGTAAGAAACTCAGGCTTCAGAAATGGTAACGGTAACAGTTCAGGATTCAGAAATAACAATGGTGTTAGAAATGGTAATAACGGAGGTTTCAGAAATTCTGATAATGGCGTAAGGGGAAACAATGGAAATAATGGTGTAAGAGGCAATTCAGGAAATGGTGGTTTCAGATCTGAAAGCCCAAGGATGGAAACTCCGAGAGCGGAAAATAATTCTCCAAGAAACAATGGTAATGGAGGGTTCAGATCAGAAAGCCCTAGAATGGCTTCTCCAAGAGTGGAAAGCAGTTCACCTAGAAATAACGGTAATGGAGGTTTCAGATCCCAGCCGAGAAACGAAAATTCAAGTCCGAGAATTCAGAACAGTTCGCCGAGACAGCAAAACAGAGGAGGTGAAGGAAGAGGGTCTGGTTTTAGAGGAAATTTAGTTAGTAATTAGTTTTCATATATTATATTTGAGTGGTGTTGAGAGTAGGTTTTATTGCTTACTCTCTTTTTTATTTTAAAAATATTTAAATATTTAATAATAAAATTTAACATTAATTATGAATTTTGTTTTTAACTTATCCTGGAATTATACATCAAAAAGATATAAGAAACCAATTAATAATTGTAAACACATGAAAAAATTAGTACTAGCCGCAGCCTTTATCGTAACAGGAAGTTTTGCAATGGCACAGCAGGTAAATCCTCAGGATAAAAAAATCAACAGAGAGGAAATGCACAAAAAAATGGAGCAGAAGCAACAGGAAAGAATAGCTGAAATGCAGAAAGAATTGAATCTGAATGATTCTCAGGTTGCAAAAATCAAAAGCCTCCAGGAAAAGCGTAAAGCAGAAATGAAAGCTGAGTTTGAAAAAAACAGAGGTGAAAGACAGGCAAAAATGGAGCAGATGAAAGCAAAAAGACAGCAGATGGATAATGAAATGAAAAGCATCTTGTCTCCTGAGCAATACGATAAATGGCAGGCTTCGAGAAAAGCTAAAATGGAAGAGAGAAAAGCAATGATGAAAGAAAAAGGACTAAATGGAGAAAGAAGAATGATGAAGAGAACTCAGAGCGGAACTTCTATATAAGCTGAATAGGTTTATAATTTTGATTTTTAATGTTGGAAGGGCAGATTTTTTCTGCCCTTTTTGTATTCAATCTAAATCTAAATTTAAGTGTTTGTTTTTCCTTTCGACCGATAATCCGTAAATTTGAGTATAAATTTTTATTATGGTAAGTGAAAAAATTGCACAGTTAATAAACGAACAAATCGCACACGAGCAATATGCGGCTCAATATTATCTTTCAATGTCTGCCTGGTTTTCAGCAAAAGATCTTGACGGCATTGCTAATTACTTCAGAGTGCAAAGTAAAGAAGAATTGATGCACGCAGATAAAATGTTTGATTATTTAAATGATGTAGGTGGAGAGATTATCCTTGGAGAAATTGCAAAACCGCCACACGAGTTTGAGAACGCAACAGATATTTTTGAAAAAGCATTGGAGCATGAAAAGAAAGTGACAAGAAGTATTTTCAATATTGTAAAAAATGCAAATGATGAAGGAGATTTTGCAACAACTTCTTTCTTACAATGGTTCATTAATGAGCAGGTAGAAGAGGAGGCAAGCGCGTCTCAATATGTAACTAAAATTAAAATGGTTTGTGATAATCCATCGGCTTTATATCTTTTTGACCAAGAATTGGCGAAGAGAGTTTTTGTAGCAGATGCGACAGCTTAATTAAATAAATTAAATTTTCGGCGGCACCAAAGGTGCCGCCGAAAATTTTTAGCTTTATATGAAATACAAATTACAAGTAAATTAACTGGGTTTTAATAACTTTCATTCCTAAATTCTCCAAAACAGATTTATACGTTTCAATTTGTTTTTCATTCTTTGCGGTTTCCATTCCGGTCTTAAAATCAACGATAATATAACCTTCATCACTTTTTAAAATTCTGTCGGGGCGATAAATTTTACTGATACCTCTTTCAGAAATCATAATATCTTTTTCATTAATTACTTTCCATTTTTCATCAAAAAATTCAGAATACTGATGAATGATTTTTTTCAGATCTTCTTTAATATTTGCTTTTTCATCAAGCGTGATCTGACCTTCTAAAACATAAGTTTCCAGCACTTTATCAATGTCTTTTTCAGTATTGATTTTTGATAGCAGCTCGTGTACAAAAAGCCCGATTCTTACTTTTTCATCTCTTACCTGATAATTTTTAGAGGGGGTTGCGATTTTTATCGAGCTTGTATTTTCGTGTTCATTTCTCAGGTTTTCGATACTTTTGGTTTTAAATCCAGAATTTTTATGACTGATTTGTTTTTTCAGCATTTCAGGAGAGGTATTATACAAATCAAATTCATCCAGATTCTGTGGATTTTTAGACTGTACAAATTCCAGGATTTCTAAATTATTTGAAGTCTTATTAGGTTTTTGCAGATAAAAAAACAACTGTTCCACAGGCCGTGTTGTGGCAACATATTGCAGGCATAATCGGTCGACAAGATTTTTATAAGCATTTTCCATGTTGAATTTTTGAATGCCTGGATCGTAAACTTCGAGATTTTTATTGAACTGATTGATGTTGACAGACTTTAAGGGTGAATTTGTGTCATTTTCAAACCAATTGGTAAATTCAGAGTCTCGGTTTTTATTCATCATCGGAATGAAAACAACGGGAAATTCAAGTCCTTTTGCCTTGTGAATCGTCATGATTTGAATCGCATCAATATTCTCAGAAGCCTGAATCGTGTAGGTTGAAGCTTCTTCATCCCAGTATTTCAGGAATTCTTTGGTGCTTGCTCCTGCATTTTGAGTAAAATTAAAAAGCATTTCAAGGAAGTTGAGAAGAAAGTCGGTTTCTTTATTTTCAATTGAAAATTCATTGATATAATATTCGACAAAATTGTAAAGATTAAATTTCGGAAAGTGATCCTGCTTTAATTTTAGATCATATTTTTCTTCTATAAACTGAACGATCTTTTCATGCTGTTCCAAAGCCAGAATTTCTTTCATTCCCAAAGTAAAATCAGACATATCAATTCTTCCGAGTCGGTTCAGATAAAACATCATCATAATCAGGTGGGGTTTGTTTTTCGGATTCGTTTCCCATTTCAGAAACTCCACGACAGCCTGCAAAGTATTCGATAACTCTAAAGTCAGACCTTTGTCGGAAATTGTTTTGATGTTGGTTTCTTCGCCATTATAATTGATTTTCAGATTTCCTAATTTTTGTGAATAAGAAAAAATATCAAAATTTCCACGGCAGAGAATTGTAATGTCTGAAAACCTGAAGCCGTTATCAAGACATTCCTGAATATCTTTCTGCATTTTATCCGTAACATCGTTGTAAAAATCTTCATTGGTTAAATTTTCAATAAGATTCACTTTTACACGCCCTTCAATACTCGATTTTGGATTTTGTTCACCATCGGTTCCGAAAATGTGTTGATGTTCTTCTTCAAGATGTAAAGAATGAAAATGATAGAGATCATTATTAAACTGAACAATATTTTTTGCGCTTCTCCAGTTATCTTTTAACACTAATAAATCTGCTTGTTTGGGAGAAAACTCTTTCTTGTTGATGATGTTCAACATCAGTTTGCTTTCTCCACCGCGAAAGCGGTAAATACTTTGTTTGGGATCGCCAACTAAAGTAAAAGAGGTATTTTCTGACGAAATACTGTGGTCTCTCAACGGGACAAAGTTCTGCCACTGAAGCTCTGAAGTATCCTGAAATTCGTCAAAGAAATAATGCTGAAACTGCGAACCCACTTTTTCGTAAATAAACGCAGACGGTTCGTTTTTAAGATTTTCGTTAATTAAAATATTGAATTTTGAAAGCAGAACCAAATCATTTTCTTCTTCAATTTTTCTCAGCTCATCCTGAATGTCTTTATTCACTTTCAAAGGCAGCAAAGCAGATAGTATTTTTTCTTTTTTTTGAGTTTCGATGAACAAAAGAATCAGCTTCATTCTGTTTTCCAGAAGTTGTTCTAATATTTCTGAAATTTCCGATTCTTTATGTTTTGATTTCGCGGCGGCTCCTTTTCTGTATTTTTCAACTACAGACTCTTCAGTGGAGCTTGGAAAAGGAAATCCCGGTCTTTTTTTCAGATAAAAATCGATCACTTTTGGGAAGAATCCACCGAGTCCGTTTTTTCCCTGTGCAAAATCTTCAATCTCAATGTTTCTTGATTTGAACAAATCAATCGAACTTAAAGCAAGTTCCAAAGATTGCTTTTTGTTGGAAGTAATTTCTTTTCTCAGCGTGTTTTTAATGCTTTCATAATTTACATCGTCAAATTCTTTATTGTTTTTGAGGTGTTCGTAATGAATATCTTTCACAAATTCTTTTGCAGAATCGTAAAGGTTTTTATTAAGATTAATTCTTTCGTTGTTTTCAAGACTGTAATCTACATAATCCATAAATGAATTGGAGATATTCTCGTTTTCTCCAATTTGGTCAAGCATTTTATCAACCGCTTCAATTAAAAATGGTTCAGCATCAATTTCAAGATTAAAATTTTTTGCCAAACCTAATTCATAGGAAAAACTTCGAACCAATCGGGAATTGAAGCGGTCAATTGTTCCGATATTTAAAGTCGAATAATTATGAAGGATGTAATCTAAGAGTTTTTTTGAGCGATGATGAAGCTCGTCGATTGTGATTTTTAAACCTTCTGTTTCAAATGCTTTCTGAATATTTTTTAAATCATTATTTCCGGTATAATTTTCTGCGGTAAATTTTCCGAGCCACGAAAGAATTCTTTCTTTCATTTCGTTGGCTGCTTTGTTGGTAAATGTCAACGCAAGAATGTTTCTGATCGATTGCTGCTGGTTAGGATATCTCAGGCAAATCATCAAAAGTCGCTGTACGAGAGCATAAGTTTTCCCGGAACCGGCCGATGCATTGATTACAGTATAAGAGTTTGACATTTTGAACGAAAGATTTTGTGCAATTTAGATAAAATTTAGTTTAAAATTTAACAAATAGAAGCCCATATTTTAACAGTTTTGAACTTAAAACTCAAAAAAAATATTAAATCGCGTTAAGTCTGGTTAAACTTATGATTAGATTAAAAAATAACTTTAGTTTTGTTCAATAAAACAATAATCTGTGAAATTTAAACTACTCTTTATCTTATCGTTTGTTTTCTTCATCCAAATCAATGCTCAAAGCTATATATTTGGGAAAATTTCTTCTGAAGACCTTACTGAGGTTCCCAGTGTGACGGTGATCAATATGCGAACCAACGAGCAGGTATTTACCAACAGAGATGGTCATTTTATGGTAAGCGGAAGGGAAGGTGATGTACTCCGGTTTTTCAAAAATGGGTATGAGCGAATGGATCTAAGGGTTTCTAAACAAAATATAGAATCCCCGATGAATGTGAAACTGGTGAGAGCAGCCCAATTAATTGCAGAAGTGGAAATTAAAAAAGGGCTTAGCGGAGATTTAAAAATCGATTCTAAAACAATGAATCCTCCTGCAAAAGTCGAAAAATTAAGAGCGGATATCAGTAATTATATTAAACAAAAATCTGACCCCCGAATTTTAGCCGCTAGACCGGGAGAATTCGTTCAGCCAAAAGGGCAGGGGTTTTCTATAGGAAAAGTAAAAAACAAGTGGGATGACCTTGACTTATCCAATTATCTGGCCTATGCTCTGGGCGATCAGTATTTTGCCGACTTAAAAATAGAAAAGCCTTTCATTCATCATTTTATTACTTATATCCTTTCAGGAGGGTTTGAAAGACAAAAAATCCTTAAGTATGGCTTTGTAAGTGACGCCGATTTAAGAAGGTTTCAGAATGCGGTTCTCATGAGAATTGACTCTTATAAAGTACCACAAATGCAAAAATAACTGCAAGTGATTAGGAAAATTTTTGCTGTATTTTTCTTTTATATTACGGCAAATTTCTTTTGTCAGCAAAAAGTTTCGGGAACTATAATGAGTGAAAACGACATGGTTATAAGCTCCGTTTTAGTTGTCAATATGGCAAATGATAAAAAGGTTTACAGTAATTCTTCTGGTGAATTTTCAATTGAAGCTTCAGAGAAAGACGAGATCAGATTTGTGAAAAATGGGTATGAAAGAGTTTCGAGGAGGGTTTATAATGTAGATATTTCAATGAATGTTGTTCTGATAAGAATTCCCGAAGAAATTGAGAAAGTAGAAATTGTTTCTGTAACAGGAAATTTATCTAAAGATTCTAAACGCTTATCGAAAATTGATAAGAAGGAGCAACTTCAGAAAGATATAGGTCTGCCTAAGCCTCCCGAAAAGCTACGTGAAGTTCCCGCAGAATTAAACAGAGTTTTATTAGGTGCAGCTTTTGGAAGTATCAATGTTCAACATGTTTATGATTTAATAAGCGGAAAATCCAGGCGGCAAAAAAGATGGTATAAATATGAAGATATACAGCTTGATATTACTTGGATCAGAAATAGAATCGATGATGAATATTTTGTGAAAAACGAAATACCTGCAGAAAAAATTTTAGAGTTTTTGGAATTCAGTTTTATCGTGAAGCCAGAGATAAGGTCTTATATTAAAGTTAAAAATATAAACAGGGTAATGTTTAATCTTGAAGAGGTTATTCCCGTGTATGTTGAAAGACTTAAAGAAAATACAAAATCTACAGAATGAAAGCCATATCTATTTTTGACAGAATCTTGACGGTAATTTGTTTGTTAATGGTAATCTGCATATTTTCTCAACAAAACATCTCTGGTAGGATCGTGGATGAAGAACAAAATCCTGTGGTTAATGTCTTAGTTTTTAACATCAGCAAAAGTTTAAAAGTTTACAGTAATCATTCCGGTTACTTTACGATTGAAGCAACAGACAGGGATGAAATAAGATTTATAAAAGAAGGTTTTTATCGAACAGATAAGATTGTGGAAAATCTATTTAACACTCAGATGGAAGTTATGCTTTTACGCGCAGAAACTTTAATTCCTGAAGTTGAAATTAAATACAAATCTTCCGGAAATTTGGCAAGAGACAGTAAACATTTTGATGATTCTAAAAAAGTAGCTGACCTGAAATCTTATGTTAACGAGTACATGAAATCTGAACTGAATGAACCTCTTCCCCGAAATACAATCCCTAAATCTTTTCAGGGACACGATTTTCAGGCAGGACTAATTGATTTAATAAAAACTTTAGGTGCAGCAGTGGGTTTAGTAAAGAAAGCTGTTTCTCCAAAAATTACGACTCCTAATTATATTGAGACCCAGAATTTTCTTGCTAAAGTAAAAGAAGAAGTCAATTTAGATATATTTGAAAAATATGGAATGGATGAAGAACGCATTGATCATTTTTTGGCATACGCAGAAAAAGTTAATCATCTTTCCAAAAAGTATCGTAAAAACTTCAATGCGGCTACCATTTTAAGTGAATTGCAGTCAGCTTTTGTAGAATATTCTAAGCTGAATAAATTGAGTAATTGAATTTTATAATGCTTTTATAATTTATATTAATGATAAACAATATCATAAATTTCATCTTTCACCTCATTTAGATTTTCAGGAAAATAGTTGGCAAGAAGCCAAAGCTGAAGACTTTTTTTGCCTTCACCATAACTTGGCTGTATATACATTTCATCAATCAAATTAAAACCGTTTCGCTGGTAAAACGAAAACCTTCGTTTAGAATCTTCGTTCAGATGTTCTGGTTCGATTTCTAAAATAATTCTCGGATGATTTTTAAATAAATAATCAGTAATGTATGAACCTAATTTTTGATTTCTAAATTTAGAGAAAACTTCAAAATGCTCCACGAAAATATGATTGCTCAATTCCCAAATAATAAGATAGCCAATGTTTTTAGAATCATGCAAAACAGAAATTATTTTCACCTTTGGATGCGTGAAAAGTTGTATAAATTTATACCAATCACGTCTCTCATATTCCGGAAAAGAAGTTGAATATGAATCATAAATCTGTTGTACACGATAATCCTCGGGCGAAGTAATCTGTAAAAATTCCATAATTAAAGGTCGAAAACGCTCGGTCTTCTTGTAATGAAAATATCTTTGATCCAAAGTGTGAAAGCCAAACCGAGGTAGATAAGAAAGAAAAATCCTGCTGTCGCAAAAGTGGAGTAAATAAAGAATACTCTCAGTTTAGAAACCGGGATTCCCAGTTTGGCGCCCATTCTTGTGAGTACTCCAAACCATTCGCGTTCCATTTTATGACGTAGATTATCAAACATGATCTATGATTCTTTTAAAATTTTAAATCCGATACCGCAATTTAAGCAATTTTTTGTTTCACAGCAGGTTTTAAAGTGATAAATAAGACTCTGACTTTCTACAGAATTTCTGATTTTTAACCCTAATCTCTTCCATTGTTCTGTGACTGAATTTTTTTCTGCCTGAATTTCGCTGTAAAAATTCAGAATTTCGTCATTGATATTTTCATTCAGGTGTTTATGGTAGGTGAATTTTATGGGAAGAATTGAGTTCAAAATAACCAGTTCAATGAAATCTTTCGTTAAACTTTTTGTTTGATTTACCGGAGATATTTTCCCGAAATTGAAATGGTTATCCCAATACTCTGAAGCTTTTATATCTTTAAAAATTTCAATTAATCCATTGGTGCTTTGCGCTGAAATAATTTTTGAAAATAAATTCTGATACTGAAAATAAAGATCTGCTAATTGTGATAATCTGATGGTTGGGAAATTTGGAGGTCTTAATCTTAAAAATTTTGGCTGAATTTTAAGCTCTGAACTATTATATTTAGCCTTAATAAAATCAAATTCTCTTTTCCATATCTGCATTTGAGAATCTTGCGGGTTTTCAAGCCAGCCTGAAATTCCAAAAAATAAAGCTTCAAGCTGGGTTTTGTTTTGCCGTATTTTATTGATTACGGCGAAATCTATGCTTTCTGCAATTTGCTTAAATATTGCGGCATTTACTTTCAAGCCGAAAGAGTAGGCAAGATAATGAAACAAAACGGCTTCGTAATTATTTTTTTGTCGCAGCAAATCAGATTCTATTTCTACCGATTTTTCCTCAAGTTTTCTCAATAAATTTTCTTCGTGAAAGTTTACCGGAATTTTTTTAGTGCTGAAAATCTTTTCACATGGAACAAATTGACTTTCTTTTAAAAGGTTTTCATATTTCTGAAAAACATTTCTGTCTATATGATCTTTTAGTTCCAGGGTTGGAATATTCAGTTCTTTAAATTCTTTGATCTCGATATCATTCTGAAAAACGACATGCAAAATAATATTTTTATAAGCCGAATCTTTTGAATGCTGATGAAAAATCCAGTCGGAAGATTTTACGTGAAGTTCAATATTTCCGGCAAGAGTAATGTTTTTGGTTTTAATCTTTGCCATCAGAAAATCAGGACCGGAATCGGTATTCCATCTCCCAAAATCTAAAATTTCAATAGGATTTCCTTCCGTATCGGTAAAATTGAAGCGGGTGAATATTTTGAAATTCCAAAGATATTGAAGTAATTTTTCGTTCATCAGCTGTGATTTTGTGTGACAACTAATTTAGTGAAAATTATTTTTTTTGAGATTAAAATTTATAACGTTTTTGTGTCGCTCCTCCGGAACTCGTTTTTTTTGTGATGATAATGTTGTGTTTTCTATAAAGGTTGCGCTCCTACGGAGCGCGCCAATCGTCTGTCAATGATTCTTTGCTAAAGGGTTCGGCTCCGAAGGAGCCGAACTGAAAATTGGTAAACAAAAAAATCAGAGCCAATGCCCTGATTTTTTTGTTTATTTGAATAAGTTTTAAGCTTTTGTCAGCTCACCTTTAAAATTCTCAATAGTTGTTTTATACATATCTTCGTAAATAGGAAGAATATTTTTCAAATCAAATCTTATGGCTTGTTCTTTAGCATTCACTTTCATCTGATTAAGGAGCTCATCATTGCTTAATAATTTAATACAATAATTACTCATTGCTTCTACATTTCCGATTTCTGCTAAAAATCCTGTTTCTCCTTGAATGTTCACTTCAGGAATTCCACCGGCATTCGAACTGATTACAGGAGTGTTTGCTGCCATAGCTTCCAAGGCTGCCAAACCGAAGCTTTCCTGCTCAGAAGGAAGTAAAAATACATCTGAAAGCTGAAGAATTCTGTATAAATCATTTACCTTTCCTAAAAGTCGGATCTTTGAAATTAAATCAGGATTTTCTTCCAAAAACTGATTGACTTTTTCCATGTCGGGACCCTCACCAATGATAATCAGTTTAGATTTAACTTTTTTCTCTACGTTTTTAAAGATTTGAAGCACTTCGTCAACGCGTTTTACCGGGCGTAAATTAGAAACGTGAATCAATATCTTTTCGTCAGGATTGGCAAACTGTGTTCTTTGGCATTCGTTGCAGTCGTCGAATTCAGAATTGTCGATGAAATTGGTAATGACCTGAATTTCTTTTTTAATATTGAAGAACTGCAGCGTATCTTTTTTCAAGCTTTCAGATACAGATGTAATGGCATCTGATTTATTAATTGAAAATTCAACTGCGTGTTTATAGCTAGGATGTTGCCCAACTAATGTAATATCTGTTCCGTGAAGTGTTGTGACCAATGGGATGTCGTTGTTGTCTTCCTTTAGCATTTGCTTGGCTGTAAAAGCGGCATAAGCATAAGGAATCGCATAATGAGCGTGAAGTAAGTCTAGTTTATAAAGATTTACAACACGGTAAATCATCGAACTCAGCGCAATATCGTACGGTTGATACTGAAAAAGCGGATAGGTCTGAACATTGACCTTGTGAAAAAATATATTGGGGTTCGTAATATCTAATCTTGCAGGAAGTGCCGAACTGATGAAGTGTACTTCATAGCCTTTGTTTGCCAAAGACATTCCGAGTTCTGTTGCCACAATTCCGCTTCCGCCGTATGTTGGGTAGCAAAGTATGCCTATTTTCATCTTTTATTTTTTATTTGATGTCAATTTATTTTGTGTGGGAAGATTTCAAGTCGATTCCCATTCCTGGTTTTAATTTTTCGTTGACTAAAACGGGAAGTCTTCCCGAAATTTTTGTTTTTCCATTTAATGCATCTGCGGTTGCGATCATCGAATCATCGTTATTTTCATAAGAAACCAAAACGGTGGAAACTTTAGAGACATCCATGTCTTTCAAAGCATAAGCACTTCCGAAAACATTAAGAATCACATTTTGATTTTTACTTAAATCAGACAATATTTTTTTTGATTCTGATGAAATTTTATATGGCTTATAAGCGGTAGAATTATCTTTATGAAAACCAACAATCACTGTTGAGTTTGCAGGAATTGAACTGATCTCGGAAGCTTTTTTAATGATAATTTTCGAATTTATATTTAATTGATTTGCAAAAGTTTGGAAAGGAGCTTCTTCCAACGGAACGTAATAATAGGTCGTGCTTGAGTTTAGAGGAAGTAATTTTTTTTCGTCTTTTAATAATGTTAAAGCATTAGAATAAAGATTTTGAACCAGTTTCGTATGCGAATCATTATTGAGATCGTAATTTATGTTTTCAGGATTTTTTGGAGTATATTGACTTAGACCTAAATAATATTTAGTTAAAAGAATTTTCTTTACACTTTCTTCAACCCTTGCTTGAGAAATTTCACCTTTATCAATTGCTTTTTGAATCAGTTTTTTACCTTCTGCTACACCTTGAGAGAAAAGCATAATGTCATTACCTGCTTTAAAAGCTAAAGCATCTAATTCTCCGGGTTTGTATTTGTTGGCAACAGCACCCATATTCAAAGCATCGGTTATAATTAAACCTTTATACCCTAGTTTATCTTTTAATAAATCGGTTATAATTTTTTTTGAAACTGAAGCAGGAATTCCTTTCCCAGATTCGAGGGTTGGTACATATAGATGAGCAACCATCACACCTCCAATTCCTTTATTTATCAATGCTTTAAAAGGTGCAAGCTCTGTTTTATTTAATCTTTCCAGATTATGGGGCACTACAGGAAGGTCAAGGTGCGAATCGGTACTGGTATCGCCGTGTCCCGGAAAATGTTTGATTGCTGCAAGGATATTGTTATCCTGCAAACCATTTGCGTAAGATAAAGCAGACTGTGTTACATTAGAAACCTCAGAACCGAAACTTCTGTTCCCGATAATAGGATTATTCGGATTTGTGTTTACATCAACCACCGGTGCAAAATCCCAGTTGATTCCCATTCTTTTGCAGTCTTCTGCAATTTTTGCGGCCATCTGGTAAATCAGTTCTTTATCCTGAATCGCTCCCAAAGTCATTGCCCATGGAAATTTGTGAGCAGTGTTGATTCTCTGATACAGTCCCCATTCTGCATCCATTCCAATCATCAACGGAACTTTCGATTTTTGTTGGAATTCATTAACAAGGGTAATTTCTCTTGCTGCATCATCCTGCATCAGTATTAATCCGCCAATTTTGTCATTAATGACAATATTTCTCACCTGATTGATGTAATCTTCACCTTTGTTGGTGTATAATGCGACTATAAAAAGCTGGCCTAATTTTTCATCTTGGGAAAGACTGTTATAAG
This sequence comes from Chryseobacterium sp. RLHN22, assembly GCF_051011795.1. Classification (NCBI taxonomy): domain Bacteria; kingdom Pseudomonadati; phylum Bacteroidota; class Flavobacteriia; order Flavobacteriales; family Weeksellaceae; genus Chryseobacterium; species Chryseobacterium sp. RLHN22. The sequence continues at coordinate 51,973 of NZ_JBPCHW010000002.1, forward strand.
TCTGGTCAACCCATTGATTGGCTTTCTTCATTTCTGCCTTTGAGGTGTCTTTAGGCAGGTATTGCGCTGAAAAATGAGATGCAGTGCAAGTTATAATTAAGAGAAAATTAAAAACTAATTTCTTCATGATGTATTGAATATGAACAAAAATACGATTAAAAAATGATGGGCGACAATGTTTTTATAATTTTTGGTATATGTTTTGATTCGGCATATTCTATAATAATCTAAAATTTATATAATGAGAAAGTTTTTCCCAATTTTAATGTTAGCTTTTGTGAGTTTTTTTACTTACAGTTGCGATAATAACGATGACGATGTGCAATATGTTGATAATGATACTTATTCTGGCGTTGTAGAAATCACAAGAAGTTTTCAATTTAACAGTGCCGGAGCTTTTGGAGAGCAGCATGTCATCAGAGAAGAAATAAGTAAATATGGCATGATGGATTCTGATAAGGTCTTAGTATACAGATTAAAAGGTGTTTCTAATGGTCTTGATGTTTGGGAACAGATTCCTAAGAAAATATATCTTTCAGACGGAAATGAAGTGGATTATGATTTTGACTTTACCAAAAATGATGTTCAAATCTACGTGAATGGAACATTTAATGTAACTACAGCTCCTGAATTTTACAATAATCAAACATTCAGAATTGTTCTGGTTCCTGCCGGATATTTAAATAAGGGAGTCTCTAAGGTAGATTACAGCGATTATAATGCAGTAATTAAATATTACAACATTGATGATTCAAAAGTTGTGAAAATAAAATAATAAATCTTTTCAAATTTTTATAATAAAAAAGGCTCCGGAACTTGTTTCGGAGCCTTTGATTTTTCAATTGTCATTATTATCGTCTAAGAAATGGCCAAAAAAATCTTTTTTAGTTTGCAAATAGCCTCTGCTGATCTCATTTGCCGGGATTTGTAAAGGTATTCTTGAGTTTAGTACAATGTTGCTTTCCTGTACAAATTTTACCTTTTCAGGATTATTGGTCAAAAGATTAATGCTTTCAATTTTTAGCTGATTGAGAATTTCAATCGCAATACCAAAATTTCTGTCGTCTGCAGGTAAACCTAATTCCAAATTTGCCTGTACCGTATCAAATCCTTTTTCTTGTAAAGAATAGGCTTTAAGCTTGTTGATGATGCCTATATTTCTACCTTCCTGACGAAGATAAATAATAACGCCTCCGTTTTCGTGTATATACTTCATGGCTGCATCAAGCTGCTGTCCACACTCACATTTTTTAGAATGGAAAACCTCTCCGGTAATACATTCAGAGTGAAAGCGTACATTCACAGGTTGAGACAGATCAGTGTTTTCAGCAACTATTGCCATATGTGGCATCCAGTCGTTTTGATCTTCCGAGAAGGCTATCATTCGGAAAGTACCGTGTTCTGTGGGAACATTGGCTTCCGCCTGAATTTTAATCATTGAATTGTTTGTTTATTTTTTTCCGTTAAGAGAATCCTCGATTACAGTAACATTTGTTTTTAATCTTACTAAATATCTGTTCAAAACCTCGTCCTCATCTTTTTTTAGATCTTTTCTAAGCTTCTGAATTTTCTTGTAAGATTTTTCTAAATTACGGATGGTTTTATTTTTTCCGGATTTGTTCCCCGATTCTATCGCATAAAGATAATTCTGGAGTGTATATTTAAGGTTGCCAATTTCTTCATTTAACGCAGAATTTGAGAATTTAGGAAAAGTAGAAAGCAGATTGGTGATTTCTGATGCATTAACGTTTTCTGTGATGTTTATGCTGATACTCTTATTGTTAGACTCAGTTTTTGTGTCACCCGAAAAGCTGCCTGATACAGGCGACATATTCAGTTTTTCGGTCGCGCATGAAGAAGTGATTATTAATAGTATTCCAAGAAAAAATAGTCGTTTCATTTTTGCTCCTTTTGATAAAGGATTGGGTTAAGACTTTCATCATTGTACATCTTCATTTGTTTGTACACTTTCATCTTAACATCACCGTTTTCAATATCATTAAGCAATTGAGTGATTGAAGCACATAAATCTTCTTTCTGAGTAAGCAATACGTCTAATTTTTGCTTGCAATTTAGACGGTGCTCTTCGGAAGCAGATTCTCGATTTGCTTCTAACGACATATGATAAACCTTCAGTGCTAAAATAGATAATCTGTCAACAGCCCAAGCAGGAGTTTCAGTATTGATTTTAGCATCAGGTTTTGGAGTAATATCTTTGTATTTGTTTAAAAACCAACTGTCTATAAATTCCACTAAATCAGTTCTTTTCTGATTTGATGCATCTATTGTTCTTTTCAATTGAAGAGCTTCAACAGGGTCTATATTTTCATCTCTTATTATATCTTCCAAATGCCATTGAACGGTATCAATCCAGTTTTTAGCATACAAAATTCGTTCCAAAGTATCACTTTCAAACGGGTTTTTAATAGGAGTATCAACGCTGTCTAGTATATGGTAATCTTCAATAGACTGGTTGAAGATTTTCCAGGCAGTATCGGTAAAATTCATTGAAATAAAGAAATTTTAGTGGCTTGCAGTATTATTGTTAGAAGAATTGCTGTCTGTTTTTGAACCAGGTTTTTCGTCTTCTTTGATAGCGTCTTTAAATTCTTTAATTCCCGAACCCATTCCTCTCATCAATTCCGGAATTTTTTTACCTCCGAAAAGTAATAAAAGAATAATGGCAACGATAAGAATGTGCTGCCAAGATAAGGCTAATATTGTTAATGTATTCATTTCTAAATTTTTTGCAAAGTTAATCTTTTTTTAATACGAAACCCAACCCAATGGATCAACTGCCTGACTTCCGTTCCATATCTGGAAATCAAGTGTATAAGTTCCATCGTAGTCTTGTGCTACAGCTCCTACAACCGTCCCTGCAGAAACCTGCTGATTTTTAGAAACGGTATTGCTGCTAAGGTTTGAATAAATGGTAAAATAATCACCATGCTTAATCATAACCGTTTTAGTACCATCTGCAGAAGGAATTACCTGTGAAACTGTTCCCGGAAAAACGGCTCTCGCAGAAGTTCCTTTTGCTACGGAAATTTTTATCCCGTTATTCTCTTCCCATATATTTTTAAAGACCGGATGTTGTTGTTTTCCGAATCTGTGGGTAATTGTTCCTGAAGCAGGCATTGAAATTCTGCCTCTGTTCGCTGAAAAATTACTTCCTGCAGAAGGTGCGGAAACCCCGAAGTTGGTCATTGCTTTCGACTCTGCAGCTTTTTTATCATCTTCTTTTTTCTTAGCTAATGCAGCTTCCGCCTCTCTGGCTGATTTCAGTTTTTCAGCAGCTTCTCTTGATCTTTCATTAGCTTCATCCAAAGCTTTCTTTGCCGCAATTTTTCTGGCTTCATCTTTAGCGCTTGCTTCGGCTTTCGCTGCTTCTGCAGTACGTTTTCTGTCTTCTTCCTCACGTTTTGCTGCAAGTTCAGCAGCTTTTTTTGCTTCAGCTTCAGCTAATTTTCTTTCTCTTTCTAATGCTTCGGCTTTTGCTTTTGCTTCGGCTTCAATTCTTGCTTTTTCTCTTTCTGCGGCAATTTTTGCCAGACGGATTTTCTCGGCTTCGGCCTTCTTCCTCGCTTCTTCTTCAGCTTTTGCAATCCTTAATTCTTCAGCGATAATGGCCTTAATCTGTCCTTCTAAAGCTTTAGACTGAGACTGTTTTTGTTTAAGTTCGGCGGTCAGTTTAGATTCGTTTTTCTTGAATTCTGTCACCAGCTGTTCTTTCTGCTGGCGTTCAACAGCAATTGTCGTTAAATCTTTCTTCTGATTTACCAACAGGTTTTCCTTCTCTACTGCTGATCTTTTTTTCTGTTCGACCGATTTTTTTAATTCCAAAGCTGCATTTGTAATTTCAGCTGCTTTTTTATCCTGATAATCGGAATACTGTTTCAAATACTGTACTCTCCGTAAAGCTTCACCCAGACTTTTTGAGGAAAGAATGAATGTTACTTTATTCTGAACGCCTTTATTTTTATAGGCATTCACCAAAACCTGAGCATAGTTTTTTCTTAAAACTCCCAGCTCACGGTTCTGTCGGTTTATTTCAAGCTGACGAAGATAAATTTCATCTTCAATAAATCTTTTTTCTTTTTGGGTATTGTTATAAACCTTCTCTCTAAGCGCTAATTTTTTATTAACGTTATTTAAATATGATAGTGATAATTTAGATTCATTTCTGGTTTTTGCCAAATCTGAATTTATTTGAGCGATCTGTTTTTTCAGATCAGCATTTTGCTTTTGTAACTGCTCCTTATTTTGTTGGGCATATTGTAATCCGAACAGCAAAATACCTATTAAAAAGCTAATTTTTTTAATCATTTAATCTCAATTTTCTTATAATTGGCTGGAACAGAATAGGGTGTTTCCATCCTCGAAAATTCAAATTTCGTGTTTTCCAGTAAAATTTGGCTGGATTTTGAACCTTTTATAATTATTTTAACATTTTTTGGAAGTTTTACTTCGTTCGGAAAGGTTTCCCAGTTTTCATATACGATTTCAATGGCGTCGTTGGATTTTACGTCCTGCAATTTTACCCAATTCAGGTTAAAATCGTTGGTGTATTGCATTTCGGTTTTATACTCTCTTACAATATCGTTGGTAACAATTTTCTGATTGGTGATTGAGGTAAGCTTGTAGCCTTCCGAATTTTTTACAATATTGGAATTGCTGTTGGAAATTAATAAAAAGGTACGTCCCATTAGCAGTTTTTCCAATGTTTTATAATCGATAAAATTGACGTTTAAAAGATTGTTAAGATAATCAAAATCAGAATCAATATAATTTTTATTATATCGGTCGATAGCTTTGATTCCTTCCGGAGTAATGAGTGCACGTGCAGCAGGAATGATAAGGAAAGAAATATTTGCCCATATTTTTTTGTCGTTTTCAATATAAATGGTTGCATCCAAAGGGCTTACTCTTAAATCGCTCGCTGTGATTTTACTGTTGATTTTTACGTGGTCAAATTTAGGATGAATAAGAATCTTTTCATAGAAAGATAGTCGATCCTGAATATTTTTGTCATCTTTCGGGTCGTTCTTATTGCCGGAATTTTCCACTGTGATACTGTCGTTTTCAGAAGTATTCTGGTTGATTGCCTTTCTGCTTTTACAGGAAAGTATGGTGAGTGTGATAATCAATAAGATAGCCCAATTTTTCATTATGCAAATTTTAATAATCTTTTACAATATTAACGCCAAACCACACAAAGAGTATTGTGTGGCTTTTCTCAACGTTATTTATTTAAATTTATTTCGACAAAAAGTCCAAAACAGAAAAATCTCCCAAAGAAATTTCTCTTGCAACTCCGAAATACTGAGCCGAACTTCCGATCATTGAGTTAGAAAGATTTCCGTGATCGATTACCGTTTTCTCCTGAATCAAAGAATTGTCTATATTTGAGTTGATTACTTTTGTTCCTTTTCCTAAAGAAACATAAGGCCCGATTTTTGAGTTTGAAATTTCAACCCCTTCACCGATGTAGCATGGCTGAATGATCAAAGAGTTCTGAATGTTTGCCGATTGAGGATATTCTGTAAACAGATCTTTTTCATACTCCAGAATTTTTCCGTTGGTTTCTACCGTAGCATTTTTGTTTCCGCAATCCATCCAGTCGTCTACTTTTCCTAGTGAGAATTTAGCACCTTTCTGACGAAGGTTTTCCAATGCAGTTGTTAACTGATATTCACCACTTACTTTAATATCGTTATCCATAATGTGGTTGATTTCATCCATCAATTTTTCCCCGGAGTTAAAATAATAAATCCCGATGATCGCCAAATCTGAAATAAAAGTCTGTGGTTTCTCGATAAAATCTGTAATAAAACCATAATCATCTAATTTTACCACTCCAAAAGCTGAAGGATCATCTACTTTTTTCACCCAAATTACACCGTCTGAATTGGTGTCTAAAGTGAAATCGGCTCTGAATAAGGTATCGGCAAATGCTACCACTACATTTCCTGTCATAGAAGCTTCTGCGCATTTTATGGCGTGTGCGGTTCCCAAAGCAACATCTTGTGTGTAAATACTCGCTTTTGCCCCTAAATTTTCTGCAATTTTTATTAAAGATGCTTCAACTTCAGCTCCGAAATCTCCAATAATAAAGGCTACTTCGTCTATTTTTTCTCCTGCAACTTTAGCAATATCTTCTACTAATCTCTGCACAATTGGTTTTCCTGCAATCGGAATTAATGGTTTAGGAACAGTTAAGGTATGAGGTCTCAATCTTGAACCTTTTCCTGCCATCGGAACAATAATTTTCATATATGATTGTTATTTTTTTATTAATGTTAATTTTTTCTAAGTACTTTATTGATAATCGTTCTTTCGTTATACGCTAAAAATGCGATGAATAATAAGAACAAGCCGTTTCCTATAAAATAATTTTCTCTGAAATACAAAAACGAAACCAAAGAAATCGCAATAGACAGCGAAAGATAGATAAGAATTTTTTTTATGTTATAATGAATAGGGTATTGCGCTCTTCCCCAAAAATAAGAAATAATCATCATACTTGTATAAGTGATGAGTGCTGCAAAAGCACTGGCCCAATATCCGTATTTCGGAATAAATGTAAAGTTGATAAAAATCGTGATTGCTGCTCCGATTAATGAAATATAAAGCCCCACTCTGGTTTGGTCTGAAAGTTTATACCAAATCGAAAGATTTAAATAGATTCCTAAAAATAATGCTCCCAACATAACGTAAGGAATAATGGCAATTCCTTCGTAATATTCAGAATTACCAAGATATTTCTCGGCAATCCATTGAAGATTTACCATTAAACCAACAAAAATTAAACAGTTGCAAATCACAAAAACATCCATCAGAACTGCATAAGTTTTATGATTGTTTTTGTCTTTAAAACTTGAGAAAAAATAAGGTTCAATTCCCAATTGATAAGCCTGCCTGAAAACTGTTATGAATGTAGCAATTTTATAAACAGCACCATAAACTCCGATTTGATGTTTTGCTTCCTCCTTCGGTAATAAATATTTTAAAAACTGTCGGTCTAAAGTCTGATTGATAATTCCGGCCAATCCTGCAACCATTACCGGCCACGAATAATCCATGATTCTTTTCCAAAGATTAAAATCAAATTTTTTGAAGCTAAAATTTACAAATTCCTTTCCTACAATCAATAAAGTAATAATACTTTGAACCAAGTTGGCAACAAATGTATAACCAACTCCAAATTCGGGATTATATTTTATTCCTAAAATTCCATCAGGATATTTTGGTAGCCATTTAATAAAAAATACAACGAGAAAATAATAAGCTAAAGCTCCAATTACTTTTGAAAGCATATATTGAATTGGTTTTCCTTCTAATCTTAATATTGCTGAAGGAATTGTTGCAAATGCATCAATTGAAAGCATAAACAGAAAAATAACCAAATAATTAACCTGGTCAGGAGTTTCAAAAGCATTTGCCAAATCCTGTCTGAAAACATATCCTAAAATTAAATATATAAAACCTGCAGATAAAATGCTTAAAGCGCAGGTAGAAACCAAAGTCTTCTTATCAATATCGCCTTCCTGAGCAAAACGGAAAAAAGAAGTTTCCATACCATGTGTAAGGAAAACGGTAATCACTCCGGCAATAGAATACCAATCGACAAAAGGAGATGAAGCAGACGGTCCGAAAGCTTTTGTAACAATGGGTGCAATAAGAAAAGGAAAAATTCTTACTAAAACCGAACTGAGTCCGTAGACTGCAGTTTGTCCAAATAATTTTTTATACAATTTCAGGTTTTTAAAATGCAAATGTAAATATTAGAATTCACAAATTTCTGAGTTATGCTTAAAAATCATTTTTGAAAATATTAAATTTGTGCAATATCAATCTAATTTTTAAAAGTAATACATGAAAATCCTAATAAAAAACGCCCAAATCGTCAATGAAGGAAAGATTATCCAAAGCGATATTCTTATCGAAAACGATTTGATTTCTAAAATTCAATCCAATATTTCTGAAAATGCAGACCAGATTATCGATGCTTCGGGAAAATATCTTTTACCAGGAGTGATTGATGACCAGGTTCATTTCCGCGAGCCGGGTTTGACCTGGAAAGGCGACATTGAAACAGAATCACGTTCTGCAATTGCCGGTGGAACTACAAGTTTTATTGAGCAGCCAAACACGGTTCCAAATGCTGTAACACAGGAATTATTAGCAGATAAATATGAGATCGCTTCTCAGAAATCTTTCGCCAATTACGGTTTTATGATGGGCGGCACCAATGATAATCTCGAAGAAGTTTTAAAAACAAATCCAAGAAATGTTCCCGGAATTAAATTGTTTTTAGGTTCGTCAACAGGAAATATGTTGGTCGATAATCCGGAAACTCTTGAAAATATTTTCAGCAATACCAAAATGCTGATTGCTGTTCATTGTGAAGATGAAGCAACCATTAGAGAAAACACTCAAAAATATCTTGATGAATACGGCGAAGATATTCCGGTGAAATTTCATCATTTAATAAGAAGTGAGGAGGCCTGTTATAAATCTTCCTCAAAAGCGATTGAACTGGCAAAGAAAACCGGCGCAAGACTTCACGTTTTCCATTTGTCTACAGCGATTGAAACGGAGCTTTTCAGAAACGATATTCCTTTAAAAGATAAAAAAATAACGGCTGAAGTTTGTGTTCATCACTTGACTTTCACCAACGAAGATTACGACACGAAAGGCGGATTAATTAAGTGGAATCCTGCGGTTAAAACACAAAAAGACAAGGACGGACTTTGGGAAGCGTTGTTGGATGACCGAATCGATGTGATTGCAACCGACCACGCGCCGCACACTTGGGAAGAAAAACAGAATGTTTACACCAAATGTCCTTCCGGTGCACCTTTGGTTCAACATTCTTTGGTGGTGATGTTGGAAAATTACAAAAACGGAAAGATTTCTTTGGAAAGAATCGTTGAAAAAATGGCTCACAATCCTGCAATTTTATTCAGAATCGAAAAAAGAGGTTTCATCAGAGAAGGTTACAAAGCGGATTTGGTTTTGGTTGATTTGAATCAAAACTGGACAGTCGAAAAAGAAAATATCCTTTATAAATGCGGTTGGAGCCCGCTGGAAGGAACTGAATTTCATTCTAAAGTTACCCACACTTTCGTCAACGGAAATCTGGTTTACGAAAACGGAAAAATCAATGAAGAAAAATTCGGAGAGCGTTTGCTTTTTGAAGTGGAAGAATAAATTAAAGACTGCAAATTTTGCAGTCTTTTTTGTTTTGCCTCTCGTGGATTAAGCAAATTTCGCAGATGTTGAAGTTGAAAAATCTGCTTTATCAGCTAGATCTGCGAGAGAAAATTTCTAACAATTAATTAAAATCAGTCAATAACAATGCTTTCAATTCCTTTGTTCAAAGCATTTTCCATAATTCCTGGAATTGCCAAACCTTCAGCACGGAAAACACTTACATCCGAAACTCCATAGAATCCAAAAACATTTTTAATATACGGAACATTGGAATCAAACACTTGGAAAGGGCCTTCGGAATAAACATTTCCTGAGGTAAAAGCGATATATAGTTTTTTGTCATTCAACAAGCCTTTTGGTCCGTTTTCGTCATATTTAAAAGTATATCCGGCTCTCGAAGTGAAATCAAGATAAGCTCTCAGCGTTGCAGGAACGGAAAAATTGTACATTGGGGAATCGATAACAATAATATCGGCTTCTTTTAATTCAGAAATCAAATCTTCAGAATATTTGTTGATGGATTGTTGCTCTGTAGAATGGTTTTCAGCCGGCGTAAAAAAAGTATTGATGTGGGACTCATCCAAAAGTGGAGTCGGGTTTGTCGTAAGATCACGTTCTTTTAAGACAGCATCTGAGTATTTTTCCTGAATTTTTTCGATAACTGCTTTTCCTAATTTTCTGCTCGCAGACAAATCTTTTCTAGGACTTGTGATGATGTGAAGTACATTTTTCATATGTAAATAATTATTTTTAAATTTTTTAGAATTGCTTTTCAGCTAACTCATTTTTAATGATTAAAATTTCTACAGCAAAATTATGTACATTTGCTTATCAAAAGTAAGTAGTGAACAAAAGGTTAGTAGTAACCTTTGGGTAAGTTAAAAATCATTATGGAAAATAATATCGAACTGGAAGAGCCGATGACCAAAGCCAGATGTACAGAAAGTCTGTCTTCTGTAGAAGATGCGATTTACGTCATCGGTGGAAAGTGGAAACTGAAAATCATCATTGCATTGCAGGAACACGGAAGCATTCGGTTTAACGAGCTGCAAAGAATCGTTACCGGGATTTCTGCAAGAGTTCTGTCGAATGAACTAAAGGATCTGGAGCTGAACGGTTTTGTCAAAAGGGTCGTGCACGCCGAACAGACACCTGTCGTGGTAGAATACCTTTCCACAGATTACAGCAGAACTTTAAAACCGGTGATTATGGCACTTTCTGAGTGGGGAAGAACGCATAAAAAAAACATCAGGGAAGATGTTTTCGAAAATACTTTAGCCAAAATTTAAACTCTCGCAGATTAAGCAAATCAAGCAGATGAAAAAAATTGCGTAATCAGCTCAATCTACGGGAGAAAAAATATCAATTAAACGACTGCCGAAATTCTAACGGCGACAAACTCGTCTTCTTCTTAAACAACGTAGAAAATGACTGCGAATGCTCAAATCCCAGTTCATAAGCAATCTCACTTACCGATAATTCCGTTGTAGAAAGTTTCTCTTTCGCTTTGCTGATGAGCTTTTCGTGGATGTGCTGTTGTGTATTTTGTCCGGTATGGATGCGCAAAAGATCACTCAGATAATTCGGGGAAAGATTCATCGCTTCAGCAATTTGATAAACGGTCAACAATCCTTTTTCGGAAGATTCTTTATCAAAATAATCATTCAGAAACTTTTCAAATTTAGCCAAAAGCTGATGATTTCCACTTTTTCTGGTAATGAATTGTCTTTCATAAAACCGCTTCGAATAATTTAAAAGCAACTCGATCTGCGACAAAATAATTTCCTGCGTATGCTGGTCGATATGCTCACATTCTTTATCGATTTTATTTAGAATTTCAAGCAGGTTATTTTCTTCATCTTCAGATAGATGCAGTGCTTCATTCACGGCGTAAGAGAAAAATCCGTAAGAAGAAATTGTATTCGCCAAAGAATGTTTCAGCAGAAAATCCTCGTGAAAAATCAAAAGATAACCCGTATTTTCACAATCCATCGTTTTCAAATCGAGATATTGTACCTGATTTGGCGCCGTAAAACTCAGCACACCCTTATCATAATCGTAATGCTGCTGTCCATATCTTATTTTTCCGGTCGCATTCCGTTTCAGGGCAACACAATAATATCGGCTCACAAAGCCCTTCCACACGTCATCTTCAATGAAAACACTTTCCGAAAGATTCACCACGCTCACCATCGGATGCTTTGGTTCCGGAAGCGAAAGCAGCCTGTGAAAAGCCGAAATAGATTTTATCGTGTTCATAATTTGAAATTCTAAATATTAAAGATAGTTATTATTTGACTCCGTCGAACCACTTTGTTAGGTTTGGGCGCCTTTATCCGTCTTCCACTCCCGCTTTTTTGCTCCACTTCGTTCCGCAAAAAGAGCTCCGTTCAAGCCGGGGCGCAATCGTATTGCGTTTCAACTTTGTATTTTAATTTAAAGATTTTTTAAATTACTAGTCTTAGATTTTCAACATTAAGAATTGAAGGTTTTTAAGCGTTATTCTTAACAAATTTAATCAAGAATTAATTTATTAATTCTTAACTCATTTAACTGTAAGATATTCTTAAATTCTTAATGTTGAAAAAAAGTAATAAACAAAGTTTATTCAAGTTAAGATTATTAAGTAAACTTTAAAATCAGCAAAATTGGCTAAATCAGCGAGAATTTTTAAAAATTTAATAATCCAAAAGTCCCATTCCAAACTCATCATAAGTTGCTCCAGTATCCGTTCCCAAAGGCACAATACTTTCCAGCTTTTCAATGTCAGATTCGCTCAGTTGGATAGTTGCCGCTTCAATATTCTGCTCAAGATATTTTCTGCGTTTCGTTCCCGGAATCGGAACAATCCCTTTACTGATAATCCACGCCAAAGCTAGTTGGGAGGACGTAATTCCTTTATCCTTCGCCATATTTTCAATGGCTTCCACCAATTCGATGTTTTTATGAAAATGTTCCCCCTGAAAACGCGGAATCCCTCTTCGGAAATCATTTTCCGGCAAATCGTCAATCGTTTTGATATTTCCGGACAAAAATCCCCTTCCCAACGGAGAATATGCCACAAAACCAATTTCCAGTTCGTTCAGCGTTTTAATCACGCCTTTTTCTTCAACGGTTCTTTCAAACAGAGAATATTCACTTTGAACTGCCGAAATCGGATGCACAGCGTGTGCTCTTTTCACCGTTTCAGAACCAACCTCCGACAAACCGATATAACCGATTTTTCCTTCTTTCACCAAATCGCTCATTGCTCCAACCGTTTCCTCAACCGGAACATTTTTATCGAGACGATGCATATAATAAAGGTCGATGTAATCGGTTTTCAGATTTTTCAAAGAACGTTCAACCGACTTTTTCACATAATCTTTACTTCCGTTGATTTTCCACGTGACTTGCTCATTATCATCGATTTCCCAACCGAATTTTGTCGCAATAATATATTGGTCACGATTGCCTTCAATAGCTTTTGCAATCAACTGCTCATTTTTAAAAGGACCGTACAAATCGGCAGTGTCGAGAAAGTTTCCGCCCAATTCCAAAGAACGGTGAATAGTTGCAATCGCTTCCTGCTCATCCGTTTTCCCATACATATCGGCATCGCCAAAACCAGTCATTCCCATACATCCCAAACCGATATTCGGAATAATTAATCCCTGATTTCCTAATTTTACTTTTTTCATTTTGTCTTGATTTTTAATAAAACAAAGTTGATGAGAAATCAAAATTTGGATGTATGCAAAATGAAGATTGTCGTATGCAAAATACGGATTGACTTTCTATTTAAGATTTCATATTCAAAAATTCAAAATTTGCGTAATCTGAAAAATCTGTGAGAGAAAAAAATCAACCTTTTTTGTCATTTCGACAAAGGAGAAATCTTTAATGTAAAATAGATTCTTTATTCTGCATTCGCTTCATCCCGAATGACAAACTATGAAAATATTATATGATTTTCTTTGTGAAATTCGTGTAAAATATTCGTGTAATTTGTGTTTAACCCCAAAACTATTTTTTCGGTTTAGAAGACATATAAAAACTCAGTTTTCCACCATTCATAATCTCAGAATGTTTCAACGTAAAGTTTTTAATTTCCTTTCCATTCAAAAGAATTTTTTGAACATACACATTCTTCGCACTTTGATTGATCGCTTCAATTTCAAATGTTTTTCCGTTTTCTAAATTCAAAACAGCATGATCAATTGCCGGACTTCCAATCGCATAATCTTCCGAACCGGGAGCAACAGGATAAAAGCCAAGCGAGCTCAAAATATACCATGCGCTCATTTGTCCTGCATCGTCATTTCCGCCCAATCCATCCGGACTTGCTTTGTATTGCATTTCTAAAATCCTTCTGATCTGTGCCTGCGTTTTCCAGGGTTGTCCTGCCCAATTGTAAAGATAAGCCACATGATGTGCCGGTTCATTCCCATGAACATATCCTCCGATAATTCCTTCCCGTGTAATATCTTCCGTATCAGCAAAAAACTCATCAGGCAAATGCATCGTGAACAGTTCATCCAGTTTTGAAACGAATCTTTTCTTTCCGCCCATCAAAGCAATTAATTCATCAGGATTTTGAGGAACGAAGAAACTGTAATTCCAGGAATTTCCTTCGATGAAGCCTTGTCCGTGCGTACTCAAGGCATTAAAATCTTTCTTAAAGCTTCCGTCCGATAAACGAGGACGCATAAATCCGACTGTTTTATCAAAATTATTTTTCCAGTTTTCAGAACGTTTGATGAACTGATTGTAGATCTCCGTTTCTCCCAAATGTTTCGCCAATTGGGCAATAGCCCAGTCGTCGTAAGCATATTCTAAAGTGTTCGAAACTGAAGTTCCGTTTTTCTCAGAAGGAATGTAGCCTAAATCAATATATTGCCCGATTCCTTCGTAATCTCTTTTGTTTGCCGTAGCAACGCAGGCTTTCAAAGCTTCTTTGGCATCACCACCGTAATTTCCTTTAATGATTGCATCTGCAACCACACTCACACTGTGATAACCGCTCATACACCAGTTGTCGTTCGCATAATGCGACCAGATCGGCAACATTTTCATTGAAAACTGATCATAATGAGCCATCATCGATTTTACCATATCACCATTTCTTTTCGGCTGAATGATATTAAAGAAAGGATGCAGCGCACGATATGTGTCCCAAAGTGAGAACGTTGTGTAATTCGTGAAACCTTCTGCTTTGTGAGTATTTTGATCTAAACCTTTATACTCGCTATTCACATCCATGTACGTTGTTGGATTGATGAAAGTGTGATACATTGCTGTGTAAAAATTCGTTTTTTCGGTATCAGAACCTTTGATGACGATTTTATTTAATTCTTTATTCCAGTTTTGCTGAGTCTGCGCTTTTACTTGGTCAAAAGATAAATTTCCGGCTTCTTTTTCTAAATTTTCCAATGCATTGGCTTGACTTACAGGTGATATTGCCAATTTAACTTCAATAGCTTCATTTTCATTGGTGTCAAAATCAAAATACATTTTCAGATTTTTTCCTGCGATCTCAGGGAAGTTTTTGGTTTGGTCGAATTTTCTCCAAAATCCATTGTAAACCTGTTTCTCATCATAGTTTTTCTGACCGTAAGATTTAAATGGCTTTGAAAATTTCATCGCAAAATAAATGGTCCTTGTTCTTGCCCAACCGTTGGTTTGACGGTAACCAGTAATTGTATTTCCGTTTTCCACACGAATGTAAGTCCAAACGTTTTTTCCCTCATAATTGTAAATTCCGGCCATCAGATCCAGAATGATGTGAGCCTGATCTGATTTTGGAAAAGTATAGCGATGAACTCCAACTCTTGTTGTGGAAGTCAATTCAGCCAAAATATTGTGATCATCCAGTTTTATTTTGTAATATCCTGCTTCTGCGGTTTCATTTTGATGTGAAAATCTGCTTTTGTAGCCACTTTCAGTATTCGTTGCTGCTCCAGGGTTCAATTGAAGATTTCCTACGGTTGGCATTACAAGAAAATCTCCAAGGTCTGAATGTCCGGTTCCGCTGAAATGTGTTGAACTGAAACCAACAATAGTTTTGTCTTCGTAACGATACCCTGCACAATATTTATAAACATCACCGTTGTATTTTCCATTCATTTCATAAGAAATAGTATCGGTTTCAGGACTTAACTGAACGGCTCCAAATGGTGCAGTAGCGCCGGGATAAGTATGTCCCATTTTTTCTGTCCCGATCAACGGATTGACATATTGATAGAGTTTTTCGAATTTTTGAGCGTTAAAATGTAAACTAAATAATAATAGAAATAGAAAAATAGGATGTCCTGATGTTTTCATATATGAATACTTTTTCGGAAAGTAAATTTAGATAAAATTGAAGAATAATTATTTATGGCTTTTATTTGTTTAAAATGGGAAAATTGATTGTTGGTTAATCACAAAGACGCAAAGCTTTTTCATCTGTGTGGTGTTTTTTAAGGCGCAAGAAAAATCAAAGATATTCAGTAAAGCAGTGATGGTAAGTTTTATCGAAGATAAAATCCTTTCATCTTAACAATATTTTAAATTAAATTTTACGTCTTAGCGATTAACCAAAAAAAATTATTTCTCAGAAAAACGAAATCCAATCCCATGCAGATTTTCGATGACAATACTTTCTTCATCAGCAAATATCTTTCTCAGCCTTGAGATAAAAACATCCAGGCTTCGTCCCATGAAATAATCGTCATCACCCCAAATTGCCTTCAGAATGTCCTGTCTTTTCAGGACAGAATTTTTGTGACTTATAAAATAGAAAAGTAAATCAGATTCCCTTTGGGTAAGAGTAATTATATTCTGTGAATTATGTAACGTATAGTTTTTAGGATCAAAATCATATTTTCCAACCTTAAATCTTTGCGGGAAAGATTCTGTTTTTTTTGAACGTTTTAAGAAGACTTCAATTTTTAAAATCAATTCTTCGATGCTGAAAGGTTTTACCAGATAATCATCAGCGCCGATTTTTAATCCTTTAATTCTGTCTTCTTTTAAGGCTTTAGCCGAAGTGAAAATAATGGGAATTTCAGCATTCCTGTTTCTGATTTCCTGAGCCAGATCAAAACCATTGATTTCAGGCATCATGATATCAAGAAGACACAGGTCAAAATCGTTGGTAGCAAAAGCTTCCAATGCAGACTTTCCGTCAGAATAATGCTTAATTTCATAATAGTTTTCCAAACTGTCCTGAATAAGGAAAGCAATGGTAGGATCGTCTTCTGCATATAAAATTTTAGATTTTTCCATCATGTATGCAAATTAATTAAACGGAATAAATAGGGTAACCGTAATTCCTTTATCGCTGTTGTTTTCAACATATATTTTCCATCCGTGCTGCTGCACTACTTTTTTTACGTAAAATAAACCCAGTCCGAAACCGTTGATTTCATCACTTTTATTTGCATTTACCCTGTAAAACTTATCAAAAATATAATTGAGACTCTTAGCAGGAATTCCCATTCCATTGTCTTTAAATTTTAAATATAAGCCTTTTGTGTCTTTATCAGACGAAATCATAATTTCCGGCTTTGTTTCGCAATATTTGATAGAATTTTCTAAAAGATTGAAAATGATATTGGTAAAGTGAAATTCATCCGCAACAATTGAAATGGTATCTTCAATATTTATTTTGATCGAAACATTTTCATTTTTATGTTTAATATTTTCGACAATTTCCTGAATGAAAGGCAGTAAAATGATTTTTTGCGGTTTTAACGACAATCCCGAAGCATCATTTTTAGCAATATTCAGTATTTTTTCGATATGGTTATTCAGTTTAAAACTTTGGTTGATGATAATAGATGTATAAGTCTTTAACTTCGAATTCTGCTGAATAATTTCCTGTTTATTGAGCGATTCCGAAGCTAAAAGTATTGATGACAAAGGTGTTTTAAACTCATGCGTCATGTTGTTGATGAAATCACGCTGTAATTCTGAAAATTTCTTCTGCTGAATGATTGTGTAGATTGAATAAACATACACTAAAAGAATGATGATGAGGGCAAAAGTCAACAGATACCAAAAACGTAGAGAACTGATGAGATAAGTTGTTTTATCAGGAAAACGGATTGAAAAATAATATGTAAGATTTTTATGCTTCGGAAACTGAATTACCTTTTCGCTTGGTTCTTCCTGATGACTGCTCATGTATTTCCCGTAAACCATCTGGTCGCTGTGGCAATTGTACAAGGCATAAACATAATCTGTATTAATCTGAAATCTTGTAAATTCTGTTTTCAGATAATGCTCCAAAACTGCAGGGTGAAATTCATTATTGATATTTACTACGTAATAATCGTTCGCAATAATCTGAACCGGGTTTTCCGTGAAAGAGCTTTTTCCTTCAGACATTTTTTCGACAACCTCCATCAAGGCGATATTTACTTTCTGATTAAATTTTCTGTCCTCAAGATTATAAGCCTGCTTTGTCCATAACAATTGAGCTATCAAAATTCCGATGATAGCGACCAGGCCAAGGCTTATAACAATATTGAGTTTCTTGATTTCCATTTTCAGAAGCAATATTATCCAAAAATATTTATAATTTTTTTACTGTTAACAACTCGTTAACAAATGTTTGATAACGATTAACAATTTTCAACTGCAATCTGTTCTACATTTGTAACAACAAAAAATAATATTTGATTTAAAATTTACACTATGAAAAATCTTAAAATTACAGCAGTTCTTGCAGTTATGGCATTTTCACCATTTTATGCAAATGTATTTCCGGTAACACCTGCTTCGATTGTAAAAACAGTAAAAGCTGCAATTACATGGAAGTCGGAGTCGATTGATGTAGGAACTATTCCTCAAGGAAAACCAAAATTGATCAGATTTGAATTTACAAATACCAGTTCAAAGCCGATTATTATTGAAAATGTAGCACCATCTTGCGGATGTACAACTGCAGATTACACAAAAACGCCTATTCAGCCAGGCAAAAAAGGCTTTGTTGAAGCAAGTTATAATGCAGCTGCTACAGGGGCATTCATGAAAACGGTAAATGTTACGACAAGTGACAGCAAAACACCTAAAACTCTTTCTTTCAAAGGAATTGTGAAATAATTAATTTAATCTTGTTCAATATAAAACAGCTTGATAAATTTTTTGTCAGGCTGTTTTGTTTTTATTTGAAGCTATTTCAACCTATCCACTATATTTTTTTGTTACGGCTTTCTCCCAAGTTTAGGGATCCAGCCACAACAAAAAAGCATGCCGTTTCTATCTGGGCTTGCGAACTTGCGACTGTTATAATAAACTAAACCTCATAGGTTTTTGAAAACCTATGAGGTTTGAATCCGCGAAGTTGATAACAAAATATAACCGACAACTTTTATAAACTTTTGAATTCTTTTCCACCATAAAATCTTTTGATTCTTTTGCGGTAAAACCAGAATAATTATTTACAGCATCATTTCTTAATTCATTTTAAAGCATCACATTTTAATATTTATTATTTTTAAGAAAAAATAAAATATGAATCTTTATACACAACCGATGTTGCGTGAAGACGCTCTGAAGGATAAAGTTGCCATTGTCACGGGTGGTGGAAGTGGTCTCGGGAAAGCAATGACCAAGTATTTTCTTGAATTAGGTGCAAAAGTGGTCATCACATCGAGAAACTTGGAAAAACTTCAGGTTACGGCAAAAGAACTGGAAGAACAGACGGGCGGGAAAGTTCTTTGCGTTGCCTGTGATGTAAGAAATTGGGATGAAGTAGAGGCTATGAAAGAGGCTGCATTAAAAGAATTCGGAAAAATTGATATCCTTTTAAATAACGCAGCAGGAAATTTCATTTCGCCAACAGAAAGATTAACACATTCTGCATTCGATTCTATCTTAGATATTGTATTAAAAGGAACAAAAAACTGCACACTTTCCGTCGGAAAGCATTGGATTGATTCAAAAACTTCCGGTACGGTTTTAAATATTGTCACAACTTATGCTTGGACAGGTTCTGCATACGTCGTTCCATCCGCTTGTGCGAAGGCAGGAGTTTTAGCGATGACAAGAAGTCTCGCTGTTGAGTGGGCAAAATACGGAATTCGTTTCAACGCAATTGCTCCGGGACCTTTTCCGACTAAAGGAGCATGGGACAGATTGCTTCCGGGAGATTTGCATGAAAAATTTGATATGCGGAAAAAAGTTCCTTTAAGAAGAGTTGGAGAACATCAGGAACTGGCGAATCTTGCAGCATATCTAGTATCCGATTATTCGGCTTATATGAACGGAGAAGTTGTGACCATCGACGGTGGTGAATGGCTTCAGGGTGCAGGAGAATTTAATATGCTCGAAGATATTCCGCAGGAAATGTGGGATGCTCTGGAAGCAATGATTAAAGCAAAAAAGTCGAATTAAAATACAATTTAACAAATATAATCATCACAATAAAGCTTCTCTCTGAAAGAGAAGTTTTATTTTTGTTCCGTAATTAAAATTAAACCCTAATGAATTTCAGATTTTCAGCTCTGTTTATGCTTGTTTTTGCATGGAGCTTTTCTCAGAATTTAAAAGTAATGTCATTCAACATCAGGCTCAATGTAGAGTCAGATAAAGAAAACTCCTGGACGAACAGGAAGGAGGATGCAATTGATCTTTTAGCATATTATCATCCCGATTATTTCGGAGTTCAGGAAGCGCTTCCTGAGCAAATGAAAGATATTAAAACCGGATTGAAAAATTATGATTATGTCGGGGTAGGAAGAGATGATGGTAAAGAAAAAGGAGAATTTTCTGCTATATTTTACGATACCGAAAAATTGCAAGTAGTAAAGTCAGGAACATTCTGGCTTTCGGAAACTCCGGAAAAACCATCGAAAGGATGGGATGCTGCTTACAACAGAGTTTGTACGTATGCTGTTTTTAAGGATAAAAAATCAAAAAAAGAATTTCTGGCAATGAATCTACACTTTGATCATGTGGGAAATGTGGCAAGAGTGAAATCTGCAGATCTGATTTTAAAGAAAATTAAAGAGATCAATCCTAAAAATTTACCTCTAACGTTAAGCGGAGATTTTAACTTGACAGACGACACGGAACCTATAAAAATAATTTCTCAAAACCTAAAAGACAGTTTCTATAATTCTGAGAAAAAACCTTATGGTCCTAAAGGAACATTTACGGCGTTCAATGTAACCGAAGTGCCTCAGGAAAGAATCGATTATATTTTTGTGAAAGGCTTTAAGATAAAATCTCAGAGACACATTAACGACAGAAGAGAAAATCTGCTGTATCCTTCAGATCATTTCCCGGTTTTGACTGAACTGCAGTTTTAAAAATTAATTCTCCGGAAAATCAATTTCAAATCCAATTCCTCGCAGGGATTGGATTTTTATTTCGGAATCATGTTGAAAGTATTTTCGCAACCGACTGATAAAAACATCAAGACTTCTTCCTGTAAAATAATCATTGGTTTCCCAGAGATTATCAAGAATATCATCACGTTTTATGGTTTTGTGATTGAATTTTAAAAGATAAAGCAGCAATTCATTTTCACGAATGGTTAGCCTGATTTTTTCTTTTGGGTGAATAAGCAGGAGCTTTTCTGTATCTAAAATATAAGTTCCGATCTTGTGTTGAGTAACTGTTTCAGAAGCTAATGTTCTTTTCAGAATATTTTTAATTCTGAGAATAAGTTCTTCCGGGTCGCAGGGTTTTGCAATATAATCATCGGCTCCGATTTTCAGTCCGGTTAAACGATCAATTTTCTGATTTTTTGCCGTTAAAAACAAAAGCGGAAAATTAGGTTTCGCTTTTAAAATCATTTTAGCCAAAGAAAAGCCATCAATATTGGGCATCATAATATCTAGAATTCCAATATGGAAATTAAAACCGGTCTGCAAAATAGAGACAACATCCTCAGGATTCTGAAACCACGAAACTTCAAAATCTTCCAGCTCGAGATATTGTTTTAGAATCATCCCAAAGTCTGAATCGTCTTCTGCCAGTAGAATTTTAATGCTCATAAGGAATTGAGATTTTAAAAGTTGTTCCTTCTTTTACTACACTTGAAACGTCTGTTTTACCGTTGTACTTTTCAATAATTTTCTTCACGAAAAATAAACCTAAACCTAAACCTTTACTGTTATGGATATTATTCGACTGTATTCTGTAGAATTTTTCAAAAATATTTTTCAGTTCTTTTTGCTCAATTCCGTTTCCATTGTCTGAAACTATGATTTCCAGCTTGTTTTGAATGGTTTTTAAATCAATTTTAATTTGTGATGCTCCGTATTTTACACTGTTTTCACAAAGATTTTTAATCACTGTTTCCATTAATTTTTTGTCAAACGGAAGTTCTGATAAAACCGAATTTTTTAGTTCAAAGCCAGTTTCAGGATAAGTAAATGCTAAATCTTTTATGAAAAAATCCCAATCTTTTGGCTGTATTGTCGAATTTTCTTCTTCCGATTCTTCTGCGTGAAGCTGCAGCATCAAATCTTCCAGTCTCGAAATTTGTCGATCTATTAATGGGAATATTTCAGGACTGTATTCTTTTTTTAATGTTTTTGAAGCAATTTTCAACGTGGCGATCGGAGTTTTGAATTCATGGGAAATATTGTCGACTACTGTATGCAGAACTTCAACCTGCTTTTGTTGTTTAATTAAATTTTTTATTGTGAAAAGATATAAAAGTAAAACGCTTATAAGTAACGCGATACAGCATAAAATAAGTAATGTGAGTTCTTTAAAAACAATGTAATTAATGTTTAAGATCTCAAAGTCGGTCTGGCTTTTTACAATAAAAGAATCATTTTTATCAGGTTTTTCGCCTTTTTCCGAAGTCGAAGTCGATGAGGTTTCCCATTTTCCGGTTTGCGAGATTCCGGGTTTTACAACTTTGTTTCTTGTTTCATAAAGAATGATAGGTTTGTCAATTAATTTTGTGCTGTCCGGAATGGAAATTACCGATAAATACACGATTCTTGTAGCAACCTTATAGCCTTCTTTTTCAAATTGATGGTCAATGTAATCGCTGAGCCTATTTTTTGTTTTATTTCTATGCTCGTCAAAATAACTTAAAAATTCTTTTTTGCTGATTTCTTTATCTGCAAATTTTGCAAGAACATCTTTTGAATCATTACTTTTATGTACGTTGAGTTCTCCCAAATCTTCCAAATTATCTATATACTTGGTAATTTTAGAAAGAACGCTTGCATAAATATCACGCTTCTTTACCTGATAGGTTTTGTACATGAAATATACCTGAATTCCCAGCAAAAGCAGAAATAAACCGGCAAACAGCCAAACAAGATATTTACTTTTTGAAATCATTAAGGCAAATATATATAATTAGTAAATGCGCTTTTATCATTAACCTCGCGTTAACCTTCCATTAACCCAAATTCTCGGCTGCAAGAAAGAATTTTGTACCAGTAAAATCAAACACAATTGAATTAACTTTAAAAATTACTGAAATGTACAAATATCTTTTATGCCTTATTTTTCCTGTTTTAGTTTTTTCTCAGTCCCAGAAAATCTCTGGAACCGTTTTGAATGCTGAAAAACAAAAACTCGATTCTGTGAAAGTTGAACTGTATAATTCTGAAAATATTTTAGTTGAAAGTATATTCACGAATTCAGCGGGAAATTTTTCATTTGAAAATCTTTCGACACAATCATTTAAGCTTAAAATTAACGATGAAAAATACCTTTCATTTGAAAAATTGGTTGATGCTAAAAACGATAACGAGATTTTAAGTATCATTTTAAAAAACAATCAGAAAGACATTGAAGGCGTAACATTAACCAAGAAAAAGCCTTTAGTAAAAAGAAAAGTTGACCGACTGGAATTTAATGTTGAAAATTCAAATATTTCGTCACTTAACGCTTGGGAAATCCTCAAGAAAACACCGCAGGTGACCATTAATAATGATGTTCTGGCCGTAAAAGGTGGCACTTCAGTTTTGATTACCATCAACGATAAAAAAGTGATGATGACTGGTGAAGAACTCAAGAATCTTCTTGAAAATACTCAAGGTGATGATGTGAAATCTGTGGAAGTGATTACCAATCCGCCTGCAAAATATGAAGCGGAAGGAGGGGCTGTTTTAAACATTATCATGAAGAAAAATAAAATCGAAGGCTATCGCGGAATTCTTTCTTCAAAATATATTCAGACCCAATATGCAAAAGGAGTTGCAGGTCTTTCACAATATTATAAAAAAGATAAGCTTTCGTTAATGGGAAGTTATTTCCGGGGAACAGGAACTTACTACAGAGAAGAAACGGGATATGTAAGTTATCCTGAAGACGGTACAACGTGGATTAATACGATGAACCGAAAAGACAAAGCTAAAAACCAGAATACAGTAAATTTTAATGTTGAATATGAGATAGACAGTCTTACAACAGCAAGTCTAAATTATTCGGGGTATTTTAATCCAAGATCTTTTGGAACATACAATGTTCCGACTGTAATTTATAATTCTCAAAACATTGCTGAATCAGATTATACCACCATTAATGACCATCATTCGCGAACAATCAATAACTCGTTGAGCTTTCAGGTTGACAGAAAACTGAATAAAAAAAGCAGCCTTTCATGGATAAATTATTTTACGGGGAATAATTCAACGAAATATCAAAATGTTCTTACTTATCTGAATTTTGCCAATCAAAGTCCTCGGGAAACGAATTTTATGACAGACAATAAGAGCGATGTCCAACTATATTCCACACAATTTGATTATCAGTGGAAAGGTGATAAAATGGAATTGGAAGCTGGGACAAAATACAGTTTTGTAAAAACCGACAGTAAGCTGGATTTTTCAGATAACGAAAACGGCTCATTTCAATACAGACCGGAAAAAAGCAGTCTTTTTGATTATAAAGAACACAATTTTGCAGTCTATACTTCATTGGCTTACAACATCGGTAAATGGAATTTCAAAGGCGGACTTCGTGCTGAAATGACAGATCTGGAAGGTATAGTGTCTGAGCCTTATGAAGTAAATAAAAATAATTACTGGAGTTTATTTCCGACGTTTTACGCACAGTATACCACAGAGAATAAGCATGAATTTGGTTTTTCATACGGGAAAAGAATCAGCAGACCTTCATATTCATGGTTGAATCCGGCAAAATCTTACTACAATTTATTCTCCTATTATCAGGGTGATCCGAAGTTGAAAGCAACCATTATTCACAATTTAAATTTCACTTATTCATTTAAAAACTGGAATGTCGATTTTTACTACCGGAAAGAACTTTTTCCTTCAATGGAAATCTCTTTCCAGCAACATGAAAACAATAACCTGGTTTATTATTACACCAATATTGAAAAAGGAGAGGCTTTTGGAATGAGTCTTTACAAAAATTTTGAAATCAAACCTTGGTGGAATTTAATTGTCTCTGAAAATATAGAGCACAATGAAAATTATTTCACGGGAATTGATGGCGCTTTAAACAAAAATCAGATCTGGAACTTAGTTTCGACTATCTCTACAAGTTTTACTTTAGATAAAAGCTCAGATTGGAAAATGGAGGTTGGTCATAATTATTATTCTCCGGCGATCCAGGGAACGTTCCGAATTTCCAGTCAGTGGTCTGCTTATTTTGTAATGAACAGAAAATTTTTCAATAAAAAACTGGAAGCAGCATTTATTTTTAATGATATCTTCCGGTCTACTCAGCAGAAAATAAGTACAAAATATGGCAATCAGGACAATTATTTTTTAGATTATCAGGATACACAGGGGTTTACTTTTTCACTTAAATATAATTTCGGAAATCAGTCGGTGAAAAATACGAAAACTATTAAGAAGGCTGATGAACAGGAAAGGTTGTAGTTTTGCCCAAATTCTTCCGATTTTAAAAATTTTTAACAGAAAAAAAATTGTAAAGCAGGGAAGTTTGTACAATTAATGATAGATTTGCAGCAATTAATGGTAAATAAAAATCAAATGAAAAAACAGATCATTGCATTATTTTGCATATCAATATTCAGTATTTCTTGCGCTCAGAAAAATGAAGGAAAGAGCGACAATAAATATACAGACGAACAAAAAGCTTCCTATTATATAGGCTTAAATATTGCTCAGAATATGAAGCATGAAGGCTTCAAAGTAGATGCAGATCTTTTGGCTCAGGCTATTAAAGAAGAGATGGCAGGAACCAAGAAGCTTATGCCTGCTGAAGAAATGAATACTTTCATGCAGGAATTCATGCAGAAGCAGAATGAAAAAAAGCAATCTGAGGCTTTAGCACAAGCAGGTGAAAATAAGAAAAAAGGACAGGAGTTTCTTACAAAAAATAAATCTAA
Source organism: Chryseobacterium sp. RLHN22 (assembly GCF_051011795.1). Lineage (NCBI taxonomy): Bacteria > Pseudomonadati > Bacteroidota > Flavobacteriia > Flavobacteriales > Weeksellaceae > Chryseobacterium > Chryseobacterium sp. RLHN22. Next base: position 77,456 of record NZ_JBPCHW010000002.1, read on the forward strand.
TCCTAAAGTGAAAACTACAGCTTCAGGCTTACAATATGAAGTATTGCAGGAAGGTGACGGTAAAACAAAACCAAAAGCAACAGATGTGGTACAGGTGAAATATACCGGAAAACTTTTGGATGGAACTGTTTTCGATTCTACGGATAAAAACGGCGGTAACGCAATGGATATCAACCTTGGAGGCGTAATTAAAGGGTGGACAGAAGGAATCCAACTGATGAGCAAAGGATCTAAATACAGATTCTATATTCCTTCGGATCTGGCTTATGGAGATCGTGGGGCAGGAGCTGCAATTCCGCCAGGGTCTACCATTATTTTTGATGTGGAATTAGTAGGTATAAAATAGTTTATGCATTTACAATAAAAATAAAAATAGAAAAAGAAGCTGAGAAGCTTCTTTTTTGTTTTAATCATAAGCATTTGATGATTGCTTATGATTCTGCAAAACCATTTCGAATAGCAAAAACGGCCAAGCCGACTCTGGTTTTCAGATCAAGCTTTTCGCAAAGCTGATCCCTGTAGCTTTCAACAGTTCGCGGGCTGCAATGCATTTTTTCGGCAATTTCTTTATAACTTAGCTCAGTAACGGTATAAGTAAGAAACTCTTTTTCTCTTTCAGAGATTTTCACTATTTTTTCATTAGCATTATCACCGTTCATGCTTGAGAAAATGATTTTTGAGGCCCATTCCGGATAAAAGAAACCATCACTGCTTAGTTTAGAAAGTGCATTTTCAAGATCTTTAGGATGGGTGTTTTTCAAAAGATAGCCTTTAGCTCCGCTTTTAATCATCTTTATCACACTGTTGTCATCTCCCTGCATGCTCAGAGCCATTATTTTTATTTCAGGATGGTTTTGTTTCAGCCATAAAGCTGTTTCAAACCCATTCATTACCGGCATACTGATGTCGAGAAGAATAATGTCGGGAAGCTTTCCGGTGTTTCTAAGTTTTTGGATGAGGTCTTTACCGTTTTCAGCAACATCAATAACTTCAAAATCTGTAAAGTTGTCGATAATTCCCTGGAGTGCCTTGGCGATAAGCAGATGATCGTCAACAATTATAATAGTCTTCTTCATGGCTGTTTTTTTAACTTAATTTCAATAGAAGTTCCTTGGTTTTCAGAACTTTCAAGACTGAATTCAGCTCCGATAATCGTAGCTCTGTTCTTCATATTGGTAAGACCGATGCCATTGGAAAGAACTTTTTCAAGATCAAAGCCAACTCCATTGTCCTTTATTTTCAGTTCCCAGAGGTTTTGTTCGGAAGTATTGAGCTTAATGAAAATATTTTTACATTGTGAATGTTTGATGCTGTTCTGGATAAACTCCTGGGTAATTCTCAACAAAACATTTTTGTGAACAAAATTCAGGTCGATGCTCTCGAAATGATGTTCAAAATGAATTGTACATTTTTTCAAAATATTAGCATTGTCTACTTCTTCCTGAATTAAGGTTGTAATGTCTTTTTGGTTGATATTGTCATCCGTCAACGTTTTCGAAAGACTCCTTAAATCCTGCAGAGACTGATTGATAATTTGTGATACCTGATCAATTTTTTCTGTTTCTCCTGCGATTTTATTTTCATACAACAATTGCTGAGTATAAAGGCTTGCTAAAGTAAGCTTCTGACCGATATTATCATGAAGTTCACGACCGATTTGCTGCATCGTTGCCTGTTGAATTTCGAGTTGGGTTGCTAAAAGTTCCTTTTGATGAATTTCATTTTTAAGCTGAATTTCATTGAGGTATTCTATTTTTCGCTGTTTATATTTTCGGATATAAATCATCACAGCGACAATAAACATCGCAAAAAAGATGTTGAATATTATAGTCGTTAAGAATAATTCTGTTTTCCCCATATAAATGAACTTGCAAATAACAGATACATAATAATTCCGGAAATAAGAAAATAACTGAAATAAAGTCCCCAGATTTCCTTATGTTCTAATAACTGGAAATAAAATGTCCAAAAAGGCAGTGTTCCTATATAAAACAAAGTTACACCAAGATTGATATAAAACATCCTGTTTTTGGCAAAATTTAAGATGTTATCTGAGTTAATCTGTTTATAATATTCCATAATTACCAAAAACATCAAAAGCAGACTTCCTAATGTATAATTGAAAGAAAAAATATGCTTGTTTTTTACAAAATAAAGTTCATTTGGGATGAATGCCAACAGGAAAATTGCGGAAAATATAAAAAACAACTTTTTATTTTTGAGAGACTGATAAGCGTAAAGCCAGTAAAAAAAAATAAATTCTATGGGAATGACGAAGTAATTGAAGAATAAATTTTTCGGGTAAGAAATATAGTTTTCTGCAAATTTGCCGAACATTTCACAGCAGAAAATAAAAATCAGGAATATTGAAAAATATCGGTACTGACTTCCTCTTGTTCTTCTGAAGAATACAATAGATGCAAGAGCAGCAAGACCTTCTGCGAAGATCATGCTACTCTGTAAAAAAAGTTGAAAATCATTCATAATGATTAATAAGACTCTACTATTGAGGTGTTTGGAGGAACCAGAGTACCATGGTTTAAAGCCAATGCGTTAGTTGGTAAACCTGCAACTGCCAGACTTTCACTCGCATTCTCAATCGGATTGAAATCGTAATTAAGATTGTTCAGTTTTTTAGTTGGAATCATCACCAATGTATGTCTTTTAGCGTATTCTGCCGGGACGGAAGATTCTGGTACTGCAGGATATGCTGCATAATAAAAACGGATTCCAAGATCTGTATCTTTTACATTTTGATCAATTAACTGCGCATGAGCCTCAATTTCTGCAACAAAGTTTTTTAATGTCGGAAGATCAAACCAAACAGAATGTGCGTCTTCGATATTAAGACTTTCATTAATAGCCTCAAGCTGATTTGACCGATAATTGTCAACTAAACTCTGAATAAGTTCAGTAGGGATAAGATTGTCCATGCTTGTGTTGTGATCATTTTGATTGTTCATGTTATTAGGTTTTATAGGATAATGTTGTACAAATTTGCAAAAAAATAACCTTAAAACCTTCCGTTTTTTAGTATAAGTCCTGTCTTTTCACTTAATTTTCCTTTAAAAAAATAAGTGCCGCAGATAAAGATCTACAGCACTTATCACAAAAATAATATATATGAAAAAAACTACTTATAATTCTGTAGGTCTGAAAACCAGACCTGTTTCCTCAAAATAATCTAAAGTGATTCTGTCACCGTCATTCACGTTTCCTGCAAGGATCTCTCTGGATAATTTATTCAGAACTTCCTGCTGGATCACTCTTTTCAATGGTCTGGCTCCGAAAACAGGATCGTACCCTTTATTCATCAGGTAATCTACGGCGTCCTGAGTTGCGGTCATAATGATATTTCGTTTTGCCAACATATCATTGAATCCTCTCAACTGATAGGTAACAATTTTTCCAATTTCTTTTTTTCTTAAAGGTTGGAACAGTACTACTTCATCAATTCTGTTCAGGAATTCCGGACGTAAGGTTTGTTTCAATAAATCAAAGACCTCATCTTTTGTTTTGTCAACAATTTCATCCTGATTTTCATCAGTGATATTTTCAAAATTCTCCTGAATTAAGTGCGAACCTAAATTCGAAGTCATAATGATAATTGAGTTTTTGAAATTCACGACTCTACCTTTATTATCCGTCAAACGACCGTCATCCAAAACCTGTAACAACGTGTTGAAAACATCCGGATGCGCTTTTTCAATTTCATCTAAAAGCACCACAGAATAAGGTCTTCTTCGTACCGCTTCGGTCAACTGACCACCTTCATCATAACCTACATATCCAGGAGGCGCGCCCACCAATCTCGAAACACTGTGACGTTCCTGATATTCACTCATATCAATTCTCGTCATATTGTTTTCATCATCAAATAAAAACTCTGCTAATGCCTTTGCAAGCTCGGTTTTTCCGACTCCGGTGGTTCCTAAAAACAGGAACGAACCGATTGGCTTTTTATCGTCACTTAATCCTGCTCTGTTTCTTCTAATGGCATCTGCAACTGCTGTAATGGCTTCATCCTGTCCTACAACTCTGTGGTGCAATTCGGTTTCAAGACTCAATAATTTTTCTCTTTCAGATTGAAGGAGTTTTGTTACAGGAATCCCTGTCCATTTGGCAATCACTTCAGAGATGTTTTCGGAAGTTACTTCTTCTTTAATTAATTCATTCTGATGATTTTGCATCTCTATTTCCAGTTTAGAAAGCTCTTCTTCTTTTTCACGAAGTTTTCCATATTGAATTTCCGCTACTTTTGCATAATCTCCTGCTCTTGAAGCTCTTTCTGCTTCTAATTTTAAAGATTCAATATCTTTTTTAATTTGAGTTAAATCTTCAGATTTTTGTTTCTCTTTCAGCCATTTCGCATTGATTTCATTTCTCTGCTCAGAAATTTTTGCAATATCTTCCTTCAAATGGTCGATTTTCGTCTGATTTCCCTCTCTTGAAATCGCAGCCAATTCAATTTCCATCTGCATCAGTTTTCTATCGAGAACATCCAGTTCTTCTGGTTTCGAATTGATTTCCATTCTCAATTTCGCAGAAGCTTCATCAATCAAATCAATCGCTTTATCCGGTAAAAATCTGTCCGAAATATATCGCTGAGACATTTCCACGGCTGCAATAATCGCCTCATCTTTGATTCTTACTTTGTGGTGAGCTTCATATTTGTCTTTAATTCCTCGAAGGATGGAAATGGCTGATTCCGTATCCGGTTCTTCCACCATTACTTTCTGGAAACGTCTTTCCAACGCTTTATCTTTTTCAAAATATTTTTGATATTCGTTTAAAGTCGTTGCACCGATAGCTCTTAATTCACCTCTTGCTAAAGCTGGTTTCAAAATATTCGCTGCATCCATCGCCCCTTCACCGCCTCCGGCTCCCACCAAAGTGTGGATCTCGTCGATGAAAAGAATGATTTGTCCATCTGATTTGATGACTTCATTTACTACCGATTTCAAACGCTCTTCAAATTCACCTTTGTATTTGGCACCGGCGATCAAAGCTCCCATATCCAATGAATATAAAGTCTTATCCATCAGGTTTTCAGGAACGTCGCCACTGATAATTCTGTGGGCAATTCCTTCAGCGATTGCTGTTTTACCAACACCGGGTTCACCGATTAGAATAGGATTGTTTTTTGTTCTTCTTGAAAGAATTTGCAAAACTCTTCGGATTTCTTCATCACGTCCGATTACCGGATCCAGTTTTCCTTCCGCTGCTAATTCATTGAAGTTTTTAGCATATTTATTTAAAGACTGATAAGTTTCTTCCGAACTTGCAGAAGTTGCTTTCGAACCTTTTCTTAATTCTTTAATTCCGCCTTCCAAAAGGTTTTTCGTAACGCCCATATCTTTCAACATTTTTGAAACTTCTGAATTGGTTTCCAATAAAGAAAGCCATAAATGCTCAATCGTTACATATTCATCGCCCATTTTTTTAGCGATATTGGGTGCATCAAGCAAAACTTTGTTCGCTGATTGTGAAAGATAAATGTTTCCTCCCTGTACTTTAGGGAGCTTTTCTAGATTTTCACGGTTTCGTTCTCTTACTAAAGCAGCATCTGCTTCAGATTTTTTAAGTAAGAAAGGCGATATATTTTCATCTACCTGGAAAATTCCTTCAAGGAGATGTTGAGGTTCAATCTGCTGATTGCCAAATTCCATAGCCACTTGTTGCGCAGCCTGGATGGCTTCTTGTGATTTTACAGTATATTGATTTAAATTCATATCTTTTTATTTTTGATTCTTCAATTTTTTTGTTTTCAATTTAGATTTTAGACATCAGATTTCAGACCATAAGAGTTTTATAATGTTAATTTTTCAAATCTGATTTTCTAATTTCTGATGTCCTCAATCTATTCAATCATTTAATTCAGGAACATTATTTCAAAAACCGTTCAATTGTAAAATTTTTAAAAATAGCGGACAAAATTTCCGAAATGTTTATTTTGGAGTTGTTTTGTAAAGACAAAATTTCCGATTCTGTACATTCAAGCTAAATTAATGAAAGAGTGTCGTATGAGAAATTTAGAAAATAATTAAAAACTAAATTTGAAAAGATTGTTTTAAATCATCATCCAAAAACAAAATATTAAACTTATAATAATTACTTTTGTACATTAACTGATGGAGCTAAAAGAAAAACAGATTAAAATACTCGAAGTTGCCGTAGAACTTTTCAAAGAAAAGGGTTATATGGGTAGCTCAGTGAGAGATTTGGCGACAAGACTCAACATTAAAGCCGCTTCTCTCTACGCCCACATTCGTTCCAAAGAAGAAATTCTCGAATGGATCTGCTTCGGCGTTGCTCATGATTTTTTTAAGGAACTTCAGGAGGTAAAGAATACCAAAGTTCCACCGCAGGAAAAACTGAATCTTTTTTTGGATAAACATTTATCGGTCGTTCTAAAAAACCGTGATGTAACACATATCTATTCCAACGAATGGAAACATTTGGAAGAAAGGTTACCTGAATTTGTCGAATTAAGAAAAAATTATCAACGTGAAGTTGAAGAATTGATTACTGAAATTTACAAAACTCAGAATTGGGAACTGAAATCTCCTGCTTTTACGACAAGATTTATTCTCCATACTTTAAATAATTCTTATTTCTGGTTTAAAAGAAATACAGAATCTACTTCTGAAATCACTGAAGAAATCAGAGAAAAGCTTCTTTATGGTCTTTTGGGAAATCAGAAATAATTTTAGAAACTTTTCAAACTTATTTTATACTCTTAACGCATTAATCACATCGGATTTTTAATTTTTATTATATATTGAAGAGAACATATTAGTTTTTGAAAATCTTCGATTTTCTCTTATGTTCTTTAAGTGTTTTAAAAATCAAGTTAAAAAAACTAATGTAACTAATGTATTAAAATTTCTATTCTTTCGGGAATTTTCTGTTCTTACCATTCATCAATGTTTTTGAATTTTCATTCGTCTAATTTTGTATCTATAAAAAATCAACAATATGGAATTAGGAATAGGAATGTTTGGCGACTTAGGTTTCGACCAAAATACCGGAAGATATAAAGATGCGGGAATAAAACTCCGTGAAATCATTGAGCAGGTAAAACTGATGGATGAGGTCGGAATCGATGTTTTTGCAATGGGAGAACATCACCGTCCCGATTACGCGGTTTCTTCACCTGAAATCGTTTTGGCTGCGGCGGCAAGCGTTACCAAAAACATTAAATTGGCGAGTGGGGTAACGGTTTTAAGTTCTTCTGAACCCGTAAAAGTGTATGAAGATTTTTCGACGTTGGATTTAATTTCCGATGGTCGTGCTGAAATTTTTGTCGGTAGAGGAAGTTTCATTGAATCTTTTCCTCTGTACGGTTATTCATTGAATGATTACGAACAGCTTTTTGACGAAAAATTAGAATTATTATTAAAAATAAATTCAGAAGAAAACGTTTCGTGGACTGGACAACTGCGTGCCCCAATGCAGAATCAGACCGTTTATCCGAGAGCAAAAAACAACGGAAAACTTTCAATCTGGAGAGCGGTTGGAGGAACTCCGCAATCGGTTTTGAGTGCTGCAAAACTGGGAATGCCTTTAGTCGTTGCGATCATTGGCGGAATGCCGATTCAGTTTAAAAATTTAATTGAATTTTACAAACAGGAATATCTGAAAGCAGGTCATCCCGAATCTGAAATGCAGATTGCGATTCATTCACACACTTTTGTAAGTGATGATCCAAATGTTGTGGATGGATATTTCCATAATTATAAGTCTCAGATGGACAGAATCGGTTCTTCAAGAGGATGGGCGCCTTACACAAAAATGCAGTATGAAGGCGGAAGAAGCAAAGACGGAGCATTATTTATCGGAAATGCCAATGAAGTGGCCGATAAAATTGCTTACATGAAAGAAATTTTCGGAATTACAAGATTTATCGGTCACATGGATGTTGGAGATCCTGCAAATGATGTGATGATGAAATCGATAGAATTATTTGGAGGAAAAGTAAAAGCTCAAATAATTTAGGTGAAATCATAATCTAGTGATAAATTTTCGGCAGAATTGTTTTTTTTCAATAATATTAGATATATTTGTGACCTTAAAAATTCAAATATGAAAAAAATAATGATGCTAGCACTAGGTGTTGCGGCAGTGATGTCATGTTCTAAAGATGACGAAAATAACGATCAGGCTTCGATTATTGGTACTTGGAAAGAAAGTAAAACAGTAGTTTATAACGGTAGTAATAATGCAGTATTGGCTACAGAATTACCTGATGATTGTGATAAAAAGAATACCTACGATTTCACCGATTCTGGAAAATTACATACCAAAACATTTTATACTAAGTCAGATGGCACATGTGCGGACGATGGTAATTTTACCTATTCTTACTCTTATGATGCTGGTACAAAAAAAATAATTGTTGATGGAGAATCATCTGATGTATTAGCTTTAACAAGTAGTGAATTACAGATTGTTGTTGATATGAACGATGAAAATGGAGATGGTGTAGATGATAAAGTTGTTCTGGTTTTATACAGATAATAAATAAAATTAAACTCCGCTGAAAATATTTTCAGCGGAATTTTTATTTAGATTGTCTCGAATCTAGCTTTGTACTCATTCAGAAGGTCTGCAAGTTTTTGTGCAGACATTCCGTATGTATCAGGAAAAGCACCTGTTTTTGATTTCATTGTAGACTGTTCTAAAAGTTTCTGGTCGATATCAAAAACCACCATTTTATTAACGAAAATATACTTTGTTCTAAAACTACTAACTGCTTGCCATGGAATAAAAGTGGTTCTAAAGAGGTTTTTCATCTCGATTCCTCTTTCGTCGATTTTCAGATAAGATGCATTTGGGAGCTGGTTGATAATGAATATAATCAGTCCGATCCCGAAGAAAACAATGTTCAGCACGGCAATCAGTATATTTTTTTCTAACAATGAAATTCCTAAAGCAACAAAACCGATACTGATCAGAATAAGAATGACACTTTTAACTTTCGAAGGTTTTAAGATAAGGGGTAAATTCTGCATGATAATTTTTAATGATTCAAATGTAAAACAAAAATTGAAAATCTTTAATTTTCAACTCAAGTGTTCTAAAATATTACAAAGTATAAAACTCATGTGACTGATGTGTTAAAAAACTAAACAATCTCAATCAAGCTTCCTCTTTCCTCATCCTTTTTAATATTCAATGACACCGGAATTTTCTCCTTCAGTTCCTCCACGTGCGAAATAATCCCCACAATCCGGTTTTCTTTCTGAAGATTCATCAGCGTTTCAAAGACGATATTCACCGATTCCACGTCCTGAGTTCCGAAACCTTCGTCAATAAAAAAGAAATTTTTCTCCGACTGCGCATTTGTCTGCACACTTTCAGCCAAAGCCAGCGCAAGACTCAAAGAAACCTGAAAAGCCTGTCCTCCGGAAAGCGTTTTTACACTTCGGCTTCGTCCTTCATTCAGATAATCGATGATTTCAAAATCATTATTTTCATTGAGCTGCAAACTCAGCTGATTTCTCGTCATCCGATGAAAACGAATATTGGCATGATCACATAACTGACGAAGATAAATCGACGAAACATACTGCACGAAACCAGCTCCCTTAAAGAGATTCGTCATGATTTTCAGGTTTTCTGCACGTTTCTGAAGTTGCGCCAAATCTTTCAGAAGATTTTCTTTTTTCTTAAATTCTTTTTCGAGCCTTTCAATTTCTGTTGTGATTTTTACGACCGAATCGTTGGCCATTTTCAATTCATTTTCAAAAGTTTTGAACTGATTTTCTATGGCTAAAAATTCTTCTTCGTTAAATGAAAACTCCTTGAGTTTATTTTCCAGTTCAAAAATGCTGTTTTTTAATGTTTCAAACTGAATTCTGAATTTTTGAATCTGATTTCTGATTTCCGGAACATTAATTTTCTGGGCAAGAATCCGCTTTATTTCCTCTAAAGTGTTAAATTGCTCTTCAGATAAAGCTTTTTCAATCTGATTTTTATTTTCTGAAATTTCTTTTTCCAGTTCTGAAATTCGTCTTTCTAACTGACTGACAATAGTTTTCTGTTCAGCTAATTTGGGCGAAATTTCTTTCTCTTCTTTGATGAATTGATTGTAATTCTGTTCCGTTTCAAGGTTTGATTTCGCAAGTTTCGTGTAAATTTCTTCTACCTCAACAATGGCTTTTTCTTTATAGTTAATCCACTGTAAAACCTTTAAATTGGCTTCATTGGTCTTGATTTGCTCTTCTTTTTTTGCCTCATCAAGCCTGAATTTTTCCAACGCTTTATTGTAACTGTCGAGATTTTCCCTTTCTTTTTCCAGATTTTTTTGTTCCGAAGAAATCTGCTGATTCAGCTCATCGATTTGTTTTTCAATGGAAAAAGATTGCTGTCTTTTTTCTTCGAAATCATTTTGATTTTCTGGATTAAATGTTGCCCAGTTAAAGTTTCTTAAATGTTCATTAATATTATTTTGAATCTGTTTTAAACTTTCCTCTTCCGATTTCAACTGTTCCTCAAAAATCTTTTTCCGGTCAAGAATTTTTTCAATTTCTAGAGATTGTTTTTGGATATTTTCTTTTTGAATGTCAAGCTGCTCAATCTGCTTCTGAATTTCATTTAATTCTAAATTCACATCATCAAAATACACAATATTAGGATGTTCCAAAGCGCCACAAAGGGGGCATGATTCTCCGTCGTGAAGCTCATTTGCAAAATGTGCCAGTTTCTGCTGGACTTCAAGGTAATTTCGTTTTTCAGAGATTGTTTTTCTTTGATTTTCTAAAGTTTCAATCTGCGTTTTAAAATCATTTTTAAAAGTTTCAGGATTGATTTCAAATGGTTTTAATTCATCAAGAATTTTTTGGGTTTCAAGTTTTTTTGAATCAACTTTTCCTGATTGAATTTGTAATGTTTCCGCTAATTTTTTCTTTTCTGAAAACCAGTTTCCGACATTTAAAAGTAAATTGGAATCTAATTTTTTAGGCTTTAAAAGTTCAGCATTTTTTGAAAGTTCTTCAATCTTATTTTGAATTAATTTTTGGTTAGCCTCAACTTCTCTTACTTTTTCTGAACCTTTTTTAGTTCGTTCTTTTAAAGTTTCAATTTCATCCGAAAATTTAAGCATCTGAAGAATCAGACTCAAATCATTTTCCTGAATTTTAGACTGATGCAAAGCTTCATATTTCGGCTGAATGGCTGAAAGCTTATTCTTAATATTTTCAAACTGAACTCCAGTTTCCTGTAAAATTTCAGATTGAGCTTTTTTATTGCTCAGCTGTTCAGAAATTTCTTTCGCGATTTTATTTTTCTCGGAAATTAAAGGGGTGAAAATTCGGGAAACTTTATCGTAAAGTTCTGTTTTTGTCTCTAAAACATCAATCTCAGATTTTTGTTGAGTCAGTTGTGCAAAATCTGATTTTTTCTGACTTAAAAGCTCAAAATCATCTTTTAAAGTTTTCAGTTTAACATATTTTTCTTCCGTTTCTCTGAAAATTTTCTGTACATCTTCAAACTTTTGCTGTTCCGTTTTTAAATGTTCTTTCTGAGTTGTAATCTGTTCTTCATTGACTTCTTCAAAACCTTTCAGCTGACCTTCCAACTGATCAAGTTCTGATCTGTTTTTTGTATTTAAAACCGAAACATTATTCTGCAAATCAAAACGCTGAAGATTGAAAATTTCCTTCATCATATTGGTTCGTTCCGTTGTACCGAGTTCCAGAAATTCTTTAAACTGACCTTGAGGAATAATGATGGTTCGCTTAAAATTTGCATAACTCAATCCCACCAATTTCTCCGCATTGGAATGTTCCAGAGGAATCCAGTTTTCATTTTTCCATTCGTAAAATGTAACGGTGGGTGTTTTTACATCTTCAAAATTCTTAGAATTTCGTCTGAATTCTCTCGTCGCCCGGAATTTTTTATTTTCATAGTTCAAAAAATCAAACTCGATATACGATTTGTTTGATTTCAGATTCATCATGTTATAAGTACGTTTGTCTCTTGCATTCAAGCGTTCTGTTTCGCCATAAAGAGCAAAAGAAATGGCTTCCAGAATAGAAGATTTGCCGGAACCGACCGACCCGAAAATGCCGAAAAGACCTGCTTCCGTAAGATTTTCAAAATCGATTTTTTGCCTTTCCTGATAAGAATATAGACCTTCTAAAGTCAATTGAATTGGAATCATTTTTATAAGTGTTTTTATTTTACCGCAAAAGGAACAAAAGATTTTGATGCTTCTTAGATATTCAAAAGTTTGCAAAACCAAGTTTCTTACATTTTGTAAACTTTTGACTTAATTATTTTCAAAATTTTCTTTTGTCTCTTTTGCTGTTAAAAAATCCTTTTAATTTTAAGTTACGAATTATTTGAAACGATTTCATTAAACAAATTAATGAGTTCTTCATTTGCTTCCTGACCGCCGTTTTTAGATTTAAAATAATCTTTAAACAAAGCCTGAATGTCCTGATTGAGATTAATTTCACTCAGATCGCTTTCGTTCGTTTCCTGATTTTTTATCTTGGGAATCAGATACACAATTCCGTTATGAGATTGATACAAACGTTTTCTTTCATCCGCTGTTAAAAATGTTTCGCTTTCTAAAGTCAGTTCGACCCATGTATCTTGATTTTCATTAAGCCATTTCACTGTATATTCAATGGAATCAAATGTTTTTCTGACTAATTTTTTGCCGTTTTGCAAAGCAATTTTTTCAAACGAAACTTGTTGATTAGGTTCAGCATTGATTATTGATACATATTTTATTTGCCCTGCTTCACTAAAGCTGTAGCAAAGTGGGGAAGACGAATAAATAACGGGTTTTTCATCCGTTCCGATATTCTGAAAACCGTGCAAATGTCCCAACGCGGTATATTGAATCTGTGTTGGAATAATATCGGAAAAAACCAAGTCTGCGTTACCGATTTTGATGGGTCTTTCGCCTTCCGGTTCTTCTAATATTGGAGCTCCTTTTTTATTTATATACAAATGCGTCATCAAAAGATTGACTCCGCTTTCATCACAAAAATGATCTGCATTTTTCTTCCAATGCTCAGCTAAAACAATGTTCAGTTCAGCTTCTTTGTCTTCTCCAAAATATTCTTTCAGACGGATTTCATTGGCATAAGGCGTGTGAAGAATTCTGATGGGGAAATTCTGATGTTGAAGTTCCATTTCGATAAATCCTTCTGCAGATTTTGAAATTTTGAAATGTTCGAGTTCAAAAGGCTGAACGGTCGCTTTCGGATGACCAATTAAAATAATGCCGCATTCTCTTGCTAAAGGGTCGGGAGCATCAATCAGGTTTGGAGAATCGTGATTTCCCGAGATGGCAATAACCGGACGTTTTCCATTTAAAGATAAACGTTTTAATGTTTTATAAAAAAGTTCTATTGCTTCCACACCCGGATTAAAATTATCGAACAAATCTCCGGCAATCAAAATTAAATCAACATTCTGTTCATCGGCAATCTGAACAATTTCTTCCATCACCAAAACCTGTTCTTCCAGTCTGGAAAAACGATCAAGACGTTTACCTAAATGCCAATCGGCGGTGTGTAGAATTTTCATGTTATTAATCTTCGTTTTCTTGCTTCTCTTCTGATTTTTCTTTTCTATTTTCGCGCATTTCCTTCAGACGGTTTTTCCTTTTCAGTTCGGCTTCCTGAATTTTACGTTTTTTATTATCGATTTTCTTTTTGTGCAGTTTTCTGTTGGCATCGGTATTTCTACTCATTTCAACTTTATTTAAGGTCTATTCAATTTTGAGATTGGTAGTGCTAAATTAATCTATTCTTGAGAGAAAACTTTATTTCAGATAGAATTTAGATGTTCTATTTTTCAAATTTACGAACCCCAAAAGTAAAGCGTTATTTTTTAATGAAAATCTTATTTCCTATTTTTGAAAAAAACAATTATCATGAAAAATATTTTAGTCTTATTTGTTGTTTTGCTTGCGGTATCATTTCAGGCACAAAATTTAGAAAAGCTTTCGAATGAAATAAATGAAGAAGGAATTGCTCTTTATCGCAGCGAAATGGCAAGTTGGTATGGAACGGATGTTTTCAGAGCCAATTATGAGAACATGGAAAATGTCGGCGGATATTTTTCTTACTTAGACGACTCTGTTCCGAAATGTATTTTCTTTTCAAAAGATAACAAGGTAATTGCAACAATCGCTTTTCCCACAAATTACAATCCGAAAGATGCTAATCTGGACTTAAAAGAACGAGATTTTACACCAATTGAAAGAGAATATTTTGCCATCAGACAGAATGCTTTGGCGAAAATTAAAACAGATACTATTTTTAAATCTTATCAAAATACAAGCTTTAACATTGTTCCTCTCATTCAAAAAAATGTAAAAAAGGTTTATGTTTTAACAGGACCTTCTGTAAATAATGTTGTTGTTTTCGGAAATGATTATCTGCTTACTTTTAGTAATAAAAATGAAGTTAAAAATGTGGAAAAACTTCATAATTCTATGATACCAACAAGTATCCAAGACGAAAAAGTTGGAAAAACCGTAAGTGGAGTTCACTCTCATATTATTGAAAAATGGTTAACCATTACTCCCACAGATATCTGTACATTGATGCTTTATCATAATCTTACCAATTGGGATTCCTATACTGTTGTTTCTAAAAAATATGTCAGTATCTGGAATTCCAATAATAAGCTTGTGATTATGAAAACTGAGAATTTTAAAAATATGGCAGAAAATATTCTTAAAAATAAAGATAAAACAGAATCAAAAGAAAAAACAGAATAGCATTGAATATTTTATTAATTCAAAACAACTCTGTTTGTAATAAAATGCAGTTAAAGTTAGTTTGTTTAAAGATTATTTGTAACCAAATGCAGAATACTTTTGTTTAAAACAACTTTGTTTGTAATAAAATGCAGTTGAAGTTGGTTTGTTTCAAGGGTGTTTGCAACCAAATGCAAAATACTTTTGTTTGAAACAACTTTGTTTGTAATAAAATGCACTTGCAGTTAGTTTGTTTCAATGTTGTTTGTAACTAAATGCAATTTTACCCCATCAAACCTAACGGGTTTCTAAAACCCGTTAGGTTTAGAACTGTACATTTCCTACCGATGAATCTGTAGCATTAGATGAGGTTAGAAATGAAATAATTAACTTTACAGAATGGAACAGCAATCTAAAGACCCACTTCACGGAAAAAGACTTGATGCCATTCTCGAAGAACTGGTAGAATATTATCATGGTTTTGAGGAGTTAGGAAAACAAATCAATATCAAATGTTTTACGGATAACCCGAGCATCAGTTCGTCTCTGAAATTTCTGAGAAAAACGCCTTGGGCAAGAACGAAGGTGGAGAGTCTGTATCTGTATGTTTTAAGGCAAAAGAAAAAGCAGGCTAAAAATAATGAAGAATAGCTTTTACAAAGGCTGGGTTTCACTTGTGCCAGAATATTTTCAGTAAATGATAGAGAAAGTCTCAGCTGAGTGTAACGCCATTGCGAACGGAAATTAGTAGCCATCCAATCAAAATACTTTGTGACTATAGCGTTTAAATAAAATTTTAGTTTTTTGATTTATCATGAAGTTAAATTAAACTCACTCATTCCGGCAATCATTTCAAAAAGACTATATTTGTTGAAATAAATCGTGAAAAAATTCACGAAGAAAAGAAAAAAAATATGACAATCGACAACAATCACGTGGTAGCTGTAAAGTACATTCTTCACACTATCGAAGAAGATGGAACTAAAACTCTTGTAGAAGAGACAACAGCGGAAAATCCACTTACATTTTTATATGGCGTTGGAATGATGATTCCTAAATTTGAGCAAAATATCCTTGGCCTGAAAGCGGGTGATACTGCGGCTTTCGTTATCCAGCCAGAAGAAGCGTACGGAGAGAAGCAGGAAGATGCAATTGCACAATTGCCAATCGATATGTTCGGAGAATCAGGAATTCCGCCGGTTGGAGCTATTTTGCCTTTATCTGATAACCAGGGGAATAATTTCCAGGCTTTTGTTGTGGAAGTTACACCTGAATTTGTGGTGGCAGACTTGAACCATCCAATGGCCGGAAAAGTTTTGGATTTCCAGGTTGAGATTTTAAATACCCGTCCTGCAACTGAAGAGGAATTGTCTCACGGACATGCTCACGGAATTGATGGAAACGAAGGTCACTAAGAGTTTCCTATACAATATAAAATGTCTGGCAGAAGTGCTGGACATTTTTTGTTTTAACCACAAAAGTCACAAAAGTTTTTACACTGTTTATAGTTTAATTGATTGAAAACAGAAGTCCAAAAAAATTATAAATATATTTTTATCTGTGAAAATTTGTGATAGATTTTAAACACATAAGTCACATTAGTTTTTAGTTTAAATTTCTTGAAAATAGTTTAAAACACGTAAGATAAAAATCGTAGATTTTCGTTTATTGGTATTAGATTAAAATGATACTCTTTTGTGAACTTATATTTTTAAATCATAAAAGCTTTAAAACATGAATTATTCTTTTGCGACTTTTGTGGTTAAATAATGTGTTTTATTTAATCCATAAACTCACCACTCACATAAAACCAACGGTTTTGAATCATTTTAAATTGAGATAATTCGTGATGAACCTGTTGTTGCCCGTCTTCATCGGTGTAATACGCTTTGAATTCCACTTTATTCATCGATGGTTTGTCTACAATTTCAAGTTTTGTCCATTCATTGATTTCTCCCCATTCCTGCAAATCTTTTGTATTGTGAAATTGTCTTTTGCTGGGCGAAGTGGTTTCCATTAAATATTTTCCGTTCGGAATGGCAAATGCTGAAAATCTAGAACGCATCAAAGCTTCAGCGGTTGGTGCATTTTTTTCTCCGGTGTGATAAGGTTTACAACATTCTTCGTAAGACTTTCCTGAACAGCAAGGACAATTCATTTCTTTGATTTTTATTTGAACACAAATTTACGTGAATATTATTACTTTTTTGTTTCCCAAGAATTCACGAATATAATGGAAGACATAATTATATCAATAGAAACGGGCTTTAGCCCGTTTATCAAATAGGAATTTCAATTTGGCTTTAGTCAAAATATATTTTCCCACAGATTTCGCAAATTTTCACAGATGTTTACGTTATAATTTTAAAAATCTGCGCAATCTGTAAAATCAACGAGAGAAAATTGTATCATTTGTATGCAAACAAAAAAAGCATCCAAAAATTGAATGCTTTTAAAAATTTATTTAATAAACCCTCTGTTTCTCAACAACGGCTTAATATCAGGATCATGTCCTGTGAAATCTCTGAATGCCTGATTCAGATCAACAGAATTTCCGACAGAGAGAATGTATTTTCTGAAACGGTCTCCATTTTCTCTAGTTAGCCCACCATTCTTTGAAATCCATTCCCAGGCGTCGTTATCCAACGTTTCGGACCACAAATAAGCATAATATCCTGCAGAATAACCGCCGCCCCAGATGTGCGCAAAATACGGAGTATGATATCTAGGTGGAACGGTTGCCAAAGTAAATCCGTGGTTGGCTAACGATTGTTTTTCGAAATCTAAAACCGGAGTCAATTGACTTTCATTCGTCACGGTATGCCAATCCATATCTAAAGCTGCTGCAGAAACCAATTCGGTGGTCATGTAACCCTGATTGAAAGTCGCTGCTTTTTTAATTTTATCAACCAAAGTTTGTGGAATCGGCTGTTTTGTTTCGTAATGTAAAGCGTAATTTTTCAAAACGACAGGATCTAGAGCCCAATGCTCATTAATTTGAGAAGGGAATTCCACAAAATCTCTCGGTACATTCGTTCCTGAAAGTGAAGGGTATTTCTGGCTCGCAAACATTCCATGGATCGAGTGACCAAACTCATGGAAAATGGTTGTCACATCATCATAGCTGATCAAAGAAGGTTTTCCCGGAGCCGGTTTTTGATAATTATAGCAGTTGACAATCACAGGTTTTGTTCCCAAAAGGTAAGACTGCTCTACGAAATTACTCATCCATGCGCCGCCGTTTTTAGAATCTCTTGTGTAGAAATCCAGGAAATAAATAGCAATAGATTTTCCGTCGTGATCGAAAACTTCATACGTCACCACATCAGGATGATAAACAGGAAGGTCTGTTCTTTTCTTGAAAGTTAACCCATAGAATTTTTCAGCAGCGAAGAAAACTCCCTTTTCCAAAACTGTCGTGATTTCAAAATAGGGCTTGATTTGATTTTCGTCTAAATCATATTTTGCTTTTCTTACCTGCTCCGCATAAAAATTCCAGTCCCAAGGTTCTACTTTGAAACCTCCTTTTTGCTGGTCAATCAAATCCTGAATATCCTTTGCTTCACGTCTTGCCGTTTCTACGGCTGGTGTTGCAATCTGATTCATCAGTTTTGTTGCAGCTTCCGGATTTTTTGCCATCTGATCCTGCAATTTCCATTCTGCGAAACTTTTCTTACCCAAAATCTGAGCTTTCTTCAGTCTTAATTTGACTAATTTTTCAATCGTTTCTCTTGTGTCATTAGCATCGCTTTTTTCAGCTCTTGTCCAAGAGGCTTTGAATAATTTTTCTCTTGTTGCTCTGTTTTTTAGATTCTGTAAAAGTGGCTGTTGCGTTGTATTCTGTAAAGCTAATAAATACTGACCTTCTTTTCCCGCATTTTTAGCATCACTTGCAGCGGCAGCAATTTCATCAGCGGAAAGTCCGTCTAATTCTTTTACATCAGAGAAGAAAACTCCGCCCTGCTTTCTTGCCTCCAATAATTTGTTGGAATACTGTGTAGAAAGAGATGCCATTTCCTGATTGACCTGCTTCAATTTTTCTTTGTCGGCCATTGAAAGATTAGCTCCTGCAATTTCAAAGTTTTGTTTATAAAACTGTACTAATCTTTTGCTTTCAGAATCTAATCCGTTTTCAGAAATAGATTTAATTCTTTTGTACAGATTTTCATTCAGATACATTTTATCGGAGTGTGCTGCGAAAATCGGAGCGTATTCTTCGTCTAAAGCCTGTAAAGTAGGGTTTGTATTTGCACTCGTTAAATTTGAAAATACAATAACGGCTCTTTTCAGAACTTCACCACTTTTTTCCAATGCAACGATGGTGTTTTCAAACGTCGGAGCCTCGGAATTGTTGGCGATTTTTAAAATTTCGGCGTCATGCTGTTTTAAACCAAATTCAAAAGCAGGTTTGAAATGTTCGTTTTTAATTTTATCAAACTCCGGAGCTTCGTACTGAAGTTTGCTTTTCTTCATGAAAGGGTTTGATGAAAGGGATGCATCAGGAACAGGGATTTCCTGTTTTATGTCGTTTGTTTTCATTGTTGTGGTACAGGAATAATTGAATGCTAAAGCAGAAATTAACAATACAGATGAAACATTTTTCATATCGTATAGACTTATTGTTTTAAAGGTTATGAATATCTTATTCTGATTTTAAAAATTGTTTTTCTTGTCAGTTGTAAGAGATTTCATAATTTAGTTGTTATTAAAGTATAAAGATATTAAAAACTAAACTTCTAAACATCAAAACATGAAATACACAGCAGTTTTACTTTTTTCAGGATTAATGATGGTCTCTTCTTGTAAAGAAAATGAGCGTAAAGACGGGAAATCAACCTGGCTTCCGGATGTAACCAATAAAGATCACGGACCTTTGAAACAAAAAGAATTTAAAGGAAATTTTGATGAAATTGAAGTTTCTCAGGCTATTGAAGCTGAGATTATTAAGTCGGATGTTGAAAAAGTGGTGATTTCCGCGCCAGAAAATATTATTAATGAAGTGTTGGTTGATATTGAGGGAGGAGAACTTCATATTCATTACAAAACCGGAGTTCGTGTAATGAATACCAATAATGTGAAAGCCAAGATTTATGCTAAAGATTTTACAAAGCTTGAAGCCAATTCTGCGGCAACAATTATTGTAAGAGATAAATTTACCCAAGATAAAACGGATAT
The DNA here is from genome assembly GCF_051011795.1 of Chryseobacterium sp. RLHN22. Lineage (NCBI taxonomy): Bacteria > Pseudomonadati > Bacteroidota > Flavobacteriia > Flavobacteriales > Weeksellaceae > Chryseobacterium > Chryseobacterium sp. RLHN22. The sequence continues at coordinate 97,359 of NZ_JBPCHW010000002.1, forward strand.
TGAAGTTTCAAGTGCTGCGCATATTTCAGGAAAACTGGAAGCAAATGACTTGGATATTGATGCAGGAAGCAGTGCAAGTTTCAAAGGGGAAATATGGGCAGTGAATCTGAATATTGAGGCTTCATCTGCTTCAGATGTTACCCTTTCAGGAAAAACTAAAAATGCAACCTTAAACTCATCTTCGTCAAGTGAAATTTCAGCTAAAGACGTCATTGCGGAAAGTGTAAAAGCTGAAGCTTCAAGTGCATCAAGCGTTGAAATTGGTGTTTCTTCTAAATTTGAAGGTCATGCGTCTTCAGGTGGAAGTGTAAGAGGAATTAAAAAAGGAAATGTGACAACGGTAAGCAAAGAAGAAAGCAGCGGCGGAAGCGTAACGGTGGAATAATTTATTTATCGCCTTCCTCATCATCCTCAGTTGATTGAGTTTCCCAGTCTTTATTTTCAAAATTAAGATTGTCATAAGCCAATAAATCCTCCTCTCGCTGGAGGATTTCTTTTGTGGTAAAAAGATGGATGTCATCGTCATCATCAGACTTTGCCAGTTTCCGGATAGAAGCTTTATCGATGGCCATAAATCTCTGTCCCATTCTTCTTGCTGCATACTTTCGCATTCCGGTTTCATTAAGAACGTCTGTTGCCATATCGACGGCTGTTCCCAAAGTTTCACGGTAAATATTGTCGATACCATTGTTCAGATATTCGTAGGCGTCGATTCTGTTTTTAGCTCTGACGAAAATTTTGACGTTAGGATAATTCTCTCTTACCACATCAGCAATAAATTTATTATCATCCGGATCGTCAAGACAAAGTAAGAGGATTTCGGCATCTTCAATTCCTGCGGCTCTTAAAATAGGAAGTCTTGTAGCATCACCGTAATATACTTTAAAACCGTAGCTTCTCAACAATTTCACACGGTCTGAATCTCTGTCGAGAACGGTTGCTGTAATTTTATTCGCTTTTAAAAGTCTTCCAACTGTACTTCCGAAATGCCCGAAACCAACGATAATGATTTTTTTCTGAGAAATATTACCATCCAAAATACTGAAATCTGATTCTTCGTCGGGTGTTTCTTTAATAAATTTTGGAGTAATCAGCTTATCATTTATAATTAAAAGAATAGGAGTGATACACATGGTAATCGCGGTAACCGCCATCATTTGAGCGTTCATTTCAGCGCTGAAAAGATATAGATCCGAAGCGTAATTAATTAAAACAAAAGAAAATTCTCCAATCTGAGAAAGCGCAAAAGCATAAAATAAACTTTGTGGAGTATCTATTTTAAAGAATTTCCCGATGGCAAAAAGAACTAAAAACTTCACTGCCAAAACCACAAAAACCGTACTGAAAATAAATACAGGATCTTCAGCAATCACATTAAAATTCATCGTTGAACCCACGCTTACAAAAAAAACAGCAAGGAGAAGTCCTTTAAAAGGATCAATTTGCGCTTCGAGTTCATGGCGGAATTCACTGTTTGCCAACATGACCCCTGCCAAAAACGCTCCTAAAGCAGGAGATAATCCGATAGCGACCATTAATTCTGAAACGCCAATCACCAGAAATAGGGAAGAGGCAGTTAATAATTCTGTCATTCCCGCTTTTGAAACATATCTTAAAAAAGGAACGAAAACATACCTTCCCAATAAAATTAATAACACAACTCCAAAAATTACGGTTCCCGCCTGGAGCCATTCCGGAAGAGTCTGGATAAGTACCAAAACTTCATTATCATTGTGTTTTGCTTTTGAATGAGCCAATATTGGTAAAATTGCCAAAATAGGAATCACAGCAATATCCTGAAATAGAAGTGTGGAAAATGATGCTTCGCCTGCTAACGTTTTCAGATTGTTTTTTTCCTGTAAAGTTTGAAGTACAATTGCAGTTGATGAGAGTGCAAAACACATGGCGATAGCAATTGCTTTATCGATTTTCCAGCCTGCCCAAATAAAAATAAGAAACAAAATGGATATGGTGAGAATCATTTGAGTTAAACCGAGCCCTACAATTTTCTTTCGCATTTCCCAGAATTTTCTGGGTTCTAATTCCAAACCAACCAAAAAAAGAAGCATGATGACACCAAATTCGCTGGCGTGCATAATGTCGTTCACATCTTTTCCGGTAAGTTTTAAAACGTACGGTCCGATGATAATTCCACCTAGAATATAACCGATTACTGAGCTTAAACCCAATTTTCTTGCCAGCGGAACCATAATGATGGCAACGCCTAAAAAAATTAAAGTGTTCATCGCTAAAGTAGATTCCATGCTATTGATTCAGGATTTCGACAAATTTCTTTTTCTGTAAAATAATTTCTTTTTTAGACAGTTTATTGGCTTCGTAAACGATGGTAATATCTTTGATGTTGGCATCAAAAACTCTAAGAGAAACAATCAATCCACTAATAATCTCTTCAATGGTATATTTGTAGGTGCCTTCTTTTGAAAAGGATCTTTCTTTTCCTCCCGTCGTTACAACAATATAAACTTCTTTGTTTTTGAGGGGGTTGTATTCACCTTCCTTTACCCAATTTCTATCGAAAACTTCGTCGATCCACAATTTTAATAAAGGCGGAATTCCGAACCAGATAATCGGAAACTGAAAAATAAAACGGTCATATTGCTGTAGTCTTTTTCGCTCTCTAAATGCCGCAATATGAAAATCGGGATATTCTTCGTACAAATCGCGAAGCGTAAAATGCTGGTGACGAACATAGAAATTGATAATCTCTACATTTGAATTGGAATGCTCAAGATAAGGATGGGCAAAAACCACCAGCGTTTTTTTCATAAACCCGTTTTCAGTAAATATAATGAAAATTGAGTGAAATATGAAGGGTTATGACAGGTTTAATGAAATTTTAATTAAAGAATTGATTGTTTTTATCTGAGCTGAATTTAAAAGAAAAGAATAATTTGAATATTTTATTTTGAAACCAATTGTTTAGTTTTCCAAATTTGATCAAAAATAATTTTGAAATCTTTAGCTATAATTGAATTAGGATTTTTTAAACATTCGGTCGTAGAAATATAATTTTGTCCAATTATTTCTTCATTGTTTATTGAATAAATGTAACCTAAGAATGAGCCTTCCAATACATCATTACAATTGTAATCCTCATTCAGTTTTCTTATTTCTAATTTTAAAATTTCATTAGTTGCATTTATAGATAATTTGTCAGAACTTATTTCAGAATTAAACTCTCCACTTTTTCTCATCTTATTTCCTTCTAAAGATTTCCAAAGGACCTTTCCGCCTTGGTACTTCCAAAGAATTATATTTTTTTTATAATCCGGAAAGTAAAAAAAGAAAACGTTGTTTCGCTCGTAGTTTTTTTGAATTTGTTTATTTATAGTTTTAGGAATTTTTGAGAATTTAGTCTCTTGAGTTAGGAGCATCGAGCTAATAATTATTGAAAATATTATTAATACTTTTTTCATCTTTAAATAAAAGATTTAGGTTGATTATGCTACCATCCACCCGAAGCTCCACCACCTCCAAAACTTCCGCCACCACCAAATCCTCCAAATCCACCGCCTCCTCCACGAGAACTTCCGCTGCCGAAACCGCCACCAAAACTTCCCGGAAATGGAAACGGAAAAAATCCACCGGGATAGTTTCTTCTTCCTCTACGGCTTAAAATAATGTCGCCGTCATCGTCACCACCACCTCTGTTACCAAAGATAATCGCAATAATGATAAATATAACGAAAGCGATGATAATCAATTTTAAAGCTCCTGAATTTCCTTCATTTTCATGGTCTGCCAAAGGTTTGAACTTTCCCTGAACGGCCTCCATAATAGCATTGGTTCCGCCATTGATGCCTTCATACCATTTTCCCTGTCTGAAATTTGGGGTAACAATATAATCCAAAATTTGTCCTGCAACTGAGGCTGTTAAATATTGTTCAACCGCCCTTCCTTGCTGAATAGACATGGTTCTGTCATCTTTTGCAATCAGGAAAACGACTCCGTTATCTACACCTTTTTGTCCGATTCCCCATTTTTCACCAAACATGGTTGCCAGAAAATTCACATCTTCGCCTTTTGTGGAAGGAATAATGATTACCTCAATTTCCGTTGATGTAGAATCTGCAAATTTGATGAGCTTGTTGTTCAGTTCATCTTTTTCCTGCTGAGTCAAAAGATTGGCTTCATCATAAACGGGATAAAGAACTGCTGGCTTTTCGGGAATAGTGTACTGTGCTGATAAAAAACCGTAACAGCAAACTAAAATGAATGTGAAAAATATTTTAAGAGAATGTAATCTCATTGGGTAATTCGTTGTGGTTTTCTCCGGTTATCGGAAAATATTTTTTTAATTCAAGACCTGTTTCGAGAATCCCGCTTTTCAAAGCTTGGTAATAATGCCCTTTTGCAAATTCCGAAGTGATATAATCATGCAGATGATCCCAGTACGATTGATGCACTTTCTCATGAATTCCGGTATCGCCAATGATGGTAAGATATTTTTTCTCAAAATTAACATGAAAAAGAACCGCATTTTTTTCTGCAGTTTTGTCTTTGCACAACTCTTTAAAAACTTCAAAAGCAGTTTCTGCAGTCTGAGAATCTGTCGTGGAATCTATATGTACACGGATTTCTCCGGTAGAATGTTGCTCTGCCGACTGAATAGCTTCCACAAGGGAAGCTATTTGCTGATCTGTAAGAAAGCGGCTCATTATTCTGTAAATACGCTTGGTGCGTTTTCAGCTCCTGCCTGTGCTTTAAACAAAGGTTTTTCCTTGAAATTGGTAAAGTTTGCCAAGATATTGTTCGGGAATTGCTTAATAGAAACATTGTAATCTCTTGCTGCATTGTTGTAATACACGGTTTCAGTTCTGATGCTGTTTTCAATAGCAATATATTCTCTCTGGAAATTGATGTACTGCTGATCTGCTTTTAGATTTGGATAAGCTTCTGCAACCGCCATCAATCTGCTCAAAGCCCCCGTTAATTCTCCTTGGGCAGCTTGGAATTTAGCCATATCTTCTTCTGTTAAATTAGAAGGATTGATGTTAATTGAAGTCGCTTTTGAACGGGCTTCAATTACTTTAGTCAAAGTTTCCTGCTCGAATTTCGAGTATGATTTTACGGTTCTTTCCAGATTCGGGATTAAGTTGGCTCTTTTCTGATAAACGGTTTGTACGTTTGACCATTTTGCATCTACGGTTTGTTCCTGGTCTACAAATTTATTGTATCCGCTTTTTCCCCAGAAAAATAATATTCCTACAATAATAATAAGCGCAATGCCGATAGTTCCGGCGCTCATGCAACCTCTGTTTTTCATATGTGATTTTTTATTGTTTAAACGTTCGTATGCAATCGCAGATTCTAAAGTATCCTTTTGGAAATTTATAACGGCGATTTCATGATTTTAATTTTTTTGTGTTACTCAAATATACAAATTAAGTGCTAATTTTGCATAAAATTTATTGAATGACAACAATTGTGGTGGCGATGGGAGAGAGAAATGAAATTGGTTCTGATAATCAGCTTCTGTGGCATCTTCCGAAAGATTTGAAACATTTTAAAGACCTTACTTCAGGTCATCCGGTTATCATGGGAAGAAAAACATATGAAAGCATCGGGAAACCGCTTCCAAACCGTACCAATATTGTTGTTTCAAGAAAAAAAGATTGGTTTGAAGAAGGAATTTTAATTGTTGGAAGCATTAAAGAAGCGGTAAAGTTTGCTAAGAAAATCGACGAAAATATTTTCATTATCGGAGGTGGAAATATCTACGAACAAACCATGGAAATTGCAGACCGTCTTGAAGTAACTTTGGTAAAGGCAAATCTTGAAGCTGATACGTACTTCCCAAAAATCAATGATAAAGTCTGGAAGAAAACCGAGGAAATCTGTCATGAAAAAGATGAAAAAAATCAATATGATTTCTGTTTTCAAACGTACGAAAAAGTTTAATGTTTCGAGTTTAATGTTCAATGTTGTATGATGTAAAACTTTATACTTTGAACCTTCAACTCTGAACCTTATTTAGTATCTTTGCACTTCTAAAATTTAATAATGAACAAATACATAAAAATCGTCGTTGCGGCACTTCTGATTCTTGGAGGTCTTTACATGATGTTTTTCACGAGAAGTTTAGGTTGGGGAATTGTAGTTTTTCTTTTGGCTGCATTACCGATTTTCTTGTTTTTTAAGAACGAAAATATCCTTTTGGCATTTTGGCAATTGAGAAAGCAGGATATGGTAAAAGCTTCGAAATTTTTGAATAATATTAAAAATTATAAAACTGAACTTCATAAGAACCAATACGGATATTACCATTATTTACAAGGCTTGGTTTTAGCACAGGATCATCCGACAAAGGTTGAACCATTCATGAAAAAAGCTTTGGAATATGGTTTGAATATGAAGCATGACCGCGCAATGGCAACTTTAAATCTTGCGGCAGGAGCAATTTCTAAAGGAAAAAAACAGGAAGGGCAAAGACTCCTTGATGAAGCAAAAAGATTGGATTCTGCAGGAATGATGACCGACCAAATCAAAATGCTGAAAGACCAGCTGAAAATGCCGACGATGCAAAAGCACATGCATAATCCGAATATGAGAAACAGAGGGAAATTCTTTTAGTTGAATGAGATAAAAATACTTAATAAATTAAAAATGGCAGAAATAGATATTTCTGCCATTTTTATGCTTGTAAATTTATTGCTTCATAATTTTTATATTTTTTGAAGAGCCATCTTTATAATTAACTTTCCCGATGTAATTTCCTGATGTGAATCTTGATAAATTCACGGAAATATCTTTGCTGTCGAATTTTTGATTTAATATATTTTGTCCTGACAAATTATAAATTTCTAAAGAAGTGATTATTTGGTTACCTGATATATTAAAAATATCTTTTACAGGATTAGGATAGTATTTTACAGAATTTTTCCCATCGATTTCTACAGTGCTTAAAGTGCTGAAGTTTAATCTGATATTGGTTCTGTTTGTTGTTGCGGACATTGTTTTTGTATTATTCCAGGCATCATAAATACTATAATAATATGATGATTTATCAGGTACGTTTGAATAGGAATAGTTTGGCGGAGATAATGTATAATTTCCTGAAGCATGTACAACTAAAACAATTAAGTTTTTTGTAGAATCGTTGTATTGAAAAGGGGTGCTTAGAGTAATGTTTTGCCATCCTAATACGTCGTTGTTGACATTCCCTGAATACACTAATGTATACCCTGTTGTAGAAGCGGGTGTTGAAATAGTACTTTGAGAAGACATTTTCATATAAATAGAAACATTCCCCGTTGGTGTTGCATAAGCATTACTTACAATATTCCATCCTATAGAATTGATTGTACCTGTTATTCCAATTTCCGAAGCATCATAAATTGTTTCACTCGCACCGTTTTCAAATAATCTGGTAATAGGAGAGTAATACCAGTAATTTGTACCTGTTCCGATTGTAATTTGCTGTTGCGCATTTGTAGGGATTATCCCTAGTAAGCAAATGGTTAAAATGTAAAGAATAGTAGAGTTTTTCATAAGCTTGATAATTTTAGTTGCTTAAATATAGCAAATATTTATTAAATAAGCTTTATTCTTAATGTGTTACATTTCTGAATTTTGCTCATAACCATAAAATTTTGGCATCTGCCAATGGTATTTTACGGCCAATGTTCTGATGGAAACAATCAGTAAAATTGTAAAAATCTGAATAATGGTATAAGACAGGTTCGTAAAAGTTGTTAGTAATAAAAAGATTGAACCGCCAATAATACAGGCGCTCGCATAAATTTCTTTTCTAAAAATCAGAGGGATTCTATTTAGTAAAATATCCCGTATAATTCCGCCAAAACACCCGGTTATCGTACCCAATCCAATACATATTAAAGGGTGAATATCTACATTTAGACCTTTCTGAACACCAATTATTGTAAATAATCCCAATCCGAAACTGTCGAAAATAAACAAAGTAACCTTAAAGTTTTTCTCAATCGATTTAAAAACCATTGAAAAAATAGAGGTTGCTAAAATCAATCCGCACATCAGAAGGTCGTGCATCCAGAAAACAGGAATATCGAGAAGAAGATCCCTCACTGTTCCGCCACCCACTGAAGTCACGAAAGCAATAATTAAAACGCCAAACGGATCTAATCTTTTCTGCATTGCCGCAAAACTTCCCGACATCGAAAACGATATCGTACCCAAAACTTCTATGGCAAAATTGATCTGTTCGTGCATTTTTTTATGAATGATGGTTGATAAGTGATGATTGATTAAAATTCAGTGTAAAATCAATTATCAATAATCATTTATCAATTATTTTTCCACTCTTACAGATTCCGGGACCAAAAGCTCGTATTCTCCGCCGTGATTGATAATTTCCCTTACAATGCTGCTGCTGATAAAAGATTTTCCGGAAGAAGTAAGAAGGAAAACGGTTTCAATTTTTTTGTGAGCTAAAGTTCTGTTGGTGTGTGCAATTGCTTTTTCAAATTCAAAATCGGCAGGATTTCTGAGTCCGCGAATGATGAACTGGGCGTTTTTTTCAAAACAGTAATCCACCGTTAAACCTTCGAAAAAATCCACTTCCACATTAGGGAATTCGGCAACGGAATTTTGCAAAAATTCCATCCTTTTTTCTAAAGGAAACATATATTTTTTCTGTGAATTCTGTCCGATAGCGATGATTAATTTATCAAAAAGTGCAGCTGCTCTTTCGATAATATCATAATGTCCTAAAGTGATGGGGTCAAAAGAGCCCGGGAAAACAGCAATTTTCATGCGTAAAAGTTTTAAGTTTAAGGTTTTGCGTTTAAAGTTCAATACTTTACAATATTAAACACTACCTTCTGAAACTAATTTTTATTTTAAATTAAAAATAAATGTTGAAAGCAAAGTATGAAACTTCCATCTCCCAACATCCATCTTCCTACTTTTTCAAAGCTTTCTCAACCTCGTTTCCACAAAGGTCTTTGATTGAAATTCCGTAAATTTTTGCCTGTTGCGGAAGAATACTTGCCGGAGAAAAACCGGGATTGGTATTCATTTCCAGCATATAAGGAATTCCATCCATTAAAATGAACTCGCTTCTTGAAAAACCGCTCATTCCCAAAGAATTGTAAGCTCTTTTTGCAATTTCTTCCACTCTGATTCTGGTTTCATTGTCGATTCTTGCGGGAGTAATTTCTTCTGAAGCACCTTCATATTTCGCTTCATAATCGAAAAATTCGTTTTTAGGAACAATTTCCGTGATTCCTAAAACAATCGTTTCCCCTTTAAAATCAATAACCCCAACGGAAACTTCCATTCCGTTTAAGAAACTTTCAATTAAAATTTCATCATCTTCTTTAAAAGCAATTTCAGATGCAGCGATCAGTTCAGATTTTTCTTTAACCTTAGAAATACCAAGTGAAGAACCTGATTGATTTGGTTTTACAAAAACAGGGAGCCCTAAATTTTCGATAATTTCATCTACATTAATGTCTTCACCTTTCCTTAAATAAACACTTTTTGCAGAAGGAATTCCGTATTTCGAAAGTACCGCTAAAGTATCCTTTTTATTGAATGTTAATGCGCTTTGGTAAAAATCACAGCCTGTATATTTTTGTCCGATAGCATCCCAGTAAGCCTGCAAAATCCCGTTTTCACCTGGAGTTCCGTGAATAATATTGAAACAAACATCAAATTTTAATACTTCATTATTATTTAAGGTTACTGAAAAATCACCTTTGTTGATCGGTTTTTTATTCTCGTTTTCATCCAGAAAATACCATTCATCTTTTAAGATAACCACCTTATAAACATGGTAAAGTTCCCGATCTAAGGAATCATATATTAACTGACCGCTTTTCAGAGAAACTCTGTATTCGTCAGAATAGCCTCCCATAACTACGGCAACGTGTTTTTTGCTCATATCCATATTATCAATTAAGGCAAATTTAAACATTTTCTATATTGAAATAAGTGAATTTCGGATTTTTTGAAAGCAAAAATGAATTCTGTCAAATAAAAACTTCAATATAAAATTATTAATTATCTTTGTCGTTATAATTAAAGTATTTTTAAGTATGCTTAAATCACTTTTCAATTGGAAAGTTTTACTCAATTTATTAGTAGCGATCGGGATTTTTGTAGGGTTAGTATGGCTTACTTTCCGCTGGCTTGAGTATCACACCAATCATGGTCAGGAAATTCCTGTTCCTAATGTTGTGAATAAATCTGTACACGATGCAGTAAAAATATTGGAAGATGCAGGACTAGACTATGAAGTTGACAGTGCTGCTTATAATCCTAAATACAGACCGCTTCAGGTTTTAAAAGTATATCCTTCACAAGGTTCCCGAGTGAAAAACGGAAGAGCAATTCAGCTGATGGTAAACCCTAAAAGCTGGGCTCCTGTTGCCGTTCCGGATGTGATCAATAAATATTCAGGTCTGGCTTTCCAGCGACTGGATCAGGTTGGTTTAAAAGTAGGAGACACTATTTTCGAATCGAGTATTCAGAAAGATGCTGTTTTAAGGATTTTATTTAAAGGGAATTCGATTAAGCCGGGAACAAAAATTCCTAGATTCTCAGTCGTAGATGTTGTGGTGGGTTCAGGTCCGTTAAGAAATATTTCTGTTCCGAATGTTGTGGGATTAACAGTAAAAGAAGCGAAAGCACTTATTGCAAGAAATCTTTTTGAAGTAGGCATTGTAGATCATGAAGATGGAGGAAATGATGATTCGGATATTATTTATTATCAAGATCCAGCTGCCGGAGACACACGAGATCAGGGAATGCAGATCGATCTTTGGGCAAGTAAAAAGACTCCTGCAGAATTGCGCGGTAAAATTGAAATCTTAAATTCTACTTACCGAATGAAAGTGGATACCACTTTGCCGCCGATCAGATATGAAGAAGTTCCAAACTTCCCGGATCCGCCAGTAATCGAATCTACACCGACGCCGGTAAATCCACCAAAAAAAGAAGCTCCGAAAACGGATGCTGTAAAACAACAAAGTACACCTTCAGCAAAACCTGCGACTACAAATGATAAGACGAAACCTGCTGCAAATTCAACAACTCCTGCAACAGACAAGCCTAAAGCTAAAAAGGTAATTATATAATTAATTTTAATTGAATATAAACAGGGCTTCAACTTTAAAATGTTGAAGCCTTTTATATAAAGAAGTAATAATGACAGAAGATAATGAAGATTTTTTAGACGAAGAATTTTTAGACGTCAATAATTCAATTGATATTGATGATGAGAATAAAGGTCTTTATGAGCATTTTAATATTACTGTTGATCCTAAACAAGAACCTCTCAGGATCGACAAGTTTTTAATGATCTTCAGACAGAACTCTTCGAGAAACAAAATTTCACAAACCTGCCGTGCGGGAAATGTTGTCGTGAACGGAACCCCCGTAAAACAAAATTACAGGGTAAAACCGGGTGACCAGATTTCTGTTTTATTGGCGCATCCGCCACGCGAAAATGTTATCATTCCACAGGATATTCCTATTAATATCGTATACGAAGACGATGATCTTGTCGTTGTAGATAAAGATCCCGGGATGGTGGTACATCCCGGATTTGGAAACTGGGACGGAACTTTGGTGAATGCCCTTGCTTTTCATTTTCAGAAAAACGGGGAAAAATCTGATCTTGACAGGGTAGGATTGGTTCACAGGATCGATAAAGATACTTCAGGACTTTTGGTAATTGCTAAAAATGAGTATGCTTTGAGCTATTTAGCAAAACAGTTTTTTGACAGGAAAACAAAACGTCTGTACTGGGCCTTTGTATGGGGAAGTGTACAGGATGATGAAGGAACGATTACCGGCCATATCGGAAGACATCCTAAAAACAGAATGCAGATGTACACGTATGTAGATGGAAGTCAGGGAAAGCATGCGGTAACTCATTACAAAGTATTGGAACGGTTCAAATATATGACCTGGGTGGAATGTAAACTTGAAACCGGAAGAACGCACCAGATCAGGGCGCATTTTAAACATATCGGCCATACCTTATTTAATGATGAACGATACGAAGGAAACATTGCGTTGAGAGGAGTTAATCTGCCAAAGTATAAAAGCTTTATAAAAAATGTTTTTGAAGTTTTACCAAGACATGCTTTACATGCTCACACTTTAGGATTTGTACATCCAACGACTAAGAAGGAATTGTATTTTGAAAGCCCAATGCCAAAAGATATGGCGGATGCTGTAAAAAAATGGAGAAATTATTTAGAAAACTAAAAATATATTGAGAATTTTTTTATATTTGTTGAATTGAAATCAAGATTTGTTATGAGAAAACTATATGCTATCGTATGTTTAGCTCTTTTGTCGAATGCATACAAAGCACAAGAATCACTACCATATTATCAACAATATCTTTTGGATGGTGAGTTCCTGTTCAACCCTGCTCAATACGGTAAAACGGACTATGTACAGCTTAACTTAAACTATCAACAACAATTTTCAAAATTCAGCGAGTCTCCAAACGTACAATCTGTGGGGATCAACGCTAATATTTTTGACAGAGTAGGAGCAGGTATCTCCGTTTTCAGAGATAGTAACGGTCCTATTTCAGCGGGAGGAATTACAGCAGGAGCATCTTATTTTATTCCACTAAGCAGTGAAGGTGAAAGAAGGGATCAGTTTTCTTTTGGTACAAGTGTGAACTTCTACAATATGAATTTTGATTATTCTAAAATTAATACTGAAGACGGTTACGATCCATTGTTACAAGGTAATGAAAGCAACATCTTTATGGCGTATGCAAACTTCGGTTTAGCAGCAACATACAGAGGTTTGTTCGGGGGAGTTTCTGTTAATGATATCGCGTTAAGTAATGATGAATCTATCGTAAACAATTACGAGCCATCTCCAATTAAATTCTTCTTAAACTTAGGATACGACTGGAAAATTGCAGACAACATTGCCATCACACCTTCAGCTTTAATCAACTTAAATACAAACTCAACGAGAATGATGGACTTAAACCTTATGGCTACGTTCTCGAATGATATCAACGCATTCTCTTTCGGGGTAAGCTACAGAGGAGTTCAGAACAGATTTGACAATCAGCAGTTGAGTATCTCTCCAATTGTAAAAGTAAGATTCAACAAATTTATGGTGGGTGCTACATACAACCTTGGAATGTCTGACATTCAGGAGTATGGAGGAAACAGCTTCATGATTGGTCTTGGTTATAACTTCGATAACTTTATTAATCATAGAGGATTTAGATATTAATCAATTTAATTTAAATAAATTTGAGCTCTGAAATTTTTCAGGGCTTTTTTTTATGATTTACATTCACATTCCTTTTTGCAAACAGAAATGCAGCTACTGCAATTTTCATTTTTCTACCTCTTTAAATTTTAAAGATGAAATGCTGGATGCCATGAAAAAAGAAATTTTACTTAGAAAAGACGAGCTTCAGAATAAAAATATTCAGTCACTGTATTTCGGTGGAGGAACGCCTTCTGTGCTTTCTGCGGATGAAATTAAATTTTTGATTGATGAAGTTTTAAAATATTTTAGTTTTAAAAATGATATTGAAATTACATTAGAAGCAAATCCTGATGATTTGAATAATACTTTTTTAAAAGAATTATCAAAATCTCCGGTAAACCGCTTGTCAATCGGAACCCAAAGTTTCTTTGATGAAGATTTGAAACTGATGAACCGTGCACATAATGCATCAGAAGCTGAAAGTTCTATCAAAAGAGCTCAGGATTTTGGTTTTGAAAATTTAAGTATCGATTTGATTTACGGTTCGCCAACTTCCAATCTGGAAATTTGGAAGGAGAATTTGAATAAAACCGTTGCGCTTGAAGTTCCGCATATTTCTTCTTATGCTTTAACGGTTGAGCCTAAAACTGCTTTAGAAAACTGGGTTTCACAAGGAAAGGTTTTAAATCCAAAAGAAGAAGAACAGAATCGCGAGTTTTATTATATGATCGATTTCCTGAAAGGCCATGGTTTTGAACATTATGAAATTTCCAATTTTGCAAAACCCGGATTTCATTCAAGACACAATTCTTCGTATTGGAAATACCAGGAATATTTGGGGATAGGACCTTCTGCACATTCTTATAACGGAACTGATGTCAGAAGTTGGAATATTGCCAATAATCAGCAATACATCAAAAGATTAAATTCAAATATTTTAGCCAAAGAAACGGAGATTCTTTCACCACAAGACCAGTTTAATGAAATGATTATGATTGGTTTAAGAACGATGTGGGGTGTAGATTTAGATAGTTTAAATCAAAAATTTTCTGAAAATATTCTAGAACATTTTAATAAAGAAATTCAAAATAAAATAGAAGAAGAAATTCTGAAAATTGAAAATAACCATCTTAAAATCCCTGAAAAACATTGGTTTATGGCAGATGGAATTGCTTCCGATTTATTTCTGGTTTAAAAATCTCGAATCTCGAATCTCGAATTTAAAATCTTTAAGTATTTTTGTATTAAATTTCAAAGCTTTTGAAAACTAAAAAACAAGATTATTCGCATCTTTCGCCGAAGCAGCCTATCGGGATTTTTGATAGTGGAGTAGGTGGTTTAACGGTTGCCAAAGAAATAAAAAGACTTCTTCCGAATGAAGACCTTATTTATTTTGGAGATACAAAACATCTTCCTTACGGTGAAAAATCGAAAGAAGCGATTATAGGGTATTCTACAAAAATTTCTAATTTCCTTTTAGAGCAAAACTGTAAAGCGATTGTCATTGCCTGTAATACGGCTACAGCAAATGCTTTGCAGGAAGTGATGGAATCGGTTGCCGGGAAAGTTCCGGTGATTGACGTCATCAATCCGGTTGCTGAAAAAGTTGCCTATGAAATTCACAATAATGTGGGTGTAATTGCCACAAAGGCGACTGTAAATTCAGGACTTTATAAGAAAAGCATCCGTAAACACAACAAATTTATCAAAGTTGATGAGTTGGCGACTCCGCTTTTGGTTCCTGCGATTGAAGAGGGCTTCAAAAATCATCCGATTACACATTCTATTATTTACAATTATCTGAGTAATGCTAAATTAAAGAATATTGAAACACTGATTCTCGGTTGTACTCATTATCCGCTTTTAATTGACGAGATTAAGCAGTATTACGGAAACCGTGTCCGTGTGATTGATTCGCCGAATATTGTTGCCAATCATTTGACGATTATTTTAGATAAATATCATTTGTTGAACGACAATAATCCAAAACCAACTTACAAATTTTATCTTTCTGATATTACTAAGAATTTTGAGAAAATATCAAAGAAATTTTTCGGTAAAACAATAGATTTAGAGTTAAAAGTATTATAAAACGAAAACAGACTCGAAATGAGTCTGTTTTTTATTCTGTAGTATCCTTGATTTCGGTTTCAACTTCAATTTCAGCTTCCTGATTGGGTTCATAAAAGCTGAAACTTACATTTCCGTATTTTCTGGTATATTTAAAATTCGGGTGATCCAGTTTTAATCTGCTTTGATGTTCTACAATGAGAATTCCATTTGGTTTCAGATATTTATTATTTAAAACCAAAGAAATCAGTTCCTGATATTTTTTTTCTTCAGTTTCAAACGGTGCATCAGCGAAAACAATCTCGTACGATTTTTTATTTCTGAATTTTTTAAGCCAGTCATACACATCGCCACGTTGAGTGTTGACCTGTAAAGCCATCTCCAAATCAGAAGCTGTTGAATTGATAAAAGCCGTATGTTTCGGATTCATTTCGACCGAAGTCACGTCTTGGCAACCTCTCGAAGCGAACTCTAAAGTGATGGAACCGATTCCTGCAAAAAGATCAAGAACAGAAA
This sequence comes from Chryseobacterium sp. RLHN22, assembly GCF_051011795.1. Classification (NCBI taxonomy): domain Bacteria; kingdom Pseudomonadati; phylum Bacteroidota; class Flavobacteriia; order Flavobacteriales; family Weeksellaceae; genus Chryseobacterium; species Chryseobacterium sp. RLHN22. The sequence continues at coordinate 113,148 of NZ_JBPCHW010000002.1, forward strand.
CCGACTGCATATCGTAAGTGTTTTCCAAAATACTGAAAAGCGCTTCTTTTGCAAAGTCCGTTGTCGGTCTTACGTCAAAATTTTTGGGAGCGGCTATTTTTTTTGCTTTCCATTTACCGGAAATTATTCTGTACATAGATGTGGGGTGTTAGATGTTGGGTGATGGATGTTTATTGCTTTTCGCTAAATGTTTTTATGTGAGTTTGTTTCTAAAAGCAATGATGTGATTCATCAGTTTGTAAGCAAAATTGTAACAATCCTGAAAATTATTCTCGTCAATATAATTTCTGTTTTTAGCTTTATAAAGACAAGTTATTACTTCTGCAATTGATCTTATCGAATATCCTAAAAATCTTTTGAACTCTAAATTACTTTGTAAAATACTGCCTTCTGATATGTTTAATGCTATTGAATCTGAAGCTCGTCTTATTTGAGATGTGAGATTGTATATTTCTTCTTTTGGAAAGCTTAGCGTTATTTTGAAAATCGTTTCAGCAAAATCCATAGAATCCTGCCAAATAATTAATTTTTCAAATTTAAAACTCATAAAAAAAATATTCTCAATAATTTAACATCCATCATCTAGCATTCATCATCAAGCCAATAAAAAAATTTTATTCGGAATATTATCAAAAACTACTTTCAGATTCTTCACGAATTTCTGAAGTTCTGAAATAAAAGTTTCGTTTTCTGTGGTTTCGCCGTACACATAAAAGTTGGTTTCATTGATCCCAAAACCGATTTTGCTCAACGTAAACATCACGAAATACAGAAAGTCTACTTCCGAATTTACATCCAGATTGTTATAAAGGATGATTTTTTTATTGGATATTGCAAAAAATTCACACTGATTATGATAAAGATTGATGTGAATTTCTTTATTGTTTTTATTATTGATCGAGTTTAAAAATTTCTCACCCGAAAAATTAAATCTTACCGGAATCGACAAATCTTTTATTTTCTGATAAAATACTTTTGGAAAAGTATAATAAAACTGAACTTTGAATTTCTTGTTTACAGAGAGCATCAGTTCTTCGTTATCCTTATCAACTGGCGCATTGAAAGCAATCAGGTCATATCCGGAATCGTGATCTTCAAAACCTTCAGGCATCAAAGTGAAATGATTCAGTGCAGAAATTACAGAAACTTCGTCATATCTTTGCTTTAGAAGAACATCTTCAAGTTTTCCTGAAATAAAATTCTTCGGCGATTCTTCGTCAACGAAGTAAGATTTTTCCTCCAAAACACTTTTGTTTTTGGTGATTTGGTATATCAGTCCGTCTTTGGTAAAAAGTAAATTTAGTACGTTCATATTACAATTGTTGCAAATTTAGTGAAATTCTACCATTACCGCACCCGATTGATGATGAAGTATTTCCTTATTGTAAAAATCTAAACCGGTTTGACTTTCAAGAACGTCAAAAACCATTCGCTGTAAAGTTCCGTCACCGATTCCATGAACAATTTCAAGTCTTTTTAAATGATTTTTTCTGCAGAAATTGATGGTCTGAATGAGTTTTTCCTTCTGAATGAATAATCTTTCGAAACTATCGTAATCATGTGGGTTTTTCACCAGATTTTCAAAATGCAAATCTAAAACGAGCGGATTTTTATCATGCTTTTTTGAAATCACCTTTTTTGGTTCTGCTTTTTTTACGATTTTAATATTTTCATAAATTTCAGCATTTTTCGGAACCAGTTTTTCTTTCGGATATTGATAGGTGAATCCGTATTCATCCTTGAAAACGACAATATTTCCATTGACTGAAGTAATCACTCCACTCAAATCTTCATCAACTACCGAAACTTTATCGCCGATTTTCATATATTTTAAACACTAATCTACACAAATGTTTTACACAAATTTTCACGAAAGTATTAGTGTTATTCGTGAAAAATATTGGTGGCATTTGTGTTTCAAATTATACTTTGGGTCCTAATTCAATGATTGCCAAATCTTTTATCTCTTCTCCGTCAATCACAAACTGCATCATCGTTCTCATTTTATGCCATCCCTGTTTTCCGCAAGCTCCGGGATTGAGATGAATCAGTTTATTTTTGTCATCATACATTGCCTTCAGAATATGAGAATGCCCTGAAATAAATAATTTCGGAGCTTTTTCTGAAATTTCTTTCTTAGCCAAAGGCGTATATTTTCCGGGATAACCACCAATGTGTATCATTAAAACCTCTACCTTTTCACAAAAAAAACGATTCACTTCAGGAAATTCTGAACGGATTTTTGCATTGTCAATATTTCCCCAAACTCCTTTTAAAGGTTTGATTTTTTCAAGCTGCTCAATGATTTCAAAGCTTCCAAAATCTCCGCCATGCCAAATTTCATCGGCTTGTTTTGCATAATCTAAAATTCGGTCATCCATATAAGAATGAGAATCGGAGAGGAGAAGAATTTTGGTCATTGTTAATTTTTTTACCGCAAAAGAGACAAAGAAATAATTGGATGGAATTTCAAAAGTTTACAAAATTAGTGGACTTACTTTTTGTAAGCTTTTGAAAATCTTGTAACGAACTAAAATCTTTTGTTCCCTTTTGCGGTTTAAACAAGTTACAAATTTACTCAATAATACTGAATTGATTAAATTTGAAAAAATTTAAAAAATAAATATTTAGATATGAAAAAGAAACTCTCTTTTTTCCTTTTTCTTTTAACGGTGGGTATTGCGAATGCGCAGGTAGAAGAAAAAAAACTGGATGAATTAATTCAAAATACGTTAAAAACTTTCGACGTTCCGGGAATGTCTGTCGGAATTATCAAAGATGGAAAAGTTATTTATTCAAAAGGGTTTGGAGTACGTTCTTTAACGTCTAAACAGCCGATGGATGACAATACTTTGGTCGGAATCGCATCCAATTCCAAAGGTTTTACCTGTACGGCGCTGGCCATTTTAGCAGACGAAGGAAAATTGAACTGGGATGATAAGGTTTCAAAATATATTCCTGAATTTCAAATGTATGATCCGTATGTTTCTCAAAATGTAACGATTAAAGATTTGGTAACCCACAGAGCCGGATTAGGTTTAGGACAGGGAGATCTGATGTTTTTTCCGGAAGGCGGAAATTTAACGGTAAAAGATATTGTTCATAATGTGAGATATTTAAAACCTGAAAATCCATTCAGAACAACTTTAGACTACAACAACATCATGTTTATTGTCGCTGGAGAAGTGATTACCAGAATTTCAGGATTAAGTTGGGCAGATTTTATCGAACAGAGAATTATGAAACCAGTCGGGATGACTTCAAGTTTCGGGAGCTACAACAGGGCAAAAGCTATTTCAAATAAAATCGATGCGCACGCTCCGGTTGACGGAAAAGCAATTGCCGTTCCCCACGACTGGAACGAAACAGCCAATGCCGCAGGAGGAATTATGAGTAACATCAAAGACATGACGATTTGGGCAGAATGTCTTCTGAATAATTTTACGACGAAAGACGGAAAGAAATTAGTATCCGATAAAAACGTTCAGCAGCTTTGGAGTTTACAGATTCCGGACGGTGTAGCAATGAAAAATCCTTATGACACAAGTTTTTATGGGTATGGTTTGGGTTGGTTTTTAAGTGATGTGAAAGGTCATAAACAAATTCAGCATACTGGTGGATTGATTGGAACGGTTACTCAATTTACTTTAATTCCTGATATGAAATTGGGGATTGTGGTTTTAACGAATCAACAGTCTGGGGCTGCATTTAATACGATTACCAATACGGTGAAAGATTCTTACCTTGGAATTTCCGACAGAAACTGGCTCAAAACGTACGGTGACCGAATGAAAAAAATTGAAACTGAGTACAGAAAACAGAAAAAAGAAGCTTTTGCAAAATCTGAGGCGTTCAAAAAAGAAAAAGGGTTACAGCCAAAAGCAGAACAGTTTGTAGGAAAATACAACGACCAATGGTTCGGTAATGTTGAAGTGATTCAACAAGGAAATACATACAGAATTTCTTGCAACAATTCTCCAAGACTGAAAGGCGAGTTGCTTCCTTTTTCTAATAATACGTTTATTATTAAATGGGACGACAGAAGTTATGATGCCGATGCGTATCTGATTTTTAATTATAATGAAAACGGAAAAGCCGAATCTGCAAAAATGAAAGCAATTTCTGATATAACAGATTTCAGTTTTGATTTTGATGATCTGGATTTGAAAAGGAAATAATCTTTGTGTAAAATATTTATCAATAGAAACGGGCTTTAGCCCGTTTTTTTATTTATAATATTAAAATTGGCTTTAGCCAAAACTTAAAGGAAACTTTACATTTGGGAATATTTAACCACCCCTTCAAAAATTCTTACGAATTTTCCCCACCAATGCCTCTATATCTATTAATTAATTTTTTGTTTCGGCAAATCTGGTACTCGATTTCCGGAAGAGGGGAATTTTAATGTTAAACTTTTATTTTTCCTGGTTCATAAAAGAAAAGCAGTTTTTTATTGGCGCCGTCAAACTGCGACCATGAGTCACATTCGATTTGAAAACCGGCAACACCACAAGTAGGGAAATGGAAAATATCCTCAGAAATAGAATTGGCAAAATTTGAAATGCCATTGTTGTGTGAAAAAAACGCAACTGAATTCAAACTGTCATTAAGATCATAAATAACAGACTGAAAATTATTTTCAGAAGGGTTATACAATTTTTCGTCTGTTCCAAAGTTTAAATGATAGGTTTGATTAAAAATCTTACACGTATTCAAAGCTCTTACAGCAGGACTTGAAACGAGATAATCAATAGTAATATTATGGTTTTTTAGAAATTTAGACATTTTCAAAGCATCCTGTAAGCCGGTGTCTGCTAATGGTCTGTCAAAGTCGCTGGTTTCTTCCGGCCAGTCGCTTTTCGCATGTCTTACGAGAATCAATTGCTTCATAGTCTTTGGTTTAGGTTATATAAAATTATAAAAAAATTAATGTAAAAAAACTATGATTTATAAAAAAAACTGTGTTAGGAATAAAATGAGTAAAATTTCTTAAATTTGCAGACTTATGGGACAGATCATAGCAATAGACTACGGAAAAGCGCGTTGTGGTATCGCTGCAACCGATGATATGCAGATTATTGCAAGTGGTCTTGATACTGTGGAAACTCGTTTTCTGATTGATTTTTTGAAAAATTATTTCAGTTTAAATAAAGTAGATGCAGCGGTTGTAGGTCTTCCTGTAGATTTAAAAGGTAATATTTCGGAAGTGGAAACTGATATTTTAGGTTTTATCGAAAAATTTAAAGCAGAATTTCCACAGATTGAAGTTCACCGGTTTGATGAAAGATTTACCTCAAAAATGGCTTCGTTTTTTATTTCTCAAAGCGGAAAAAGTAGAAAACAGAGACAACAGAAAGGATTAATAGATAAAGTAAGTGCAACCATCATATTGCAGAATTTTTTAGAACAAAGAACAAGATGATTTTACCAATTAGAGCTTTTGGAGATCCTGTTTTAAGAAAAACGGGAAAAGAGATAGACAAAAATTATCCGGATCTGCAGGAGCTGATCGATAATATGTTTGAAACCATGTACAGCGCAAACGGTATTGGTTTGGCTGCACCGCAGATTGGTCTGGATATCAGATTGTTTATCGTAGATGTAACGCCTTTGGCGGAAGATGAGGATTATGAAGATATTGCCGATGAGCTTAAAGAATTCAGAAAGGTTTTCATCAATGCAAAAATTCTTGAAGAATCGGGTGAAGAATGGAAGTTTAATGAGGGATGTCTTTCGATTCCGGATGTAAGAGAAGATGTGAAGAGAAAGAGTACAATTCTTATTGAATATTACGACGAAAATTTTGTAAAGCATACAGAAACTTTTTCCGATATTAGAGCCCGCGTAATTCAGCATGAATATGATCATATTGAAGGAACACTTTTTACTGATCATTTAAGCGCATTAAAGAAAAAGCTGGTAAAAGGAAAACTTACGAAAATCACGCAGGGTGATGTGTCAATAGGCTATAAAATGAGATTTCCCAAATAATTTAAACTAAGAAATATATTATTATAAAAAGCGTACAGCTTTTACTAAAATTAAAAAAATAAAAATTATGCTGTTAGAAAAAATAATTTCGATCTCCGGAAAGCCAGGACTTTACAAATTGGTATCGCAATTGAGAAACGGATTTATCATTGAAGATGTAACTTCAAAAAAGAAAGTGAGCATCGGGAATTCAAGCCAGGTAAGTCTTTTAGATAATATTGCAATGTTTACTTTTGATAAGGAGGTTCCTTTGTTTGAAGTTTTCGAAAATATTGCTAAAAATCACGATTATAAAGAGACTATTTCTCATAAATCTTCTGATGCAGAATTAACTGAATTTATGACTGCATCTTTACCAAATTATGATACTGAAAGAGTTTACACTTCAGATATCAAAAAACTGGCTCAATGGTATAATATTTTGCAGAAAGCAGGATACATTACCCCTGAAAGCTTTGTAAAAGCAGAGCCTGAAACGATAGATGGTGAAGCGGCAGAAGAAGTTAGCGTTGAAAAAGAAGTTCCTAATAAAGCAGCTCCTAAAGCTGAAAAACCTGCAGCTCCAAAAGTGAAAGCGAGCACAGGTGCAAAAGCAGCTACAAAAAGTACGCACAGAAAAATGGGATAGTTTAATTTATCTGAATTTATATAAAACCTCGTCAGAAATGATGAGGTTTTTTGTTTTAAATGTTTTGATTAATCGCAAATGTGCAAAAGTTTCTTTTATCTAACTGTTTTAAGGTGCAAAGATTTTATCGATGATAAAATAATTAATGGTTAAAAGAAAACTTGCTGAAAATCTTTAATTTTCCTGCACTTAAAAAACGGAATAATTCTAAAAAGAACTAATAAAGATTTGCCGTAAATTTGTATTTTTTTTTAACCTAAATCTAAACCTCAACCTCAACATGAATACCAAACAGGAAAAACTCGAAGCTTTCGGAAGATTACTAGACATCATGGATGATCTGCGTGAAAAATGTCCGTGGGATCAGAAACAGACTTTGCAGACGCTCCGTCATTTAACCTTAGAAGAAACTTACGAGCTTTCTGATGCACTTTTGCAGGAAGATTTAACTGAGATTAAAAAAGAACTTGGTGATGTACTGCTTCATTTGGTTTTTTATGCGAAAATAGGTTCTGAGAAAGGAAGTTTCGATATTGCCGATGTCATCAATTCATTAAATGAAAAACTGATTTTCCGTCATCCGCATATTTACGGTGATGTTGAAGTGAAAGATGAAGAAGAGGTAAAACAAAACTGGGAAAAATTAAAACTGAAAGAAGGCAATAAGTCTATTTTGAGTGGGGTTCCGAAAGGTTTACCTAGTTTGGTGAAAGCCTACAGAATTCAGGATAAAGTAAAAGGAATTGGTTTTGAATTTCATGATGCAGAAGATGCATGGAAGAAAGTTGATGAAGAAATTCAGGAGTTTCATGCAGAAACTGATTTGGATAAAAAAGAACAGGAACTGGGAGATGTGTTTTTCTCATTAATAAATTATTCCCGAATTTCCGGTTTGAATCCTGATTCCGCATTAGAAAGAACCAACTTAAAATTCATTTCTCGTTTTCAGAAAATGGAACAGCTTGCAGCTGAGACGGATTTAAAATTAGCTGATATAACTTTGGAGGAAATGGATGTTCTGTGGGAAAAGGCAAAAGCTTCAAGATAAAAATTAATGAAAGTAAATCATCCTGTACAAAACAGATTTCAATATTTAATTGAGATCAAAAAAACAGAGCGAAAATGGCATTTTCCGTTTTTGGCAGCGTTGTGCATCGGAAGTCCGTTGCTTTTGGGATGGTTTTTAGAAAAGCCGAACTTCGGGAGTCTGTCGAGTTTAGGTGCTTTAACGATCTTATATTTTACACAGGCTCCAATCAGTCAGAGAATGATTCATTTGGCGGTCTGCGCTTTCGGAATGATTTTCTCTTTTTCGGTGAGTTTATGTTTTGGTTTTAATGTGTATTGTAGCGCTTTAGCTTTAGGAATCGTTGCTTTCTTATCGCATTTTATTACCAGTTACTATAAAATTCCACCGCCCGGAAATTTCTTTTTCATCATGGTTGCTGCAATGGCGAGTAATTTTCAGTATAATATGGAAATGATTCCGACCAGAATCGGGCTTTTTGTAATAGGAGCGATTTTGTCGTGTTCTTTTGCATTTATTTACTCTGTTTTTGTTGAAAAATCTGCGGTCATCAATATTCCGAGAAGAACATTTAGAAAAAAACGATACACAAAATTTGTGGAAAGTGGAATCATTGCCGTTTTTATGACCTTAACTTTAGTTATCGGACATATATTGAAGTTCCAAAATACATACTGGATTTCCATTTCTACGATCGCAATTATTCAGGGACGAAATTTTGAGCATGTACGACAGAGAAATCTTCACCGGATTATAGGAACATTTGTAGGTCTTGGTCTTGCATGGTTTATTCTTTATTTTAACCCTGAGAAAATTGTGATGATTTTCATTATTATGTTTTTACAGTTTATTGTTGAATTGATGATCGTGAGAAACTATGGTTTTGCCGTAATTTTTCTGACTCCTTTAACGATTCTTTTGGTTGAAACGGGAAGTCTTGTTCATCATAATGTCACTGAACTCATGGAAGCCAGATTAATTGATACTATTATAGGAAGTTTAATGGGGTTAAGTGCCGGATTTTTACTCTACCATCAACAGATGATTAATAAACTGGAAAAGAGCGTGAGATTTTCATTTTTTCAGTTTAAAAAATTGAAAAAATAAAATATTTTGAACATTAATGATTAAGAAAGGTAAGGAATCTTAGATGTTCATTAAGAATGTATCTGCTTAATTCAAATTTATTTGAAGCTTAAAAAATCTTACCAACTAAAATAACTTATGTTTAAATTTGAGTTTAAAATCTAATTATGAAATTTACCTACATATTCGCTTTGTTTTTATTAAGTTGTAACCCAAAAGCACAGGATTCTGCAATAAAAAGTGATGCTTTGAAAACCGAATTTTCTCTTCCGAAAAAGCTGAAAGAAGTTTCGGGAATTACACTTTCTCAAGACCAGAAAACAATTTGGGCAATTGAAGATGCGGGAAATAAAAATGTAGTGTACGGTTTAGATTTAAAAGGAAATCTTGTTGCAGATGTTTTGGTTGAAAATGCCGAAAACAACGACTGGGAAGACATTACAAAGGATAACAACGGAAATATCTATATCGGAGATTTTGGGAATAATGAAAACGACAGACAAAATCTTTCTATCATTAAATTAGATTTAAAAGACAGTTCTCAAAAATCGACAAAAGTAGTTCAGACCACAAAGTTTCATTACGAGGGTCAGACTGAATTTCCACCTAAAAAATCAAACTTGCTGTACGATTGTGAAGCTTTTGTAGAAAAAGACGGAAACTTTTACCTGTTCACCAAAAACAGAAGCAAAGGTTTTGACGGAACTTTTCTGGTATTCCAGATTCCGAATAAAGAAGGAGATTTTGAAGCAAAATTAATAGGTAAATTAAAGCTCGAAGGTGGTTTTAATGATGCTGCCATTACTTCAGCGGCAATAAATTCTAAAAACGAGATCGCTCTTTTAACGCATAAAAATATTCATGTGCTTTCAGGATTCACAGCAAATGATTTTAATTCCGCTAAAATTCAGAAAATATCTTTGCAGCACAATTCACAAAAAGAAGCCGTAATTTTCGTTGATGATAAAACCTTGCTGATTGCCGATGAAAAGGATAAAAAAGAGGGTGGGAATGTATACCAATTTACCTTATAATTTATAAATAAAAACTATTTTTGTAGCCTTAAAATTAACCATGAAAAAACTTTTTTATTTTTTATTCGTTTTAGGAATAGTTTCTTGTAATACAAGTTCTGATGATATGCTTGAAAACCAACAAAACCCAACAGATTTAGAGCCAAATAAAGCATTTGTTTATTACATGGAGTCTCCTAAAGTGTCATTACTTCAACCATCATGGTATTACACATTCAATTATAAAAATGGAAGGTTGGTAAAAATGATAGGTAAATTCGTAAAGTCAGAAAACATATGGTCACCTGATAATTTTTATTCAGATTCATTTACTACTTTGTCGTATCATGATAATAAAATTGAATTGAAATTTTCGAATGATACTTATCCTACTATTGTTTACACAATGGAAAATGATAAACCTAAAAAAGCAGAATTATACAATCAGTTTAATGAATTAGTTACAGTTAAAACTTACACATATGAATCTGGAAAAATAAAAATATATTCTAAAACTTACACTTTAGAGACATATTATACTTATTATTTAGATTCAAATAATAATTTAATTAAAAGTGAAAAATTAGAAAAATCCGGTGGGTTAGACAAGGCTCTAACTACTACAACGTATTCAAATTTTGATAATTCTAAAAATCCGTTTAAAAAATTATATCTGTTAAACGATAACTTCTACGAGAAGAGCTTGTCAAACAATAATTATAGAAAAATCAATTATACAATTCAGAACTTGCAAAATCCAGAATATTTGCCAGGAAGTGGTAATGCAGAATGGACATATCAATATGATTTAAACGGTCAGATAGTACTTCATCATCCATTGTAATACAAAACCCACAGAAACTTTCTGCGGGTTTATTTTATGATTTTTTTAATTGTATTTCATTTATCATGAATAAACATGATGCTAAATAAAAGGTTAATGACCTTAAAAATTCATTCCCACACCACCAGAAATTCTACCACCATCAGAACCGATGAAGTAGTCTAATCTTGCAGAGAAAGATTCCAGAATATTCATCCAGAAACCTGCGCCGACACCTTGATGCCATTTATCAGACTGTTCTTTGTCTATCCACACTCTTCCTAAATCATAACCTACTAAAATCCCCATATTGACAGGAACGATATTGTTTTTCACTCTTCCGAAATCCCAACGAACTTCCGCATTATTTACAAGATATGATTTTCCGGCAAATCTTTCATTTCTGTAAGCGCGCATTCCGTTGTTTCCACCTATTGCTGCAGCCTGATAAAATTCAAAATTATTATTGTTGATGATCATTGCATTCGTTGAGTTGGCAAAAACAAATCTTCCCTGCTTATCGATTCTTTTGAAAAGATTCATCGTTCCCTGAAACGTTGCGAAGTTTCTGTCGAAATCCTGTAAATTGGTTTTCCAACCTGCATTTAAAATTAATTCTAAACCTAAAGTAGGAAAAGCATTATTATCTAAATTTTTAAAACTGAAAGTGTAATTTGCCCCACCAAACTGCTGGTCATTGAAAACTTCAGGTCTTACGTCAGGAGAAACGGCTACAAACCGATCATCATTCCTCTGAACTTTGGAATTTTCAAACGTTAACTGGAACTGATGTTTCAGGTTCAGCCAGCTTGTTTTTGAGATGGATGGTGCAAACTTTATCTGTGAAATTCTCACGCGATTGTAGTCTCTGTTGTCTTCATCAGCATCGTTTAAGCTTTCATTCCCCAAACCAAAAAATGTTCTGGCAAAATGTGGAGTGGTGTAAAGTGCATCAATTCCTGCATCCCAACCAAAAATCGCCTTTTTGAAAACCCCTTTATACCCAAGATTAAATCCTCCTGTTGCAGTGTATAAATTAGCACTTAAGCTGTGCTTTTGCGTAAAACGGTCACGGATGAAATTGTTGACTGTGTAATTAGCCACAACACCTAAAATCACACCATCATCGGGATTGAAATTTGCGTTAGGATAGCCTGCAAAGAAATTGTATTTCGGATATTTCCAGTTGTAGGTATTCACATCATAATCATCAGTAATTCGTTTTGTTGCACCTTTGGTTTCGTACGTGTTTTTCTGAGATTTAAAATCGTAAATTTTAACGTTCTTTCCGTTCGAAATATTATAAACGTCATGGTTGTATCCTCCGATTAATCGGATGTTTGTCTTTGATTTTCCGTTACCGGAAACTTCGTAAATATCATCATCGTCTAAACCGTAAATCCAAAGTTCTTTTGTTTTTTTACCGTCATAAGATTTCTCGAAAACAAGTTCCTCACTTTTATCTTTATGAATTTTATACTGCTTTACATCAACCGAATTTTCATTTTTTACGATAACAAATTTATCTTTATCTAAAGTTCCCACCAACGGAACTTTCTCCTGAAGAATGTGATAATATTCTACGGCATTGGCTTCAATTTTTTCTTTTCGCAATTTTAATTTTCTCTGGATATCGGCAATCGTTTCATCCTGAACTTCTTTCGGGAGGTTTTTAAAGGCATTGTCAATATCTCCATCTGTAAGATTTTGCTGAATAAACTTTGCCTGATTGCTCCAGTCTTGTTCTGTAGAACCTTTTAAGAAAATCAAATCCAAAGGATAGGGCTCCATATTTACCCAACGCACATTTTTAATTTCATCTTTAAAAGATTTCATGTGGCGAATCATCGGAATATTCATGATAAAGAAAAAAGCAGCACCATCATAATTGCTGAAAGCCTGATCTCTGTCCCGAGGAATGGGTTTATAGATAATTTTATTGCCAACTTTATATTCAGCCCATTTCCATTGATCTTCATGACGATCCCAATCTCCGATCAGCATATCGAAAATTCTGGCTCTGATATACAAATTCTGGTCTACAGAATATTTGCTGTCTTTTCGCATGTTTTTCAGTACATCGGAAGTTGACAGAATATCCGTAGCATTATCGAGTGATTGTAAGGTTTTTGGGTCAGAAGAGAAACGCTCTTCGATCATGTACAATTCATCACCATAGTTTTCGTTGTATTTTCCTAAAGATTTTTGTTTCGGGATGTAATACAATTCAGGGTTGCTGTGGAAAATTCCAAGCTTATCAATCATATTGTTGACTGCAAAACCGGTAAAAGGATGATTGGTTGTATAAAAATCAAGTAGGAATCTTTCAGGAAAAGTATTGTTTAATTCGTTTCCGAAATCGTTTTTCTTAAAAGCCTGTGCATTTAAAAACCGAACCGCACTTTTCTTAATTCCGCGCATTACAAATTCCTGTCCTTCACTGGTTCTCAGTCTCAGACTGTTCGACTGATTTCCGCCGCCTTCTCTTACAGGCGAATAACCGGGATCCATATCAGAAAGATCTTTTGTTCTTGCATTAATCGGAAGAGAATAATATTTTCTGTAATGATCTCCCCAAAGCCAACGGTAGATTTTTCCTTTTTGAGTAAGCTTTTCGGCATAAACAGTTGAAGTGTATGTTGCAGGAAGTGAACTTGGAAAATTATTTTCAAAAACTTTTGGTTTAGAAATCACAGAAATCTGCGTGAGTTTTTTCAGCTTGTTATCTTTGGTTGAGAAATATTCGACGTCTGAACTGAGATCTTTTCTTAAATTTAAAACAGCAAATCCGCTTCCACCATAAGAAAAATCGGTTTTCTCAACAATTGTAGAGGGATCTGTTTTTGAGCCGGCTCCACTAATAATTTGTCTGATATTTCGGTCTGCGTGATACTGCAAATTGTGATCGTGTCCTGAAACGAAAATCACATTTTCTTTATCCTGAACAATACTTTTCAGTCGGTTGGCAAAATCAGCATAATGTCTGTTGCTGATGTCTTCCATACTTGCTCCGGAAGAACTTCTCAATGTCGTAAGAACGGTGGCAACTCCGGGAACAGGAACTTTACCGTTAAAAGCAGAGAGATGAGATTTTGCAGTATTAAAACCCGCATGAACGCCCGAACTGATTACCGGATGATGAAGTGCAACAATAATTCTTTTGTCCTGATTTTTTGTGATTAAATCTTTAAATTCTGTGTAGAGATCATCTCTGGTTTTGATGTCGCAACCTTTGTTGATTCCGGGTTGTTTATCCCAATTGATTAAAGCCCATTCAGAATCGATAACAATCAGCTTAATGTCTTTTGTTAAATTAATATCATCAATCGGGCAGGAGTTTTTAGGCAAAAAAGACTTTTTGTCATTCAGATATGATTTTACAAACTCTTCCTGAGCTTTTAAGCCATCCAAACCGTGATACCAATCATGATTTCCTGGAATAACCAAGGTTTTTCCTTTGAAATTTTTGGTAATGGATAGTTGATTTTCCATTTTTTCTTTGGCTAAAGAATAACCTTTGTCGGTTTCTTTTGGCATTCCGAGAGGGTAGATGTTGTCGCCCAAAAATATCAGCATCGAATTGCTGTTGGCAGAATCTATCTTATTTTTAAGGAAATTTAAAGTATGCTGTGCCTGAATTTCTTCTGCGTTTCCGGCGTCCCCAACCAGGAAAATCTGAAAATCGTTATCGGTTTTTATGTCAGATTGTTGTATTTCATATAAGTTTTTACCCTTTTTTACGTTGTAGGTAGCACAAGAAAAAAGAAGCCCTGCAAGAAGAACAGTTTTCAGTGCAGGTGATATTTTTTTTAAATAAGATTTAAAGGATAAATTCATACATTTACATTAAGAAAAATTCTGTGATGAGCATCTTAGACAAAGCTAAAAATTATGTTGAAAACTTATTCAAAGATAAACTATCTTCTGTTTACTTTTATCATAATTTTATTCATACCACATACGCCGTTCAGAAAGCAGATGAAATCATAAAGCATACCAATATTTCTGAAACCGACAGAGAAAAAGTGTTGCTTGCATTGTGGTTTCATGATGTCGGTTTTACTGACTGCAATGCAGAAGGTCATGAAGAACGCAGCGCAGTCATCATGAAAGATTTTTTGAAGAAAGATAATTTTTCGAATGAGTATATCGATGAGGTTGCCAAACTTATTCTTGCCACTGAAAAATATCATCAGCCTCAAGGTTTGCTGGAGGAAATTATGAAAGATGCTGATTTCAGTCATTTTGCAAGTCCGTTTTACAATGATTCGGCGGAAGCTTTGCGTAAAGAATGGGAACTTACAGGCGGAATGTGTTTCTCCAATGACGAATGGAATGAAATGAACGTAGATTTTCTGAAAAACAAACACAAATATTTCACAGATTACGCCAGAGAGCATTGGGAGCCGCTGAAAATGAAAAATGTAAAGAAGCTGGAGAAAAAGATCGACAAAGAAGAAAAACCTAAGAAAGAGGATAAAAAAGACCAAAAGTCCGACAGAAGTGTAGATACTTTGTTTAGAGTAACTTTGAATAATCATACGAGATTAAGCGATATTGCAGACAGCAAAGCGAATATTTTACTTTCTGTGAACGCGATCATCATTTCGGTTTGTCTTTCGGTATTAGTTCCGAAATTAGATGCTCCAAAGAATACGCATTTGATTATTCCTACATTTTTTCTTTTGCTGTCTAGTGTTCTGACGATTATTTTTGCGATTCTTTCGACAAAGCCCAATGTGACGAAAACCAATTTTACAAAACAGGATATTGCAGACCGAAAAGTAAATCTTCTGTTTTTTGGAAATTTCCAGCAAATGCTTTTTGATGATTTTAATAATTCGATGAAAGATCTGATTAAGGATCGTGATTATATCTATGATTCTCTGACTAAGGATCTGTACTTTTTAGGTAAAGTTTTGGATAGAAAATATAAGCTTCTTTCGGTAACCTATCAGATTTTTATGGCAGGAATTATTATTTCTGTGCTGTCTTTTGCGTATGCTTTTTTGACGCTTTGATTAAAATGTAGTTTAAAATGATTGTAAGGCAGCGAACAAATTGGCTGAAAATGCTATTTATATGGAGAGGTTCTGTGCTGAAGAAAATAGTTCCGCAGCTTGTAATTATCACGTTGTTTTCTGTTGCAATTTACTTTTTTAAAGGACGGATTTTCGACTATAAAGTTCATCTTAACCCGACTATTTTTACACTAATCGGTCTTGCACTAGCTATTTTTATGGGATTTTGTAATTCCGCAAGTTATGACAGATTTTGGGAAGGAAGAAAGTTGTGGGGACTTTTAGTTATCGAAACCCGCTCTTTAACGAGACAGATTTTATCATTTATTCCCAATGCTTCTAAAGAAGAAAAACAGAAAATTGTAAAGTTAGTTTCTGCATTTTGCTGGTCTTTAAATGACCAATTGAGAGATAAAACAGGAAACGATAATCTTTCAAGGTTGCTTTCTTCGGAACAGATTGAATATTTAAGGGATAAGAAGTTTGTTCCGGGTATTATTTTAGGATTTATAGCAGATTGGCTTAATGAACAGTATCAAAAAGGAAATATTGATACGATTATTTTAAAACAAATGGATAGCCAGCTTAATCAGTTTTCTAATGTTTCCGGTGGCTGCGAAAGAATTCATAATACACCCTTACCTTTTGCCTACAGTATTTTACTACACAGGACGGTTTACCTGTACTGTTTCTGGCTTCCTTTCGGTTTGGTCGATACTCTTGAATGGATGATGCCTTTGATTGTACTTTTAATAAGCTACACTTTTATTGCTTTGGATGCCATCATTCAGGAGATTGGAGAACCTTTTGGAGAAGAAGAAAATGATTTGGCGTTAAACAGTATTTGCAGAACAATTGAGTTTTCTATTTTTGAGCAGGCAGAAATTCAGCAGGCAGAATTAAAGAAGGCAGATTCGTATTTTGTAGATTAATTGTCAGCTAAAGAAACCCTTATCGCCAGCAATCCCGAAATTCCCTGCAAATCTTCAACTTTTAAAAACTCAACATCATTCTTTAAAAGTCCTTTTTTCTGAAGCGTATTGATGTATTGAAGGTACTCTTTCTGATTTTCCAGGCCGAAATAAACAATTGCAATTTTTCCCGGGCACGTAATTCTTTCCTGGGAATTTTTGATATGAGCTTTGTCAATGCGTTTTTTGATAATTTCGTAATAGGAATTATGCGCGCCATCAATATCAAAGCGCTTTTCATCCATTCGGAAGCGGATGTCTACTTTTTCATTATACACAAAGATTAATGAGGCAATATCTAAAGGAATCGGAAGATTCTGTTTGAACTTCTGAAACTCAATTTCCATATTGCAGATTGTTTCCAACTGCCAAAATCTTAACTGATGTACGTCTTTCTGAGAATAATCGGCATCGGGAGAAATATTCTGACCGATATATAAATTGTGCTCTACACCGTCAGATTTGAAACGCTCATAATAATGCGGAAAAATTTCCTGTGCCTGAACCTGGCTTTTATCTAAAACATCTGCGAGTTTTCTGTTGACCAAAGTAATCGATTCATCCAGGTTTCTGCGCTGACTGTAGAAAAGCTGGTTCTGCAAGGTGATCTGTGAAAGATATGCTTTTATTTTATTTCTTACATTCTCATCTGTATTGGTTTCCAGTTTCCCCTGAAGATAAGGATGAATTTCATCGCGCAGAAGTCGCTGAAACCGTTGTTCGGTGTCGGCTTTTATTTCATTATTCAGCTCATTCTCAAAAATTTCCAACGCAAGAAGATACTTTTCAGAATCTGAATTGATTGATGTAAAAACATCATAAAGGCATTCCAGCTGATGATTAAGGTCTTCTTTCATGAGATTAAAACGTTTTTCCGAAGAAGCTCTGATGTCTGAAAAACCGAAGAGCGGTGTAAGATTTTTAAATGAAATCTGCTTTAAAGTGTAAATTTTCTTCGATAAAAAAGCATTGAAATATTTTTCAGCCTCATTTCTGAATTTCCAGACTACAGAATCGTGAATGGAAGTATATTCACGCTGAATAATCGCCTCAATCTGATTGTTCCTTTCGAAACTGAAACGGTTGAGCGAAAACAGAATCATATCTGTGAAAAATTCCATTTTCTTTAGTTTCAGCCCGTTTAAAGAATTGGGAAGTGGTGATGTAAATTCCATGATTGCCAGCAGTTCTCCTTCTTTCATAATCGGAATAACCATAAAACTTCGGATGCCGGTGCTTTTCAAAATGTTAAAAGAAGGCATTTTTTTTACTTCTTCATCCATCTTGTCAATATCAGAAATTACAATGGGTCTTGAGTTGTAATTGATGTTTTCAAATGCTGTTTTCCGTGTTTCTTCATCAAAAGTATTCAGCCAGAAATCGAGAATATGACTGGTAAAAACGTTTTCATAGATTGGAAGTCGCTCAAGCTTCTTGTCTTTCTTGTTGAAAAGCATTAATCCGAAATTCAGATCCGAAACATCAAAATAAGATTTGAAAATTTCTTTCAGATTTTCATCGGGAGCCGGATTTTCAAGGTCTACTCTTATGAGGGTAGATTTCAGATCAGATAATGCAACCTCAGAAGTGCAGTCAACAAGTGAGATAATAGCAAAACCACTTAAAATCCAGGATTGAGGAGGGAAATGCTTTTTCCAGAGCCTGATGTCATCAATATTTTCAAGCAACATGTTTACGGTATCCTCATCCGGAATTTTGGTGTCTTTATCCGGATAAACTTCGGTAAAATCTGAATTTACCGTGATTTTATAATGCTTTATGATTCCGTCTTTATTCGGGATGTCATAATAGAGAGGGAGTGTAGCCCGGAGATCTGTGCTGAAATGCACCTGTAAGATTAAACAACAGCAGAAAATATAAAACTCATCATCATCAATCTCCCTGAATTTGATTTCGAAATCGGTTCCTGCATCGGCAAGAATATTTCTGAATCTTTCCGTATAATTAAAGGTAATATTGGCAAGCGGAATACTTGCTGCTTTGATTTCATTTTTCGTTAAACCTGTCGGAAAAAGATCGGCCAATAAAAGTCTGATGAGGTCTTCATGCTTTTCGAGCAAAGAAAGATCCTGAAAACCTTCTCTCAATTCTTTGAAGTTTTTCGTTCTTTCAATAAGCGATTCAGCATAATTTGCACGATATTCCAAACGGTCGTTGTACCGGATATGCTCGAGCACATCCAAATATTTTTTGAATGAAATGAAAACCTGAAATGGACTGTTATTTGTATCGAGTTCCGACAAAACCTGAAAAAATTGTGGAGGTAAAGGTATGAAAAAAGGATTTTTTAATCGAAAAGAGAAGGATAATATTTGTGAAATATTAGTTGTTGAAACAAAAACCGCTGCATCTTTGCAACGGTCTTATTTTTCTTCCTGCTTTAAAAAATGTTTAAAGTTTATTTTTTAGGTTTCAAAGATAAATTATCTACATAAACAGCCTGATGAATTCCGTTCAACATCACTTTTAAGCCTAAATGTGCATCTTTTTTCAAAGAAACGCTTATTGTTTTTTTACCATCTGTGATTTTGGAAGCTTTTGCTATAGAGACAGACGATTTTGTATCATTTATGGTATTTAGTGATAAAAGTTCTACCGTTGTTTCACCTCCGTTATCAGAAATATCAAAAGTTAATGTATAGTTTCCTGCTTTGATTTTCGGGGTAACCAAAATCATGTTTTCACGCGGACTCATCATTGAATAAAAAGTCACTTTTTTATCTTTAGCGTACAGCATTGCCTTTCCTGAATGAGCAGTCCAGCATTTGTCGATATCTTTCCATGTATCAAAATTCTCTGCAAGTGCATTTACTGTTTTGCATTGTGCATTTGCTGTAAGTAACCCGCCTAAAGTTACGATTCCGGTAAATATTATTCTTTTCATAATTTACTGATAAATTTTCAGGTAAAAATAGCTAAAAAAAGGTTGATTTCGAAAGCTTTAGTTTAATTATTTTGAATGATTCTAAATGTTCTTGTTGTCTTTATTATATTACCATGCAGAAAGCGTAACTTGTACAAAACTATCAATTATGCCGAATCAGCTGTATCATCATATTGTAAAACTCGTTCCTGCTTTTGAAAAAGAAGTCGAAAAGGTACTTCCTTATTTTAAAAAACAAAGCTTTCCTAAAAATCATATCCTGATCAATGAAGGAAATGCGGTGGATGAGTTTTATTTTGTTCTTAAAGGCTGTCTCCATATTTATTTTACAGACGAATCAGGGAATAAAAATACAATCCACTTTGCAATTGAAAACTGGTGGGTGACAGAATATAATGCTTTCTTAGGTGCTCCTGCTGCTCACTTTAACATTGCCGCTTTGGAGGAAACAGAAGTTTTAGTTATAAAAAAAGAAAAATTTGAGCAGTTGTTGTTCGATTTTCCATTCATGGCAATTTATTTCAATAAAATTCACATAAGAGCTTATGGAGCGGCATTGCAAAAACAAAAAACGTATGCTGTAACGAGCAAGAAAGATTTTCATTATTATTTTTGTACCCACTATCCGGATCTTGTAAAGCGTTTTCCTGATGATGTTTTTGCTTCCTATATCGGGATTTCGATTGAAGAACTGGATGTTTTAAATAAAAATTTGCGTTCTTAAACTGGTTTAAGATTTTTCAGACTCAAGTTGCTGACCTTTGTTTTATCAATTTAAAAATTTAAAACAATGAAAATAGTAATTATCGGAGGTACGGGTCTTATCGGCTCACAACTTACCAATCTTTTGAAAGACAAACATGAGGTAATCGTTGCATCACCCAATACAGGTGTTAATACATTAACTGGCGAAGGGCTGGATAATGCCCTTGAAAACGCAGAGGTCGTAGTGGATGTTTCTAATTCTCCGTCTTTTGCAGATGATGATGTGATGAATTTTTTTAGAACATCGACTACAAATCTTTTGAAAGCTGAGCAAAAAGCCAACGTAAAACATCACATCGCTTTGTCGGTTGTAGGAACTCAAAAATTGAGCACAAGCGGATATTTCAGAGCAAAACAGGTACAGGAAGAGCTTATCGGAAAATCATCCATTCCTTATTCAATTGTTCATGCTACACAGTTTTTTGAATTTGCAGGTGGTGTTGCCGCTTCCAGTGTAAAAGATAACGGAATGTTTGTTACCGATGCTTTGGTACAGCCTATTGCGAGTTCTGAAGTGGCTGCATTTTTAGCAAAAACGGTAGAAGAACAACCTAAATTAGGTATTGCCGAAATTGCAGGTCCTGAAAAAATGCCCATGAATAATTGGATTGGTAACTATTTGTCTGCCATGAATCGTCCTTCTGAAATTACCATCGAAAAAGATGCTCCTTATTTCGGTGCTGTACTGGAAATTGATACTCTGCTTCCAGAAAAAGCTGTATTTGAAAGCAATATCCGATACGAAGACTGGATTGCAGATCCGAAGAATCAAAGATAAACAGTAATTGTTATGACAGGTTTCAGTCGTTTTATGACGAGTTCTATCGGGAGAAAAGCAGTAATGGCCGCAACAGGTTTATTTCTGATCAGTTTTCTCATTGTGCATTGCGGTGTAAATGCTTTGATCTTTTTTGATGACGGAGGTAAAACGTTTAATATTGGTGCTCATTTTATGGGTACCAACCCTGTTATCCGTACGATTGAAGTGTTTCTGATTATTGGTTTTCTGATTCACATTGTTCAGGGATTAATGATTTGGTGGCAAAATAAAAAAGCCCGTCCTGTAAATTATGCAATAGACGGAGCGTCCAAAAACAGTACGTGGTACAGCCGAAGTATGGCATTATTGGGCACGCTGCTACTGTTGTTTTTAATTATTCACACTTCAAATTTTTGGATTCCCAACAGAACCAACCAGTTTATCCATGGCGAGGAGCTTCCGCTTTATAAAATGATGGTTGAGAAGTTTCAGAATCCGATTCAGGTAGTTTTATATGTATTCGGATGTTTCTTATTATTTTGGCATTTGCTTCACGGCTTTAAAAGTGCTTTTCAGTCTTTGGGAATGAATCATGAGAAGTATAATTCGCTTATTTTATTTTCAGGAAAGACATTCGCCTATATTGTTCCGTTTATCATGGCGATGATGCCGGTTGCTATTTATTTGGGGTGGGTTGGGGAATAGGTTTTAACTCCTAATAGGTTATAATCAGGGCTGTTTTAAATAATCTTTTCACATTCAAAATCATAACCGTCACAATCCATCCATTTTTTCTCACTCATTAATTTTTCGTCTTTATCAAATTCTTTTCGTAATCCACATGGACATTCTTCGCTTCCTTCGTAGCTTTCACGGGTATAGTAGAGTGACTTTATTTTTTTTGAATTCTCAAAAAATTCTTTAATTTCCCTTATCAATATTTTTTCACTACAACTTTTGCCGAAATTACTGTGAATAATTTGCGTGGTCATATTCCCAGCCTTATTCCAAAAAAATTCATTTCCTGAAATGGTAATGCATCCGCCGATGTCGTCCTCTTTCCATTCATGCACTAATTTTTCACTTTCATCGTATTCATAGTTTATTGTTGGATAACTATCAAAATTAATAGTCTTTTGTTTTAAACGTCCGTTTTCTAAAAAATGAAGTTTTACATTTTTATCACCTTTATATTCTGAGAGTTCTAACTCTTTAATTTTTTTATTTTCATAATAGGTAATATTCAAAGTATCACTTTTAATGGTCATCTTGTCGGAAGAATTCTCTTCTTTTGCAAAAAAATTCTTTTTACAAGAGAAGAGTGTAAATATGAAAACTAATATGAATATTTTACTATTACTCATTTTAGGAATAAATTACTATTAGCTACAATATAAATAACTATTCTTTTAAATCAATCAATCTAAGATGTAAAGCACTTGGAGACTGATCAATTTGTTCTAAAAATCCTAATAGAAGAATTTTTTGTTTTCCGATCCTGAGTTCCCCAAGAATATCTGTCTTATAAATTAATAGTGAATCACATTCTGGGCAAAAAGTATTATTTGAATACTGCTGTAACAATATTGTGTTTGCATCTTTGGAATTAATTGCTACAGTGTTTAATTCTTTAAATTCATTTATTCTCTTCTTTTATTTCCGTTGAATTCTGGTCTTTGTTATTTTGACCTTCACAAGAAATTTTAAATAGTAAAATAGAACAAAATAATATTGAAAAAAAATTTGTAGTTCTTATAAAAGAAGGATAATTTATTAGAATAAAAAATCAATTTTTAATTCTGCTTTTATGTACATATCCCTCTCTACCTTCTTTTGTTTTTACTAAAAACCAATCTCCAGAATTATCCAAAACCTCTATATGCTCACCAGATTTTATTTTTTGAAGAATTTCAGATGTGGGAGTTTTATCTTTGCGGAGATTTGTAAATCCATCAGGGTCTTGAATATGGTTTTTGTAATAGTTTTGCTCAATAAAAGGCAATATTTTGTCAATCATTGAGTATGTAGGGTCGTAGTATTCTTCTGTGTCGAGCTTGCCTTTCAATGTATTTTTGTATTTATTTTTTAATACAGCTTCATCAATTTGCTTTTTTGAAAAAATATAATTTTTACTTAAAATTTTGACAGCGTGATAGTCTTCTTGTTTTAATGCAATCTTCATAAGGTTATCAATAACTCTCGGATTGAAGTTGTATTTATCAATAAAGTATCTTAACCAGCTAGAATCTATAAATTTTTCATTATTACTAAATGTTTCATTATTAATCAGCAATGATAAATTATTAATATCAAAATCTTTAGCGTCTAAATCATTAGATTCAAAACTAATCAGCTTATGTTTAAAATTTTCTATTTCCGACGTATTTTTATTTAAGTCGTGAGGAGTAAACTTAATATTACTACTTTCGTTAAATAAGTCTGAAAATTTAGCATTGTTTATAGAATTATTATTTGTGTTCATATTCTTTTTTGTTTTATTATTTAACAATCTCCATTTATTTAAGGTTATTATATTGCCCGAAATCACTTCATCTACCATTATTGTACTGCAGTCATTTTTATCAACATAAAAAATCGTATAAGTTTCCCAATGAAATTCACTATTCAATCCTGTTTTAATTCTATAATATAAATGATGATTAATTTCTAAACTATCAGTCATAAAAGACAATTTTTTTTTGTTGTCACTTATGGAATCTACATATTTATTTTGTTTTTGAACTTCTTCAAGCCCGTTTATAGCTATAATTGCTTTATCAATATTACATTTTTGACTTTTTGTTTTTTGACCTTCACAGCTTATGATACAGCAGAGAAAAAAGATTAGATATAATATTTTCATACACATTTATTTAAGTTTATTAAGAAGTTCTATATCTTTTTTTATTTTATTTTTTTCATCTTGCAACTTTGCTTTGCAAAGTTTATAATTTAAGATTTCTTTGTAATCTTTTACCACTCCATTAAAAATTGATTTAATGGAGCTTTTGTAGTTAGGATCTGTTGCATAAGCCCCCTTTCTTCCAGTGTCCTGCATTCCCGATAAAAAATCATCGATTGTTTTATTATCATCCAGAATTGAGATATATGCATCATTAAAATTACGATTAAGCAATTTCAAATAACCTTCAAATCCTTTCTCAACAGTTGAAAACTTACCGAACCCATCATTAATGTAAACCTCTTTTCCATTAAAAACTTCTCTAGTGTATAAATCTGATTTTCCTAAGTCTCCACTATCTTTTATGTTCATTGGATTGTTATTAGGTACTATTAATTTTAATCCATTTTCTTGTCGTCTCTGCGCAATAATATATAACCCTTTGAATTTATTTGATTTTTTTTGATTTTCGACCATTTTAACTGCAGACTCCCCAAACTCATTGTAGAACTTTTCTCTGCCATCTTTTTTTAGATTCAATTTACAGTTGTTTAATTCGGGTAATGGATCAGCTAAGACAAAAACTTTTATTTCTTCTTTATAATTTGATGATAAAACTGGTACTTTGTCATCACTTGAATATCCTCGCCTTCCGTATACACCAGTCAGTTCAGGAATTACTGTTTCAAGATAATTATTTAATGCATGATATATAAATTTATAATTAATACTATCTTGATTTGGATATTCTTTTTTACAGCTCGAATGAGGTGTTCCATCTGAATTTCTAATTCCGACGCATCCAACTAAACCTGCAGAGTTCCATGGATCAATAGAAATTGAGCCTCTACTTCCTAATGCCATCGCTCCATATGATACCTCTTTGCTAACATCCGTTACAGGTTTCATGTTAGAAGTATCATCACTCACAATTCTATATCTAAAACTATATTTACCAGCATAATTTTTAGCTTTCATATATCTTATTCTATACAAAGTTGTTATTGTATTTGGAGGTAATGGCCCTTCGCTACCATAGTTTTTATTATTTTTTTGAGCATGTCTGGCAACATTTAGAATTGTAGATTCTGCATTCTCACGTGTATTATTATTTAGATCTTGTTTAAGTTTCTTTACAGCTTCACCAATTTTACTACCTCTATAAATATACATTTTATACAAAGGAAATGCGCTACTTCCATTGGGTAATTTTTTAGTGTAAATCTTATTTCCTTCTTTGTATTCAAGTATATCATTATATCCTCCATTATCTGGATATGATATTATTTTATTATCTCTATCAACTTTTATTTCTGTGGCAATTTCACTAGAGATATATAGGATTGCTTCTTTACCTAGCCCTACAACTTTTTCAAATTTCTCTTTTTGAGCTTTTTCCACTTTTGCCGGTGAAACATGTTGAATTTCCTTCTTAGGTTCTTCTTTTAAATCTATGTCGATCCTTTGAGATTCAGATTTAATTCCCAAGAAAATAACTTCTGCAAAAATTTCCTGATGGTTACCTGTCCAATATTCACCACTATCTGGCTTTTTAGAATTATTTCCAATTTCTCCAATTGTTCTGTATTCATCTAATAATCTTATGTAAACTTCCTGCTTATCAGATTTAAAGGTGTGCTCCTGATTATAAAGCAAATCATTTTCTCCAGTATTGTCATGCTCCCAAAGTTTAAGTCTATATGGTTGCCCAACAACATCTTTTCCTTCAATAATTAATTTGATAACATCTCCAAATTTAGGGTTTTTTGAAAATTGTTTACCATGTATATCTACTAATTTAATGCTTGAAATTTTACCTTTCTTATCGGGCTGGTTATTAGGAGAACTTGGTCTCGTAGATGCTTTTGGACTTTCCTGCTTGGGTTTAGGAGATGAATTTCCTCTGGGTTGTCTTTTGGGGCGTTGAGGCAATTGTTGAGGTTGCTCAATTTTGTATTCTGGGTTTGTAAAATTTACATTTTGGCTGTCTTCTAAAATTTTACCACTAAATTCTGCTGTTACATAATATTCATGTTTACTTTTATCATCTTCTCTTTTGTTTGCTAGAGAAATAAATGTTGAATTGAGAGAGAAACTCCACTTTGCTTTCCCAAATTTGTTGACTTCAACGGGTGGGGATTTTGTGATGAATTGATTTTTATTGTTGTGACCATTTTTAGCTTCGTCGTCTTCCCATAATTTGAAAACTATTTTTTCGCCTTCCAGTCCTTCACAAATTGCAGTTGCTTGCAGTCGATCTCTATAACTTAGTGTTTTGTTTATTGTACTACCGTTTTCGTAAGTCAGTACAACATTTTTTATGTTTTTTTCTGTTACAATCTTTTTTTCTTCATTCTTTTGTGGATATACAATAAGTGACATTGGAGAATTTCCTTCAGGTTCGTGAAGATAACCCTCAATTTTATAAACATATTTGGAAGCATTTTTTCCAAAAGTAAAATGGTTGATGCCTTTCTTTTTGACATTTGTCGCTCGAAATCCATTATCTGTTTTAATAAATAATTCCCAAGTTACTTTAGCCAGATTTCTATCTGACAATGGTGTAGCTGGATACCATTGATCAACAATGTAAAATTCTTTTTTACCGACTGTAGGTTTTGTATTGCCCGATATTTTGTAAACTCCTTTCTTTGCCATAATGATGAATTTATTTACCAAGCGTGTGGTTCGTTAGTATCTTCTAAATTCTCTTTAAATTCCTCAAAATCCACTACAGGATTATACACTTGCTGTTCCTTAGAATCAGCATTGTTGACATTTGTTTTTCCTAATTCTGATTGTTGCCCATGCTTTAAAATGGTAATTTTTCCACCTGTGCTGCACATCAATTCTGATATTTCTGTGACGCAGCTTTTATCCATTACTTTTACTTTATCGTAAGTTTTCGTCCATTTTCCAGCAGGAGCGTAGGTGCAGGGAAGATATCCGCCGGAGCTTGGCTTAAGTCTGCACTGTCCGAAAGGCTGTGCGGTTGGGTCGAATTGAAGATCATCTTCTGTCACGGCAAGATAATTGGCTTGTGCGTCTGCATTGTTCCAATAATGTTTTTGATGGCTGGTTACTTTGAACTTTGGAAATTTAAACCCCTGATTGCACTGGGCCATCCCTTTTTGGATGACGAAGTATTTTCCGTCATGACTGCTTGAAGAGCTTTCATTTTCTTTCTGCTTTTCCTGATCTGAAGAATCATCAGTTTCTTTTTCATTGTTTTCCTGAGGGTCATTGTTATTCTCCGTCCCTTCTTCATAAGAATAATCATCATTCATATAATCTTCTTCATTCTCCAAGTCCGAATCCTCTGAAAAAAACTGTGGATCGTCAGGAATTAAAATAGAAGTTCCGGAAGGTATTTCGTTGAAAAGAATTTCATTTTCTGAACAATTGAGATTATGAAAAGTTCTGAGATAATTTTCATCTTTAATACTAAACTTTTTCGCAATACTGGCGAAACTATCATTCGTTTGTGCTTGGTAGGTTTTCATCTTAATTTTGTGTTATTTGTAAATGGTGTTTTTGAAATAATTCGTTTTGATGTCGAATTTCGACAGAAGATTTTGCTTCATGCAGTTGCTTGGTCACTTTATGCGTAAAATACTGAATCTCAATTTCAGCATCAATATTCTCTTCAACAGCTTCATCTTCAATTCTGATTCCTTTCAGTAATTCTCTGAGACTGCAGTTTTCTGATAACATTCCAAATATTTTAGTTTCAATAAAATCAGGATCATCAAAGTTTTGTTCTGCCTGAAAATTAAACTGCAAAGGAAATGAATTGCTGTGTATATAGAATTCTTCTACCCATACTGTCTGTTTATGAAACCATTCGAGGTCTGGAAATAAAGTCTGATATAATAAACATGACTGCATTTGTCTGAAAAAATAGTTTTCATCAGATAATTTTTCAATAAAGAAATCTATATAGACTTTTGAAATATCACCAATAAAAAAGTCTTCTAATTCGGCTCTTTTATTTCTAAACTGTTCAACTAGATTTTTATGCTGTAAACAATGTTTTAAATTTCCTTTCTGTGAAAGTCTATAAGAAATAGGGTAGATGCTCTTCATACAGGCCAAAGAAAGTGATGAAACTTTATCTTCGGGAGCTGTTCCGTTTTTTCTAAAATCGTCTAATGAAGTTTCTGCAACAAAACCGTCTTTGCTGTTTTGAATGTTGAGGTTTACAGAATAATTAAAATCTGAATCTTTTTTGTTTGATTCTTCGAATTTCTCCGAAATAAGATATTTTGAAGCGTGAAAACCCGGAAAATATTCTTTCGGCGGAAGCATTTTACTTTTGCGGATTGTTTGTTCTTCTTTAGAAATAAATAGGGTAGGAATCAAAACGAATTCGATGCCTCTGAGATTGGAAACCCAGAGTTTATCCATCTTTCCGCAGTTCTGATTGTGAAATTCTTTCAGTTCTTCTTCAGTCATCCGGATTCTGGAAGCTAAAGAACCTAGGCTATCTTGTGACCGTACTTTGTGTTTTATGAAATCGGGTGTCATTTGTGTGTTTATTTTTCATCTGTATAAAGCTAGTAAGTTTTGATTAAATATTCTGTCGTAGTTCTACGACAAATGATGTTGATTTTCGAATTTTAATAAAATATAGGAATATTTAGATTTTCATCAGAAGAGATTATTGAAAGTCACCGTACCAGAAAATAAATTCAGTATGGAAATAAGTATTAAACTATTTTTACTAAAACAGATTGTTCTTCTGTTTAATCTCTTTAAGTTCGTTCTGATATTCAGATTCATTCTTTCAATAGAATGGGTTTCAAATCTTTTGTTGCCGTAAACTTCCTTTGGAATTAGGTATCAATAATTTCTGAGTTTGTCTGTGTAGATCTTTTTTGGATTTGAATTGAGTAAGGTTTTTATGACTGAGTATAAAGTCTTGTTAGTTCTTTTTCCAATATAAAATCCTGCGATTGCTTTTGTGTTTTAATAAATCTAGGTAAATTTTCTTTTTTATATTGCTTTTCCCAAAAAGATTTGGCTGGGATTTTAACCACTTCTTATTCGGTAATTGGGAAGTATGAATGTGATGAGGTGATTCCTTCTATTGAGGTTGTTAAAAATATTGCTAAGATTTTGGGGACTACGGTTGGTTATCTTTTAGGAGAGACAGACGAAGTAAACATTTTCAAAGATCCTGCAATGCTCAACCGTTTAACGATATCGAAAAGCTTGATCCAGAAAATAAAAAAACATTTGCTTTCGGTAGTAGATGGTTTTATTCAGGCTCTCAAAATTAAAAATATTGCTGTGCTTTAGTTCTGTTTCCTAATACAAAACAGAACATAACATCATATAAAACCAAAAAACCTCGCAAAATGCGAAGTTTTTTTATTATCTGCCGCACGATATAATCGTGCGGTAGCGGGGGGGAAGAGTGACTCACTGTATAAGCCATATTCTAAAATTTCTATTAGAATTATATAGTGTTTCCATTATTAAAATATTATCATGTGTTCCCAAATTTACTAATCCTTTTTCAAAAAATCTTCAAAAGAATCTCCAAACTCAGATTCTAATCCTTTAGCCAAGGCAATACCTGATAAGCCTTCTAATTTGAAATCAGCATTTAAATCTAATAGTCTATATACATGCTCCATTTTTTTTTCATCGTAATATTTATCTACGTAAATATTAGGGTTATTCCATGAGAAATCTCCTCGAATATATTGGCAACTAGCTATCACTAAGTACATAACATCCTCATCCTCTTTGTTACTAATTGATATCCTAATTGCTATTTTTTTATGAGAAATATCAAATAGCCAGAACTGTGCTTTACTTCCTTTGAAATTTTTTAATTTTTGATTTATTTTATTTAAGTCCGTTACTACTTCCATAATTATTTACTTATAAATTGTGCTCCATTCCAAAAAACAGTGTTCCCATTTTGTATAAATGTCGTTTTTTGTAATAAAGCAGGATTATTAATTATATGGTTGAATTCAAAATTTGTCATTCCTGGCTGGTGAAATAGAGGATTGAAATTTGAAACTTCAAATCTATTCCAGCTGCATTTTCTGCAGCTTGTGTAAATGATGATTTAAAATGATACTTATCAATAAAAGCCTTTCCCCAGTCTACATTTGTTAAGCCTGTTTTTGCCATCCTGCTTCTTTCCAAATGATTGCTCCTGTTCCTCTATGAAGAACTAAGTCGTCTGCAATTCCAAAACCTTCCCTAAAGCAATTTCTTTTGGAAATACTCCAATTCTAAACTCAGTACCTTTTTTTATTCTATTTTCTAAAAAATCTCTTTTTACTAATTTAATCTTAACAATTTCAGTTTTACCTATATCAATATTTTTATTTTGAATTTGAATTTCGGAAAACGTAGAAACTACATCATTAGGAATCCAAAAAGATAATCTAATAGAATTATTAATCGGAAAATTGAAGCTTTCACTTGCTATTTCCAAAAAAATAATTTCTACAATTAAAATTAATTCTTTCATTCTACTTTTTTTTCATTCCAAAGAACAAATCCATTTCTTTCAATTGTTAATGAATCAATAATTTTGTGAAAAGCAATATCAACATTTCCTTCTATCACTTCATTTATACAGTCATAATCTGGTTCAAAAATCATAACCCATTTTTTCTGTGTTTTAGTTAATAAATGTAATAGATTCAGCAATATATTATTCTCTTCAGGAATTTTTTTATCTACAGAAAGTTCATTTATCAAACTTTCAAATCCGTCAATAATTGAAATACATTGCCATTGCTCTCGTTGAAAATTACTAGGTAACAAAGGTGTGATATGTTCAGGAACATTTGACTTTGTTAATTTAAAGTAATGAAACCATGCTTCTTCCTCACCTTGGGGAAACTTTTCTTCTTGCCACTCATAAACAGGTTGTTCAAACTTAATAGTTGTAATGTTTGACTCTATTGGTAATAAAAATTCGAAACCTATGTCCATAATATAACATTTTTCAGGGAAATGGTAGAAAGTTATTATATATTATCGAACTAATTGACATTGAAAAAATAGAAATCTTGAGCAGAAAAATTATTTACATTCTCCATATAATCAAAATATTTATCATATAGTATTTTGTCCACATATAAATATTCATGATTAATTGAATCTACTTTAATATACTGGATGTAGTTATATTCATTTAAAATTAGGTTTATTGGAGAAAAATATTCACTTTCTATAAAAAATAAAGGATATTTTAAATAAAGATATCCTACAATGTCATCATTTTTTTGTATTACTGCAATTTTTTCTTCATTGACCTCGTAGTTTATAAAATAATTTTTTGATAAAATATCAATAACATTAAGAAAATCAAAATGCCTCCAATTAACATCTAAGTTTATTGCTCTTTTTATAAAATTTGTTATGTCCATAATAAATTATTTGGGTGTTCCTGGCGCACCATGGATTAAGTTATTCTTCGATTTATATACATTAATAAAATTTGTTGGCTGTCCATTACTTAACCTGCCAATATTACTATTAAGTACAGGGATTTTGGCTTTTGTACCATTATTTAATATCCAAAGATTATTTTTCTCTGCATATTGTGCTGCTTTTAAAACCGCTTCATCTGCATTTACTGTTGGATAAAAAATGCTTTTCCCACTTATTCCTAGGTCCATTTTATGCTTTAACATTCCTTCTTTACTAACAGTAAAAAGACCATCAGTCAAGTTTCCTTGTTTATTTAAATATATAGCCTCTTTTCCAGCAGCTAATATTCCATGTTCGGCACTTAGAAGTTTTAATGTATTACCAGTATTTCCACTTCTGGTAATCATTAATGCTGCTAAAATATAATTTGCATTCCCATCACTATTGGCAGCAAGTATCATTCCTCCAACTTCCCAAATACCCAATGGATCACCTGCTCCTCCAATCATCATCAAACCTCCACCTCCTGGTTCAGGACCTCTATATACATAAGGCATTTGTAAATATCCAAGATACTTTCCAAGGTGATCTTTGAATCCCATACTAAAGGAAATCATCGTAAGAGCCATGTTTCCCTCATAGCTTTTAGGGAGAGTCATATAGAGATGCGGTAATAATGTTTCACCTGCAACAGCTCCGCCACCGCCACCTCCAGAGCCGCTATCGGAAGCAATCAGGCTATAAGACTGATAATTTTGTGCATTACCACTATTACTCATCATTCCGCCCCAGTTATTATAAAAATAACCGTTTCCGCTGTTTGTCCAGATAGTTCCGGAAGGAGAGCTCCAAACTTCATCCATAAACGCCTGCGAGAGCATTCCCGTAGGATCGTTGAACATCAACGGATTATTATTGGCGTAATGATAAGGCGATACATGCGGTGTTACTTCTGCCAACGGATCTGTCACGCCCCATCGTCCAAGGTCAGGCATATAGAATCTCGCTCCATAGTCATACATCCCAATTTCCTCCTGCATTTCCTTGCCATTATAACTGTATTTGTAGTCGCTAAATGCATGACCCGGAATATTGTGCTTCAACCCAAATGCATAATAGTCATTTTGCTGTACAATGACCGCTGTATTGTTTTCCTTTGCAAAGCTTACCCTTACGTTACCTAAATGATCGCTGTAGTGGTAAATATAGCGATTATTTACATAATCATAATATCCTTCAGAAGTACCAAAAAATTGTAGTCCGTTAGAAACCCCAATAAGACCTGATTCGTTGTTATACTGAAAGCCATCAATGTATTTTCTGTTGTTGTAAAAGCATCTGCTCTGTTTCTCCCAAAGAAATGCTGATGTACTTTTTTAATCTTTATACCATCTGCACGATAACAATTCTTTTAGCATCACTAACTCTGATACATGAGGAATGATTCTCAGTCATTTGGATATGTTTTTATCAACAAATAAACAAGAGTAGGGAATTCCTACTCTTGTTTATAAATATTTGTTTTTATTGGTTCTGAAAATCAGTGAGTTAAATTTTTAAAAGCTTTCATCACTAAATCTGAAACACTACCTTCACCGGTGATAATGTAGTTGTTTCCTAACCTACTTAATCATTTAAAACAGAAGTTGAAGAAGGAATCTTGATATTCTTTTCTGTATATAACTCATGTAATTTATGCTTTGCATTTATATCTCCTTTTTCATATGCTTTTAGCAAATAAAATAGAGCTTCATTTTTATCAGACTTTGATATATAACCCTTTCTTTTATCTAATATATTTAGAATGGTGTAAGTATCATAGTAAGCTCTGGGATAATTATTCCTTTTCGCCATTTTTATTGAATAATATAAAAATTCCTGAGAATGCTCGGAAACAATAAAATCTTTAAAAGCTTCTTGATAAGATATAGTATCTCCATTTATAATAGCACTATCTAGCATTTTTTTCATTCTTTCTTTGTTTTCATAATTTACCATGTAAGGATTCGGATCTTTTATAATTGTATCCGATTTTATTATTGAGGTTGTATTTTCGTTTCTATTTTCATCTTTTTTTGTACATGAAAATAAAATAGCTATAAGACATAGCATTAATAATGTTTTCTTCATAAGTTAATATTTAATTTAAAGTCCTCCTGAACCAGGGTATGTTTTCTCTTGTAAAAGTTTAAACTGATTATAAAACATTCTGTTGATTTCAATACCATTCTTATAAAACACGGCCATTCCTAAGGCGTCTCTGTAATCAATAGAATTATCAATAGTTGTAATAGTTCCTTTCCTCGATATTCTATCCCTACCATAAGTTACATATCCATCAAATCCTACAACTAAAGTATTTGGATGTTTTTGTGAAATTTTTCTAGCCAAAGACGTCTCATCATTCATTTCGCTTGCGGATATGGTAATCCTCTTGAAGCATTTATTGAACCACTATTTTTTATTCCTTTTAAGCTCGAAAACGAGGTGTGGTGTCTAACTTTAATCAATTCTTCTCCTAAATTTGCAGTTAAATTACCTTCTGTTTTAGCAGCTAATCCCGGTTTTTTCAATGCAATAGCACCAATAATCCCAGCAGACATTGCTAAATACTGATTTTTAGGTTTCCAATTGATTATTACTTGTCAGGCAATATCAAATAATCTTTGTTATTCACTCTACAGTTAGCTTTTCTAATCAATTAAGAATGTCATTTGTTTATAGTGATAGAATTATCAAACCTAACAACTTCTGCGCTGTCTTTATATGAAAATTATTTTTATAAAATTATGGTATTGAGATCGCAATACCATAATTTTTGACATGAACCTTAACTCAGAAGTATAACAAGTATAAACTTTTATCTTAAAAAAGAGAGTAACGCCGCTATTCAATTATACTATAATTAAAAACATCTTTTTCATCTACGATGAAAGCAACATTTATAGTATCATTTGAGAAAGTAATTAAATGCGTGTATTTTTGAATATTAAGTCCGAAAGCTAAACTTAATTTATTTTTTTGAGCTTTAAGCATATCTATAAAATTACCTGTAAAAATATAGTGATTATTTTCTACCATGATAATATCTGACAGTTTTACACACTTTAAAAAACCTATATTAAATGGAGACTTTTGTATAATGTTTTTACAATATAAGATTTCAGTTTTAAATTCAAGATTTAAAATATCATCATCATAAAGTAATACTTCTAAATTAATTTTTCCATTTTTATAAGTACAATTTTTAAGTTCTGAATCACCTGTACGTGAAAATATTGTTTGTAACTTTTTTGTAAAATCATTCATAAATTTAATTTCCTAAATTAAAATAAGTGTTAAAAGCAGATCCTTGTCCTCTATTAATAATTTTATTTTGTAAAAATAAATGTCCTTTTTGACCATTTATAATGTAATTTAAATGTGGAAATGTAGAACTTCCTACACCTTTCCCCCAATCTCCATGTCCCCAATAAACCTTGTCGCCAAGCTTATTTTCCCATCCAATCCATTTACCTGAAGAATTATACATTCTAACTTTTGATGGTCCCAAAGCTGAAGCTCCAAAATTCTTAGCATCATTCATATTTGCAAATAAGTAATCTGCTTTTAATATTCCTTTTTTAGTAATACCAGAATTGATTAATAGACTTTTTTCAGCAGCTAATTCAGTGTTAGCAGCTAATCCCGGTTTTTTCAATGCAATAGCACCTAAAATTCCGGCTCCCATTGCAAGATATCGGTTTTCGGGCTCCCATGTGCTTAAAATTTGACCTCCAATATCAAAAATGCCTAAAAGGTCACCTCCACTCCCAATCATTTTTACCGGACCATCATGGCAATGTCCACAATTACGATACCACTCTCTTTGTTGCTCTTGAAATGCCTGATTAGAGTTCCATCGTTCCATGAAATTATTGTGATGAGAGAAAACCCCCGCACCTAATGTCCAAGAATTACCTTTTAGAGATAATTCTGGTAAGCGAATTTCACCTGCAACAGCTCCGCCACCGCCACCTCCAGAGCCGCTATCGGAAGCAATCAGGCTATAAGATTGATAATTTTGTGCATTACCACTATTACTCATCATTCCACCCCAGTTATTGTAAAAATAACCGTTTCCGCTGTTTGTCCAGATAGTTCCGGAAGGAGAGCTCCAAACTTCATCCATAAACGCCTGCGAGAGCATTCCCGTAGGATCGTTGAACATCAACGGGTTGTTATTAGCATAATGATAAGGCGATACATGTGGTGTTACTTCTGCCAACGGATCTACAACGCCCCATCTTCCAAGATCCGGCATATAGAATCTCGCTCCATAGTCATACATCCCAATTTCATCCTGATGCTCCTTGCCATTGTACTGATACCTATAGTTGACTCCTGTATTATCGATCGAATTTCCTCCGTGTCTTAATCCAAATGCATAATAATCACTTTTTTCTACTATGGTCGCTGTATTGTTTTCCTTTGCAAAGCTTACCCTTACGTTACCTAAATGATCGCTGTAGTGGTAAATATAGCGATTATTTACGTAATCATAATATCCTTCAGAAGTACCAAAAAATTGTAAACCTTCATAATCACCTACCAGACCGGTATCAGTTTTATATTGAAAACCATCTATATATTCTATAGTCGCAAAAGCATCTCTACGGTTTCTTCCAGAGAAATAATGATGTATCTTCTTTATTTTCACACCATCGGCACGATAAGAATAGCTTGTATTGCTATACACATCCCCATTCGTACGTGTTACAAAATTATTAAACTTGATATATTTGGCAAGATCGAGATCATTGTATTTGATCTCCAGAATACCTTTGTCAACATGATTGGTCATGTTTCCGTTAAAATCATAGGTGGTGGTATTCCCTGAAGTATCGGGATAACCATAATAATTATTCTTGTTGTCGACTACCGATACAAGCCTGTTGGTATTCTGGTAATTATATACCAAATCGTCGATCTCTTCGGCAAGACCATTATAACCTTTCTGGTTTCTTTTTAGACCCATTATGTTGCCATTGGCATCATAATTCATCGTCTCGTTAAAGAAATTGTTCTGAGGAACGGTTGAATTGGGTTCCTGATATAATGCCGCAGTTAACCGGTTGTAAGCATCATATTGGTAGCTGTACTTTTTTAATACACCTTCTGCAGCATCTTTCCAGATCATCTCGGTAATGTTCCCGTTGTAGTTGGCTTGTGCTACGGAAGCATTGGATGTGGATGCGAACTTCAGCTCATATCCGAAAAGGTCTGTGCTAAGATTATCGGGGTTGTTTACTTTTGTAATCATGCCCCGTATATTGTATGCATAATCGATGCTTTGCAGGTTATTACCCACTTTTTTATTGGTAACCTGCCCCAGATCATTATACGTGTAATCAGAAAGCAGCTCTTCAGCATTGCCGTTTACCTGATGGTAATGCTGCTTCATTCTGTATTGATCATCATACACAAACCTTTCTTTAATCACCACTTCAGAAGGATCTGCATTGGTCTTTTTATGATAGGTATTGGCTTTTAAAACTGCACCCGAAAAATCGAGCTGCTTCTCGGTATTGGTATATCCGCCCAAGTGATTGACGCTCTTACTTCCTACAGGCCTCAATAATGCATCGTACCAGATATGCGAAGCAGACCAGCTGTCATCATCCAGGTTTTTTACATACGAACTTGTCGGCATCGATTTCAGGCTTCTTGTACTGCTTACTCCATTGCTGGAAAAACTTTGTGCCCCGTTGATCATGCGAAATTCCAATACGTCAGTAGTCGGAGGATAAAAATCCAACCCGAGACCACTCACAGGATAGGTGTCATAGTAGTTAACCGTGTACGGAACAAAGGCGGCAGATGGATAAGCGGTATTGGTATAGAAAATCTGCTGCCCGTTTAAGGTAAAAGACGATGTATTTCTGTTTTCGTTATTCAGTCCTTTTGCATTAGCGTTTGCCTGTTCTTCCAGCCTTGTTCCTCCTGCAAACTTCCCGGTATAAGCAACTCTCCCGAACTTGTCATATCGCGTAAAAAGCCATCGGTTGGGCTGATTAGGATTATTTTTCATGTTGGCATCCTGTGTACCAACCAGACGGTTTTGCTGGTCATAGACCATATATTCCCATCCTTTCCCGGGAAGCTTTTTCTCTACCTGTCTGAAGCGGTTGTCATATACGTACTGGTAACACAGTTCATTTAAAATTTGTGAGGTTACGGAGTTACCGTTTTGTGTGATCTTCTGATCGGCTTTTGGGGAAATCACAAAAGCAAGCTGGTTGTAGACATTATATACATAGTAGGTATCCAGCTTTTCCGAGCTGCTTTCCTTTCTCAGCAATATGGTTTGCCCCTCCGAGTTTTTGAATTCAACAGTTACCTTTCCGTCTTCATCCGTGACCACATTTTTAACCAGCTGGTTGGGTGAATAAAAGGAAACATCGGTAATGTTTGTCGTTAAAGTAGCGTTTGCCCATGAAACTGAGGTGTTATACCTTTTCACCTGATCCGAAGGTTGATTGGTAAGGTACTGCATCTTGGCAGTGTGCCCTGAAGACATTGCCCATTCGGTTCCGGGATTTGCGGCTTCAAGAACTCTTGCCAGAGGTGAAGCTTCAATCTTCTGTTCCGAAAACGCATTGGCAACACCGTAATAGCTGTTGACATCGGTTTCGGTTGTGTTGTGCACTGCGTAGTTGGATGTCGCAACGGGAATGGGTAAAAGGGTTTTAGATTGTCTTCCAAGCTGGTCATAAACAACAGGTACTACAAGGTCTTTCCCTGAAGGAGTTGCTTTTACCTGTACAACCTCTTTTGCCCTTCCGAGACCATCAAAATACTGGATTGTCTCTGTTTTTTTGCTTCCGTCAGCTGAGAGGTAGGTTTTCGTATAAATGTAGTTTTCGTTGCTCGGGAGTGACTGCGCATAGATGCAGTGAACAGCAAGCAATAAAAAAGAAGTGATTATTTTTTTCATGATTGTGTTTAGTTTTTGTAATTGTACAAATGCTCTTTTACCGTATTGCCGTTCACATCCACCACTTTCAGAAGCCTGTTGAAGGCATCATACTTGTAGAATTCCATCAATCCGTTTGGCGGAATGGTCGTCGTGATTCCTATCAACGGATTATAGGTATAGCAGGTTATCATAAAATTCCTCAAAGCAGGATCATTCTTAAAAGTATTAAGAGCCGCAATAAGCGTCTGTTCTTTAGAATCTTCCTGAGCAGCAGTTGCATTGGCATCTTCATTCGAAGCATTGACAATCGCAGTAATCAGATTCGAAGGAATATCCGATAGTTTTGCACCCTGTATTTTGGCAATTGGAAGGGTCTTATTATAACCATAAATAATAGTGGTAGAAACTCCTTCCGAACCAACATCCGGAAAGGAAGTAATCTGTACCGGGTTGCTTTTATCGTCATAAATGTCATAAGATGCGTTTTTTATAGACTGGTTCAGATTATCGGGTAAAAAGCTGATCTGCGAGGTCGGATAAAAGTGCGTGGCATCCTCAAACTTGGTCTCGGTTTTTGAAATAACCGTGCCATTTTTTTTGGTTTCCACTGTTAAAGGAATACTTCGGATATTGTTGTTCCAGAATCTGTTTGTTCGTCCAAATGGATAAGTAATATTCGATTCCTTTATTACCCCATCTGCGCCCGTACTTTTTTCATAGATTACATTGTAGTTATTTAAATCTCTTTTAATCTCTGTGGTATTTGTATAAACTCCGGATGGACTGTACAATTTTGAAACTGTTTTTTGCTCTTCAACGATACCGTTTCTTAAAACATCATAGTAATGTCCGTAGAAGCTTCCGCCTCCTTCAAAAACTGATAAGGGAGCTAGTTTAGAGATAATGCTATCTTTCTGAACAATAGAATGGTTAACATCAAAAACTTCTCTTTTTTCCAATAATCCGTTTGCTAAAATATTGATATACCTTAGTTCATTTGGTGGGCCTGCCGGGCTGTTGCTGTCGAGAGGGTCGTGTAGTGTTTTATAATAATATTTGGTGTACCCTTTATTTTGGCCTACAGTTTCTTTAACGTTTTTGTAAACCACAAATTCCTGTCCGTCAATTTCATTAAGAAAACCACTGGTAGGCATACTTCCGTCAAATTTTTCATAATGGAATCTTTTAGTTAGACTACTGTCTACTACATTATTTTGCAAATATTCTATATATTTTATTCTTACACCCTTACCAGTAGAGTAGTTAGGCAGAGGATTAGATTTATTGCGTATCCTCTTGATCTGGTAAGTTCCCGTTCCACCCGTTCCACTGACTACAATTGTATTATTTCCAGGAGGATACTTTTTATGTCCATATACGTCAGTAATTCCTCCGTTGATAGCACCATTCAGAAAATAATTGCCGTCAGTTGGTTGAAATGGTCCATCTGTATATAATGTTCCTATCGCTAAATGCTCAAAAAGATAGCTGTATCCGTCGGGTTCATCTGTATTGTATGGAAGATTAAAGTTTATATATTTAGGACCTGCTTTAAAATCGAAGCTAAAATCTCCGATATCCTCAAAATACTGGGCGTCACGGTCAGTAATCTCGTGAGGATATATATAACCTTGATAGTTTTTATCTACATAATATTGATTAGGTTCAAATGTATATTTAACTTCAGTTCCATTAGGATACTTAATTGATTTTAGTAAAGCCTGTCCTAAGTACTTTGGATTTTTATATTCTTCGGGAAAGCATTTGTTTAAAGGATCTACATTTGGATATTCTGTCCAATAATCCGTTATATCAAAATTGTTGACGGGATAAAAATTAGGATAAGTAATCTCCGTCGTTTCATAAGGTGTACCTGTACTATATTTTAAAACTTTTTTTAATAGTCTTTTCCCTTGAGTTTCCTTATTGTAACATGGTGTGGGGTTTCCTCCTGGGATAAACCCCAATGGATATTCAAAAAATCTAGACTGGGATTCAAATACATACCTTTCAATTTGTCTTCCAGCTTTATTTTTCAAAATAACAGAGTTGAGTTGAAAAGGATCCTGGTAAGATTTTCTGTCAGCACTGTTAAAAGTGTAATTAAAATGTACACTGCCAAAATCATGGGATGTGATAGTACTTACTTTTAATGATTTTACAGGCCTTTGATAAGGGCTTCCAAGTCCGCTGGGAACCTGATAATTATCTTCTTGATACATAAAAGATACTAATTCGCTGTTATTAACATCTTCAATTTTTGTAAGATAGTAACATCCTGTATAATTTTTATTTCCGTTATAATCTTTGTAATACGAAATATCAAGTGTCTCAAAATAGTAAGAGATACCATTTTCATCGATTATCTTAAAGTTATAGAGATCCGTTCCGGTTTCAGTTACAGAAATCTGGTAACGATTCTCTGTAACTTTCATCATACCACCACTTGAGGTATATTTAAATGTTCCGGACTTTCCAAGAAAATTAAAGTGATAAGTGTACTCGGGAATTCCTGAAGGAGGAATTTCTCTGTAAATAACATTGGTAGCTCCGGCTATGTTCCAACCTAAGCCGACATCACTTGCTTTACTTTCCATAAAAGTATTGTTCGGATGGTAACTCAATCCTATATTTACAGAAACATTTTTGCTGTGGCTTGCCAAGGAAAAGAAAGGAATTTCGATGTCGGGGATACCTGTAGATAATGCTGAGGGAGACTTTATTTTACTCGCAATTCCCGATGCCGTGGGAGCGGTAATATTAAGACTTGGAATTTGTGATTCATAACCCTGTGCTTTAAGGTGTCCCATTAAACCAAGCACCCATATAATTAGTAGTTTTTTCATCATGTTTATTTTTTTATCAGTTTAGCATTCGCCGTTTTCTCGGTATCTGTTTTTATAACAATTAAATACGCTCCCTGAATCAGATTCTGCGTATTGATCTTCGTTACCTTATTATTCGTTTTAAGACTCTGAAGCTGTCTTCCGCCCATATCATACAGCGTAATATCCGCTTCCTTAAACTCAAAACCGATCTCCACATAACAGTAATCACTCACTGGGTTCGGATAGATCTTCATATCCTGCTTCTCGATCAGCTGGTCAATCTGGCTGTCTCCCAATTTCACAATCTTCCAGTTTTCTTTGCCCAATTCTTCGGCGCTTGTTCCTGCCAAAACGATCGAACCGTCCTTATTCATTTTCAAATCAGAAAGCCTTTCCTCTTTCTTTCTCGATTCTCCTTTCACATATTTTCTCCATTGCTCATTCCCATCATTGTCGATATACAGCATCCAGAAAGTTTCATCATCTGCTTCAATTCTTCCTTCAGCCTGAGTATAGCCACCCAGCAAAATGCCTTTGGTTGTTGATTGTTGGTTGATGGTGAATCGCTCTTGATTCTTTTCTCTTTTATCTTGGCTCTTACTTATCACATTCATCCCCATCAGAATATCTCTGTTCTTAAAATTGTAGGATTTCTGCCACTGTTCGTCACCTTTGGTGTTTAAAGAAATCAACCACAGATCGGTTCCTTCTTCTATTCCTACTGTTTTATTGCCCGATCTTTCCGACCTTGATTCTCCGCCGATAATGTAACCTGATGAAGTGAACGCCATTGTTCGTACATGGTCATCTCCCTTACCGCCGAAGTTCTTTTCCCATTCTACTTTGCCTTCTTTATTGAGCTTTACGATCCAGTAATCACCCTCGCCATAGTTTTCAGTAGATTTTGGATGAGTGATGATTGATAATTGATGATCGATTTTTGATTCGGAAGGATTCTTTACTTTTTTCGTATCATTCATCAATGATCTTTTATCATTCATATAAGTAAGCCCGCTTCTCGAATAGATCCCTACCAAAGCACCTCCATCCGGAGTGGGAATCATCTTCTCAACTTCATCAAGACCTTTTCCTCCTAAAATCATTTCCGAGACTACCTTTCCGTTCTTATCAAGTCTTGAGATGATCACATCTTTAGAACCAAAACCGTTTGAAGCATTCTGGACATTTCCTGCCACCATAAATCCTAAATCTGCCGTCTGGATCACCGATCTTGCTTCTTCATCCTGAGGTGTTCCCAAGGTTTTCTGCCAAAGCTCATCTCCAAATTCATTGATTCTGATCAGCCAGATATCAGATCCGCCTTTAGAATCGTCTTTTTTGTCTAAACCTTTCGACGAAAAAGTAGTTCCAGCCAGTAAAAATCCGCCTTCCTGTGTGGAAACCGTTGCCGACAGGAAATCATGATTCTGTCCCGAAAAATATTTTTCCCAGACTTCTTCACCCTGTTGATTGAGTTTTACCAAGTGAAAATCGTAGCCGTTGTTTTGTTTCGAGGCAGAAGATAAACTTCCAGCACCGAGCTTCCCGCTTCCAGCCTGAATAGAACTCCCTGTAATTAAATATTGCTGATCAACTGTCGTGGTCACCTGAGAAAGAAAATCCTGTGTGGAAGATTGAATGTCTTTCTGCCATACCACGTTTGTTTCCTGGGTGAAACCCAGTACTGCGCACAAGAGAAATGCGCCGGAGTAATTTTTTTTCATATTTTGTTTTTATAAAGTCACAAATTTATAATAATTATTCAATTTTTTCATCCGTAAAAATCCTGTTTTTCGGTCTTGGTTATCGATGAGCATTTTTTAGGTCGGTGCAGTTCTGAATACCATCATTTATCATTTTTTAATTATACATAAATTATTACATGCAAAGATATAAGCATAGAGCGACAGAACTTGTCGTGTATGTTATTAGATTTACTTCATTCTTAAAAAAGAAAGGCACGGAGCAAAAAATCGATCTGTTAGAGAAGTACCGCTAAGAACCCAACAAACCAGAAAGACTTCGCCTGTGCCAATATTGGTATACACGGGCGTAAGCCTGTCACTATTCCTGCTCCCTTATTTTTATAACTCTGCCATTCTGAATGTAACGCAGTTTAATGAAGAATCTAAACTATAGATGAGATCTTTCCTTTGTCAGAATAATAAAAAAATATTCACGGAAGAGTAGTTTTCCCATAAAAAAACCTTTCAAGATGGTCTTGAAAGGTTTTAATTTTATATGCTGTTTCAGACTACAATCCGAATTGCTTTGCAAATAAATCAGGGAAGATTCCCAGTACAATTAGTGAAGCAATAACAAATACCGCAACGATATTGTACGTAATGCTTACACGCTCTGTTGTTTTGAAGGTCGTTTCTTTAAAGAAGAACATCGCAATAATCAGTCTTAAATAATAAGCAATAGAAATTGCCGAACCTAAAACCGCAACAATTACTAAGAATGTATTGTTGTCTTTCGTCAACGCCTGGGCAAATAATGAGAATTTACCCATGAAGCCAGCCGTTAAAGGAATTCCCGCCATTGATAATAAAGAGATGGTTGCTACGACTGCTAATAATGGTTCAGACTTAGCCAAACCTTTGAAAGCACCGTAAGAAGTTTCTCTTTTTAGTTTTTCAACCCAGATTAAGCACATAAATACTCCTACTGTTGACAATGAATAAGCGAATAAGTAAAATGCCAATGTGTATGTTGAAAGTGCGTTCATTCCGAAGAATACCAATCCGATATATCCTGCGTGCGAAACTGATGAATAAGCCAACATTCTTTTAGCATTCGTCTGAGCAAGACCCATTGCGTTTGCCAATAGTAAGGTAATGATTAAGAATACGCCTAAAATGTTAATCCATTCCTGAGTAACACCGGAGAATCCGATCGTCATTAATCTGAATAATGCAAAGAATCCTGAGATTTTTACCACACTCGCCATAAAAGCTGTGATTAATGAAGGTGCTCCCTGATAAACATCCGGACTCCACATATGGAACGGTGCTAAAGCTACTTTAAATGCCATTGCACAAAGCATCAATACTACTCCAAGAATAAACATTCCGTTGGTAGGATTTACTGTGCTGAAATCGTGAATTCTGTATAAATCAAATGTTCCTGTGCTTCCGTAGATGAATGCAATTCCCAACAATAAGAAACCTGTTGCAAATGCTCCCATCAGGAAATATTTTAATGAAGCTTCGTTTGATCTTAAATCGGTCTTGTTGGCTCCCGCCATTACGTATAATGGAATAGAAAGGATTTCAACACCGATGAACAATGTCACCAGATTCTGATATCCGAACAATACAAAACCTCCGCACAATGCAAAAAGCATCAATGCATATAGTTCCGACTGATGGTTTCTGTGGTTGCTGAATGCAAAACCTCCTAAGAAGAACAAAAGCAAAGTCGTTACAATAGAAATTTTTGTAAATAAAGCGGTGTTTGCTCCGTATTCATACATTAATCTGTATTTTTCGAAGAAAGACGCTTCAGGTAAAAAGCTTACATACAATGCAACGATTAAC
Source organism: Chryseobacterium sp. RLHN22 (assembly GCF_051011795.1). NCBI lineage: Bacteria > Pseudomonadati > Bacteroidota > Flavobacteriia > Flavobacteriales > Weeksellaceae > Chryseobacterium > Chryseobacterium sp. RLHN22. The sequence goes on from NZ_JBPCHW010000002.1 coordinate 157,775, forward strand.
CCGAAAATCCCAATGTATCTTGCGAATTTTCCTTTTTCAAAAACTCCCGAGAATAATGCAGCAACTGCCGTCAGGAAAACAATAATTAAAACACTCATAATTTATATTTGAGATTTGAGATGCGAAATTTGAAGTTCAAAGCTTTGAGTTTAAAGTTCAAGGTTTTACACTTGGTTCTTTTTACTTATACCTTTTTACTTACCTTCCTCTCTCTTAATTCTTAATCTTTATATTTTTAATTAATCATTGATGAATACACAAACTCCAATGAACTTCCCACCATATCGATAATAGGCTGCGGGAAAACTCCCAAAAGGATTACAAAAACTGCAATACTTGCCAATACTGAAAATTCTACGGCTGATAAATCTTTTGCGGTGCTCAAAACGGCAGCATCACCCTCACCAAACATTGCTTTACCGTAAAATCTTAACAGGTAAACCGCAGCAAGAATAATCGTTAGCCCGGCAATCACTGAAGCCAATACATTGAAATCGAAGATTGATTTAATCAGGATAAATTCACCGATAAAACCATTCGTCAACGGAACTCCCATTGAGCCTAAAATTATTAATAAGAACAATACCGCGAACTTCGGGGCTACTTTTGCCAAACCCCCCATCTGTCTGATATCTCTCGTCTTAAATCTTTTGTATAAAATATCTGCACAATAGAACAAACCTGCCACGTTGATACCGTGAGCGAAAGTCTGTACCAAAGCTCCTTCAGCTCCTTCAATCGTTAAAGTCCCTCTTAAAGTAAGAACTGCTGAAGCAAAAATACCTGCAACCATCAACCCAACGTGTGAGAAAGACGAATAAGCGATGATTCTCTTCATATCCGTCTGGATAATCGCAATTAAAGCACCGTGCACAATTCCGATAATTGCCAAAATAATTACAATCTGTCCTGAAATTCCGAAAATAGCGGTCGGTGTAATTGGTAGTAAATATCTGATCACTCCGTAGATCGCCATTTTCAGCATGATCCCTGATAAAAGCATCGATCCCTGAGTAGGAGAGTAGGTATACGTATCGGGTTGCCAAGTATGGAAAGGGAAAACCGGAAGTTTCACTGCAAATGCAAAGAAAATAAACCAGAATACCACAATCTGCTGTGTCTCTCCTAAATCTGCATTATACAAATCGGTAAGAGCGAATGAAGCTGAATGTGTATACACATAGATTAAACCAGCCAACATAAACAAAGATCCTACGAAGGTATACACGAAGAATTTCGTTGTGAATTCCATTCTTTTGTTTTCCTGCCCCCAAAGAGCAGCAATAAACCAAATCGGAATAAGCGTTACTTCCCAGAAAATATAGAATAACAAACCGTCTAAAGCTGTAAATACTCCTACAAGACCAAACTGCATCAATAGGATCAGTCCGTAGAAAGAGTTTTTGTAGCTAACGTTTTCGTTAAATGATGATAGAATAATTAATGGCGAAAGAATATTGGTCAGCAATAAAAGAAGCATACTCATTCCGTCAATTCCGAAATGAAGATTACTCTTGATAAACTGTGACCAAGGATAGTTGATCTCGTATTGCAAAACACTGTCTACAGTCGGTTCAAAATTGAAATCCGAAAGAGCGTAAAAGGTAAGCAACATCTGAATCAATGCAATTCCCAGCGCCAAATATTTGCTGGATTTATCTTTCCATGCAAAAACTAATCCCGAACCTACAAGAGGTAAAAGTAATAATGTTAATAGTAAATAAGACATTATTGTAATATAAAGTTAACAATCAGTATAATTCCCACAGCTAAGGCCATGATAAGAACATAGTTCTCAACATTTCCGTTCTGAACACGCTTCATAGATCTTCCGCTGTCTTCAGCACCTTCTCCGATATAATCTACAAAACGATCCAAAATTCCTTTATCAAACATTTTTCCGCCACGTCCAAGACCCTCAAATGTTTTTACGAATAAAGCATTATAAAGTTCGTCTACGTATAGTTTTTTAGCAGAAAGTTTTTCCCAGCCTGTATAATCTTCTTCAGCTTTTGCCAATTTCTTCTTGTTGACGTACATGTTTTTAACAATGAACCAAACAGTGAAGAACATTACAATCGTAGCGCCTAAAAGAATCATTTCAGTATTAAAATCAACACCTGAAAGAGTTGCTTCCATTTGTTTGAAGCTTTCGTCTGTCAAAACTGGTTTCAGCCACTCCATTAATTTAGCATAATGACCGTGACCGATAAAGTGTGGTAAATTAATAAAACCTCCGACTACTGAAAGTATCGCCAGAACGATTAACGGTAACGTCATGTTCATAGGACTTTCGTGTAAGTGGTGTTTCTGCTCTTCAGTACCTCTGAATTCTCCGTGGAAAGTCAGATAATACAGTCTGAACATATATGCTGCGGTTGTTGCTGCCAAAATGAATAATAGTACCCAGTAAATAGGGTTTTTAGCAAATGCTGCAACTAAAATTTCGTCTTTTGAAATCATCCCTGAAAGTAAAGGGAATCCTGAAATTGCTAAAGTTCCGATCAGGAAAGTGATGTGAGTAAGAGGAATGTATTTTTTCAAACCTCCCATGAAACGCATATCCTGTTCGTTGCTCATTGCGTGGATAACAGAACCTGCTCCTAAGAATAACAAAGCCTTGAAGAAAGCGTGTGTCATTACGTGGAACATTGCGGTAGAATAAGCTCCTAAACCTAAAGCGATGAACATGAAACCAAGCTGTGAAACAGTAGAATATGCCAATACTTTTTTGATGTCGTTCTGACGAAGTGCGTAGAAACCTGCCAAAGCTGCCGTTAAGAATCCGATTAATAAAATTCCGCCCTGAACGGTTGGAGCTAAAGTGAATAAGAAGTTGGATCTTACTACCAAATAAATCCCTGCAGTAACCATCGTTGCCGCGTGAATCAATGCTGAAACAGGAGTTGGACCTGCCATCGCATCGGGTAACCAAGTATATAAAGGAACCTGAGCAGATTTACCAACAGCACCGATAAATAAACTCGCTGTGATAAAAATGATGATGGTTCCGTCTAATTCAAATTTAGCAGCATTTTGTGCTACTGAAATGTAATCTACCGAGTTGGTCTGAGATGCAATCATAAAAATACCGATCAATAAACCAAGGTCACCGATTCTGTTCATGATGAATGCCTTTCTTGCTGCTTTACCGTATTCTTCGTTGGTATACCAGAATCCGATCAATAGATAAGAACAAAGGCCTACACCTTCCCAACCGATGAATAAAATCATATAGTTGCTTCCCATTACCAAAAGTAACATCGAGAAGATGAAAAGATTTAAGTAAGTAAAAAACTTATAAAAACCTTTGTCGTGACTCATGTATCCGATAGAATACAAGTGAATTAAAGATCCGATTCCTGTGATAATCATGACCATCATTAATGAAAGCTGATCGATCTGGAAACCGAAGTTTATCTGGATTCCGTTTACTCTGAACCATTCGAAAGCCTTAACGACAACCGCCGGACTTTCTGAATCAAATTTTAAAAATAAGCTTACCGCAATACAAAACGATGCAAAAACTGCAGCTGTTGCCAAACTTCCGACTACAATCTTTGGAAGATTTTTTCCGAAAAGTCCGTTGATAAGAAAACCTATAAGTGGTAAAAGTACTATTGCATATATTAAATTCTCCATTCTTATCCTTTTAATTTATTAAATATACCTACATCTACAGAACGGGTGTTTCTATATAACATCGCAATAATTGCCAGACCAACCGCTACTTCGGCTGCTGCAACTACCATGATGAAAAATACCAAAAGCTGTCCGTCGCTGTTCCCGTTGTACGCTGCAAATGCAGCCAATAAAAGGTTTACAGAATTAAGCATAAGCTCTACACAACCTAAAATTACAATCGCATTTTTTCTGACCAATACGCCCAGGACTCCAAGACAGAATAATACTGAACAAAGAGTAATGAAATATTCCAGAGGGATGCTTTGCATAAATGTATTTACTTCTCCCATAATTATAAATCTTTTTTACCGATTAGTACCGCACCTACAATACCTGCCAAAATCAGGATGGAAGCAAGCTCAAACGGTAAAACATATTCATTGAATAAAAGTCTACCCAGATTTTTCGTCAGACCTACGCCCTGGTCTACGTTTTCAACCAATACATGATTTTCCTGTATTCCTCTGAAAACACCTAATACACCAATTAAAAGAAGACCTGCCGTAAAAACTCCAACAAATTTTAAAGTATTGTTCTTCTTACTTTCGTCTTCCTTATTAAGATTAAGCATCATTAAGATATAAAGGAAAAGTACCATGATAGCACCTGCGTAAACAATAATCTGGATAATAGCAAGGAACTGCGCATTCAGAAGAATGTACATTCCCGCAATAGAAAACATTGTAACAATTAATGACAAAATAGCATATAAAGGATTTTTTGCAAACACGAAGTACACCGCACTTGCCACCGCTAAAAACGCCACCAAGAAAAATAAAAACTGATCCATTATTTTACCGCATTTTTTTGTTTCTCGGATTGCCTTTCGGTGATATCAATCCTTTCATTTATTTTTTCAACCAATTTATCTTTACCGTAGATGAAAGAACCTCTGTTGGTTTCCACATCAACTAAGCGGTCTGTAAGATAAATTGCAGATTTCGGACAAGCCTCTTCGCACATACCGCAGAAAATACATCTCAACATATTGATTTCATATACCGATGCATATTTTTCTTCTCTGTAAAGGTGCTTTTCTTCCTTCGTTCTTTCAGCAGCGGTCATCGTAATGGCTTCAGCTGGACAGGCAACGGCACACAGTCCGCAAGCCGTACATCTTTCTCTGCCTTCCTCGTCTCTTTTCAAAACGTGCTGACCTCTCCAGATATCGGCTCTTGGTTTTTGTACTTCAGGATAAGAATAAACATTCGGAGCACGTTTTACAACCGTTCTTACCGCATGCTTAAAAGTAATCCCCATTCCTTTGAAAATCGCCGGAAGGTAGATTTTCTCCGCAAGGGTCATCTCTTTATTTGAAACAACTTTGGATCTGTTTGTAAGTTTCATTTTCTATTATTATTAAATGTTGGAAGATGGAAGCTGGGTGATGGAAGTGTATTCCAACGCTGCTTTCTCATCAACTCATTTTCAAATTTATATCTTCTTGAGAATGTGAAAGAGTTATCTCATTTTCAAATTCTCAAATTATTTCATTTTCAAATTAATTACCAAAAGCCAGAATCACTGCTCCTGTAATCATAAGGTTGACCAATGCCATAGGAATCAAAGTTTTCCATCCTAAGTGCATCAACTGGTCGTATCTGAATCTTGGTAACGTCCATCTGATCCACATAAAGATCAAAATTCCGATTACTGTTTTCGTTAAAAATGCTACGATACTCAAAATACCTGCAGTGTTTTCTCCCCAGTTTTGAGTAACCCATTCAATTCCCGGATAATTGTAACCTCCGAAGAAAAGTACCACCATAAAAGCATTAGAAATAAACATATTCACGTATTCACCAAACATATATAAACCTAATTTCATGGATGAATATTCCGTAGAATAACCGGTTACCAATTCAGATTCACATTCTGGTAAGTCGAAAGGGTGACGGTTGGTTTCTGCCAAAGCTGCTACGAAGAAAATTAAGAATGCCAATGGTTGGTAGAAAATATTCCAGTTCATTCCGGATCCGATTGGGATAATTCCCCAAAGTTTTCCTTCAGTCTGGTTTTCAGTAATTACTTTTAAATCTAAACTTCCTGTCATCATAATGATAGAAAGTAATGCAAGACCCATCGCCAATTCGTAAGAAATCATCTGCGAAGAAGCTCTGATGGCACCCAATAACGAATACTTGTTGTTGGAGGCCCAACCTCCGATCATGATTCCGTACACTCCGATGGATGCCATTCCGATGATGAAAAGTACACCAACATCGATGTTAGCAACCTGAAGATCATAAGAAATTCCTCCAAAGTTTAATGTTTTCCCCCAAGGAATAACTGCTCCGGTAATCAGTGAAATAAACATCACCAATGCAGGTCCCAATACGAAAAGAAACTTTTCTGCATTTTGAGGTGTAAAATCTTCTTTAAAGAAAAATTTACCACCATCTGCAAGAGGCTGTAGTAAACCGAAAGGTCCTGATCTGTTTGGTCCGATTCTGTCCTGCATGATTGCTGCCACTTTTCTTTCTGCCCAGGTAGAGTAGGCCGCTATCGTTAATGATAACAGGAAAAGCGCAAGTACAAGTATTAATTTAAATGTAATTAAATCCATTTTATAATAGTTTGAAATTTGAGACTTGAAGTTTGAGATTGCTCCCATTTTCAAATTTTCAAATTAATAAATTTTCAAATTTTTATTTTTCGTCTTTTTCGCTGATTTCTTTAGCCATCGGATTGTCTAAAACTCTCAATTCGTCTTTAGGCTTCTCGTAATGGTTCAATGAAATTACCGAATGTCTGTCAATATGTCTTGGCCCTTCAATGTTCCAGTCTGAAAGAGATTTTCTTTCGAAACGACAAGTATCGCAGATAAATTCTTCAACTTCTCCCCACTGATCTTTTCTTGCAGTTACTCTTACGATTTCGTCTCCTTTCATGTAAACCGTAGCTTTTCCTGAACATTTATCACATTTACAAGAAGCGTTCATTGGTTTTGTAAACCAAACTCTGCTTGCGAAACGAGCGGTTCTGTCAGTTAATGCTCCTACAGGACAAACGTCGATTACGTTTCCGATGAAGTCATTATCTAAAGCTTTGTTTAAGTAAGTTGAAATTTCAGCATGATCTCCTCTGAACAAAATTCCGTGCTCTCTTTCGCCTGTCAGTTGGTTTGCAGCCAATACACATCTTGCACAAAGAATACAACGGTTCATATTTAATTTGATGTGAGGACCTAAGTCGTCTGCATCATAGGTATTTCTTTCGAATTCAGTTCTGGTTTCAAGATTTCCATGCTCGTAACCTAAATCCTGAAGATGACATTCTCCAGCCTGATCACAAACCGGGCAATCTAAAGGGTGGTTTACCAATAAAAATTCGGTAACCGCCTTTCTGCCTTCCTGAGCTTTTTCAGAAGAAAGGTTTTTCACTTCCATCCCATCCATTACATTGGTTCTGCAGCTTGCCACCAATTTCGGCATAGGACGAGGATCTGCTTCTGATCCTTTAGAAACTTCCACTAAGCACGTTCTGCATCTTCCACCACTGGTTTCCAGCTTGCTGTAGTAACACATTGCAGGAGGAACAGATTTTCCACCGATTTGTCTAGCAGCTTCCAAAATAGAAGTTCCAGGCAAAACTTCAGTAGTCTGTCCGTCTATAGTTATTTTGAATTTTTTAACCTCTTCGCTCATATTCTATGCTTTTCGCTTATGCTGTTAAAAGCTTTTAAGCTCTATTTTAATTATATTTTTTTGTATTAAATGTATATCCAATCCCGAAATTGAACTGTGCATACACAAAATCCTGTGAAGCTTTGTCTGGTTTGTTGTTCAGTGTCGTTTTGATGTCGGGCATATTAATGTATCCCAATTTTCCTTCCGCCTGAAGAACAATATGTCTTATGGCAACTACACTTATTGCAGCTCTTGCATCCAGACCAAAACCTGCAAGATGGAATCTGTCGCTTCTTTCATTTCCCATCAGCTGAACATTGGATTTTGGCAATAAAGCGCCTAATCCTGCTCCGTAACTCAAGAAAACATCAATGTTTTTCTTGTTGTAAACATTATGATATTTCTGAGCTCCAATATTGATATAATTAAGACCGTCAGTGTGTTCAAACGTTAAGAAATCACCACTGTTAAGATCTACTTTACCATTATTGACCATTGCTGCATATTTCGGATCATCGATATGACCTTTGAAATCTACAACCTGATCCTGATCCATCACATATTTCATGTGATCCATTCCTAAAGTAATTCCGAAATTATCTTTCGGGAAATAGGTAATTCTATAATTTACCTGTGGAATGGTAATACTTCCCGGATTGAAATATGTTCCCCATTCAAATTTTGTCTGTCTGTCATGAGCCACAACATTGTCTAACTGGAAATCATATCCATCACCTTTAAATCGTATATCAGAGTTTGAATATCTTGCATTATTCCAACCCCAGAATACCATCACCGAACCTTTTTTAAAAGGATTGTTTTCAACTTTAATTTCAATTCCTTTAGTTGTATCTAAAATAGTATTGAATAAAGGAAGTTGATTCTCTATAACTTGCGCTGTATTAACACTTTCTTTAATAATTAACGAATCTTGCTTCTGTGCAAAAATTAAATTCGATAAAAATAATCCTACAGCAATAAACTTCTTCAAAACTTAATTTCAATTAATTAGTAGTTGCAGCAGGAATTGGATCCGCATAGTTTGCCAATCCATAATTCTGTGTCTGAGACAATTCGGGGTTTTTAATATGCCATTCAAATTCGTCTCTGAAATGACGAATAGCCGCTGCAACAGGCCAAGCCGCTGCATCACCCAATGGACAAATCGTGTTTCCTTCGATTTTTCTCTGGATATCCCAAAGTAAATCGATGTCTTCCATTTTTCCTTCTCCTTTCTCGATTTTCTTTAAAATCTTGTACATCCAACCCGTTCCTTCACGGCAAGGAGTACATTGTCCGCAACTTTCGTGATTATAGAATCTCGCCAAAGTCATGGTATGTTCTACGATACACTGGTCTTCATCCAATACGATGAAACCTCCTGAACCCATCATCGTTCCGGTAGCAAAACCACCATCTGCTAATGATTCGTAGTTCATGTATCTTGGTTCTCCGTTTACGGTTTTTAATAATAAATTGGCAGGAACAATCGGAACAGAGCTTCCTCCAGGGATACAAGCTTTTAATCTTTTTCCGTCTTTAATTCCACCACAATATTCTTCTGAGTAAATGAATTCTTCAACAGTGATGGTCATGTCGATTTCATAAACTCCAGGTTTGTTGATGTTTCCACAAGCAGAAATCAATTTCGTACCTGTAGATCTTCCCACTCCGATTTTAGCGTATTCAGCTCCTGTAATGTCAATAATTGGAACGACTGCCGCAATAGATTCAACGTTATTTACTACCGTTGGTCTTTCCCAAAGTCCTTTTACAGCCGGGAATGGCGGTTTTAGTCTCGGATTACCTCTTTTACCTTCAAGAGATTCAAGCAATGCAGTTTCTTCACCGCAGATATATGCTCCACCACCTCTTTGAACATAGATTTCCAAATCGAAACCAGTTCCTAAAATATTTTTACCTAAAAATCCTGCTGCCTTAGCTTCTTCAATCGCCTCTTCTAAAATATCCGGAATCCAGGAATATTCTCCACGGATGTAGATATAAGAAACGTTTGAGCCTAAACAGTAAGATGAAATCAACATTCCTTCAATCAATAAATGAGGAAGAAACTCCATCAGATATCTGTCTTTGAAAGTTCCCGGCTCAGATTCATCGGCATTGACTACCAAGTGTCTCGGCACGCCTTCAGGTTTTGCCAAAAAGCTCCATTTCATCCCGGTTGGGAATCCAGCTCCACCACGTCCACGAAGTCCTGAAACCTTCACTTCTTCAAGAATTTCGTCCGGTGTCATTTTCAAGGCCTTTTCTGCAGCTGTGTAACCTCCCTGCTTGCGGTAGGTTTCAAAGTAGCGGATACCTTCTATATGTGCGTCTTTAAGTAAAAGTTTTTTACTCATTTTTTATTATGCTTTTAGCTATTGGCTTGTGGCTTTCTAGCTTTTTATAATTATTAAAAAAATTAACTCAAATTAGTCTAAAGCGATTTGTCCTTCTCTGCACAGATCAAGGATTTCATCTACTTTTTCTATCGTTAAATTTTCATGAAAGAATTTTCCTAACTGCATCATCGGAGCATATCCACAAGCACCAAGACATTCAGCAGGCTTTAATGTGAACATCCCGTCTTCCGTAGTTTGTCCGTCTTTAATGTTCAGTTTAGTTCTGATATGATCCAGGATTTTTTCACTTCCGCAAACCATGCAAGGTCCCGTTCTGCAAACTTCCAAAACATATTTACCAACCGGCTTCATATTGAACATCGTATAGAAAGTTGCAACTTCATATACTTCAATTGGCTTAATACTCAATAATTCCGCAACATAATCCATCACAGGAACGTCTAACCATCCTCCGAATTCTTTCTGTGCCAAATGCAGAACAGGAAGAAGAGCAGATTTTTGTCTTCCTTCAGGATATCTTGCGATAATTTTGTGTACCTGTGCTAAACTTTCCGGTTTAAAAGCTATTGTTTCGCTCATATTTAAAGATTTTAGATTTTAGATTCTAGATGAAAAATCAGAGTCTAAAAATCTTATCATTTTTTATTATTTATCTTGAACACTTATTTTAGATTAATTTAAAATCTTTAATCTAAAATTTATAATTTCAATTATGCGTCTAATTCTCCCGCAATAATATTCATACTACACATCGTTACGATCGCATCAGAAATTACAGAACCTGTTATCATCTCAGGATATGCCTGGTAGTAGATAAAACATGGTCTTCTGAAGTGCAGTCTGTAAGGACTTCTTCCACCATCACTCACCAAATAGAATCCTAATTCTCCGTTTCCACCTTCTACAGCGTGGTAAACTTCACCTTTAGGCACATCAGTTTCTCCCATTACAATTTTGAAATGGTAAATCAAAGCTTCCATTTTCTGATAAACATCCGCCTTTTCAGGAAGATAGAATTCAGGAACATCTGCATGGAATGGTCCTTCAGGAAGATTTTCGTAGGCTTGCTTAATGATTTTGATAGATTCCCAAACTTCCTGCTGACGAACCATGAAACGGTCATAAGTATCTCCTGCAGTTCCTACCGGAATGATAAAATCGAAATCTTCGTAAGACGAATAAGGTTGTGCAACTCTTACATCATAATCAACTCCTGCTGCACGTAAATTCGGACCTGTAAACCCGTAGCTTAAAGCTCTTTCTGCTGAAATTGCTCCTGCACCAATGGTTCTGTCCATAAATATTCTGTTTCTCTCCAATAGATTACAGAATTCCTGAAATCTTGGCGGGAAAGTTTTTAAGAAGTTTTTCAGTAACTCATGGAATTTTGGAGTGAAATCTCTCTCAAAACCTCCGATTCTTCCCATATTGGTAGTCATTCTTGCTCCACAGATCTGTTCATACATATCGTAAATACGCTCTCTTTCGATGAACATATACGTAAGACCTGTAATGGCTCCTGAATCCATTCCGGTTACCCCGTTACAGATTAAGTGATCTCCGATTCTTGCCAATTCCATCAGAATAACACGCATATAATCAACACGCTTCGGAACTTTTACGCCAATCAGTTTTTCTACTGTCATATGCCATCCGATATTGTTAATCGGAGCTGAACAATAATTCATACGGTCAGTAAGCGTTGTAATCTGAGAAAAATTTCTTCTTTCGGAAATTTTTTCAAAAGCTCTGTGGATATAACCAACCGTTTGTTCTGCGTGAAGAATTCTCTCTCCGTCCATCGTAAGAACGTTCTGAAAAATTCCGTGTGTTGCAGGGTGAGTAGGTCCCAGATTCAGGGTGTATAACTGCCCGTCAATCTGTTCTTTACTGTCGTATTGGTTAAGTATATTAGATAATGAGTTGTCTTTCATAATAAATTCATTTGAGGTTTGAAATTGATTATTTGAAATTTGAATGATATCAAATTTCAAATAATCAATTTCAAATTTGTCCTATCTTCCGAACATTGCGTCGTCTTTGTCGGTTCTTGTTCCGTCTTCCAAACGATATTCTTTCAGCATTGGATGATAACCAAGGTCTTCCATATTCAGGATGGGTCTTAGATCAGGATGACCTTTAAATTTAATTCCGTAGAAATCAAAAGTTTCTCTTTCCATCCAGTTTGCTCCTGCATATAATTCAGTCAAAGAATCTACTTCAACATTTTCTCTCGACATGAATATTTTCAAACGGATTCTGAAATTCGTCATCATATTATGCAAGTGGTATACAACGCCGATTTCTTTCTCCGGAAATTCCGGGTAATGGATTCCACAAATATCAGTGAGGAAATTTATTTCTAAAGATGAATCTTTCAGGTAATGAATTACTTTTTTGATGTCGTCTTTTTTAATTTCAACAGTAAGCATTCCATAAGGTTCTGAGTTTGAAATTACAGATTCCGGAAATTCTCTTGTGATTGCTTCTAATACAAATTCGTTTGTCATTTCCGTCCTATTAATTGCTAATGTTGTAAGAATCTAAAAGTTTCTGATATTCAGGCATATCTCTTCTTCTGATGCTTTCGCTTTCTGCCAAAGCCTGAACCTGCATTACCCCTTCGATAATCTGCTCCGGTCTTGGAGGGCATCCCGGAACATAGACGTCTACCGGAATGATTTTATCAATCCCTTGCAAAACCGAATATGTATCAAAAATACCACCACTCGAAGCGCAAGCTCCAACAGCAACAACCCATTTTGGCTCAGCCATCTGTGTGTAAACTTCTTTTAAAACGGGTCCTAATTTTTTAGAAATAGTTCCGCAAACCATCAGCATATCTGCCTGTCTTGGCGAGAAAGAGTTTCTTTCCATACCAAATCTTGATGCATCATAGGTCGGGTTTAGGGTAGCCATGAACTCGATACCGCAGCAAGAAGTAGCGAAAGGAAGGGGCCAAAGTGAAAACTTTCTTGCCATTCCGATAACGCTGCTCAGTTTCGTTGCGAAAAACCCTTCTCCTTCAAATCCTTCAGGAGCTGGTGCATCTGTTCTTATTATTGGTTTTTGATCTGACATTTTTTTGATTTTAAGATTTAATATTAGATCGTAAATCGTTGTTAATGTTAACTTTAGATTTAATCGAGTTGATCTAAATGTCTTATTTAAAATTATAATTGATTTATTTATCCCAGTCTAATGCGCCACGTTTCCAAACATAGAAAAATGCAAGGAAGAAAATTGCAACGAATGTAAGTACCGCAAAGAAGCCTTCAAGACCAAATTCTCTGAAGTTTACAGCATAAGGATAAAAAAATACGATTTCGATATCGAAAAGTACAAAGAGTACTGCGGTTAAGAAATACTTAATGGAGAACGGCGTTCTTGCGTTTCCCTCAACAGGTACTCCACATTCCCAGCTTGAGTTCTTTACAGAATTTCCTTTTTTCTGTTTCGGACCTAAAAAATGAGCTCCAAGCAAAGAAATAGCAACGAAACCTACTGCAACGCCCGCCTGGATAAGGATTGGAATATAACTTTCAGGTAAATTCATTTTTACATTATTATCTCAAGTTGCAAATTTAGACAATAAACAATAAAACATGAAATTAATCAACTTAAAAGTCGCTTCAAAATAGGAAAAACAGATAATTTAGAATTATTAAAAATAGTGTTATTTTTGTTTTGTTTTTAAGAATAATTTGGATGATCCAAACAAATTGATGAAAGTAAATAGAATGTTATTTACGGTAAGTTTGTGGATTCAGTGGTTTATATTAGTGCGTTTCAAGAAAATTAATTGTAAATCATTACTTTTTTAGTGAACATTTCTCCGTTCTTAATTTTAAATGTCAGTAAATATGATCCAGTGTTAATCCCTGAAATGTTAAGCTTTTCAAGTTTGTTTTGATTAGAGAAATCTTTTACTTTTTTTCCTGTATTGTCAAATAAGTTAATTGCTATAATGTCATTTCTCTTGATAGTAGTTTCAACGAAGATTACATTTTTGGCTGGGTTAACAATTTTAAAATAATCATTGTTTGATTTGTTTTCTTGAGTACTTAGTGTCGGAGTACAAGATGAATTTGTTGAAGTTAAATTGTAAGCTGTTGCTGCGCCGTTGATTTTGTGATTGTAAGTTCTAATCGTATTTCCTAATTGTTTTGTATTTATATCAAGTTCGTGCAAAGTCGAATTATAAGGATAGTTGATGGCATTGTTTATAATATAGGCTTTTGAATAAGTGCCGTAATTAATGGAAAATGCTGCGTATGAACTAATATTTGTAAGAGTTGTGAATAGACAGCTTTGTGAAGGATTTAATAAATTAATTTCAAGAATACGACTGTTACTTGTTGTTAAGAAAAGCCTACTTTCAAAAAAAAATAAATCTCCTGTAGATGTATAGCCTGAAGGCAGCTGACCAACTTCAGAAAATGTACCTGAATTGATATCGTATTTGTCTAATTTGTTAACACCAACAGAATAGATGAAACTTCCAGAGTCTGCAACTAAGGAATTTGAAGAGGAGTTTGTGAAATTTCCTAAAAACTCGCAATTTGAATTATTTGAATTCTTTCTGTATAAAAGCCCATCCGAAGTCACGTAATACACATTGTTGTTGCTGTCAATTGCAATGTCTTGATAAATTTGAAATGTATTAACTGTAGGCGAGCAAAAAGGTACAGGTATTTCACTGGGATTTGTAACGTTAAGCTTATAAATTTCATTATTATTGATGTTACTAGTAGTGTTTACATAAAATTCTTGTGAATAAATTTTTATTGAAATAAAAGAAATCCAAAATAAGAAAATTTTAAAAAGTAAATTCATGGTTTTGTTGTTATTTTCATTATGATTATTTCCCGATATTAAAGGCTGAGAATTTAATCAAAAAATCGATTTTTAGAATTGTTTTTATGTGTACGTCATTCCAATTATTGGTACTGAACATTAATGAATATTTGGCTAATGTAATTTATGAAAATATCTAATGTGTAAATATTATTTTGTTTGAGAATTTTTTAGGTTTCTTAAATTGTTAAAAAAAGCATTGAGACGTTTTATATCAATTGAGTAATAATACAGTTTTTACAGCATTTACTATTTAAATATTCGATGATTATAGTAATTTCCTGATTATTAAGAGAGGGATACTGATGTTTGATTTGTAATATCTTGTTGTGGATGCTACTATTTGGAACCGTTGGACGACTTATATTTAACGTAAAATTATTGTGAGTATAGTTTAATAAAAATAACAAAAGTAAAAAGAATATCAATCCGTATTATGTTTTCGTTAATTTAAGATAGGATGTTTATTCATAGTGATGTGATTAATACTGCTGTTTTCAATGTTATTTCTTCAATTTTTTTAACACAGTAAACGCCATAAAAGAAATATAACCGAAAAGTACACTTGCATAAACAATATTGATTAATGTGTTTGTTCTGTCATCAGCTGTTGCAAAAAAAAGGTTGTAAGAAATAAACCCGGCAATAAGAATGGCAAAAATAATCAGGTGTAATTTCATATCAGAATTTTAATGAATATGTTCTTCTTCTTTTATGATTGACTGGGTTGTAATCCTGCCAAAGAAGCTGAATGTTTTTGTTTTCTTCCAATTCGGGATTGGTTTCAAGATATTTTACACCTTTTTTTCTGAAAATCTTCCAGATTTCTTTAAAAATAATTGAAGTGACACCACGTCTCTGGTAATCAGGATGAATACCAATCAGGTAAAAATTGGCTCTGTCGTTTTTTCTTCCCGCCTGTAAAAAATGCCACCACCCCAAAGGTAGAAGTTTGCCTTTCGATTTCTGTAAAGCTTTTGAATATGAGGGCATTGTGATTGCAAAAGAAACAAGGTTGTTGTTTTCGTCTGCAATACACACAATAAAGTCTTTATCGATGAGCTTGAAGTATTTTTCTTTATACGTTTTTCTCTGCTCGTCTGAAATAGGAGTGTAAGTTGAAAGATGTTTGTAGGTTTCATCAAGAAGATCAAACATGGGATCTACATACTGTATAATCTCTTCTTTATTTTTGAAATTTAAAACGTGAAGCTTATATTTTTCGGAAATAAGATCATTGAACTTATGAATTTTTTCAGGTAAAACCTCCGGGAAAATAATTTCAAATTCTACCCATTCTTTTTCTTTCGTTAAACCAATTTTTTCCAAATGTTTCGGATAATAATCATGATTATAGATTCCGATCATTGTTGCTAATTTGTCAAATCCCAATGTAAGCATACCTGCCTTGTCGAGATTGGTGAAACCCATTGGTCCTTCGATAGTGTTGATGTTTTTTTCTTTGGCGTAATCAATCGCTGTCTGAATTAATGCCTGAGAAACCTCTTCATCATCAATAAAATCGATCCATCCGAAACGTATTTTTTTTATGCCGAGTTCTTTTTCTTCTTTGTGATTGATGATTACTGCAATTCTTCCTGCAATTTTATCATTTTTATAAGCAAGAAACTGTTTTGCTTCAGAATAATTCAAAGCCGGATTTTCGGCAGCATTCCAGATATTAATTTCATCATTAATAAACGACGGAACATAAAATGGGTTGTTTTTGTATAACTCCATTGGGAACTTTACAAATTTCTTTAGATCATCCGGTGTTTTTACTTCAAGAATTGAAACTTTCGACATAGTTTTCAGGTAAATTCAAACACAAATATAATTAATTAAAGCCAAAACTTTGGCACAATTTTTACTCACATAGTATATTGTTATATATTAAAAACTAAAAATAAAATGACGGTTTATTATCTTATTATAGGAATATCAATGCTTGTAAGCTGGTGGGTTTCCTCAAGATTAAAATCTAAATTCGAATACTATTCAAATGTTCATCTCAGAAACGGGATGTCAGGGAAAGAAGTTGCCGAAAAAATGCTGAGAGATAATAATATTCATGATGTACAGGTAATTTCTGTTCCGGGGCAATTAACTGACCATTATAATCCTGCAGACAAAACTGTAAATTTATCCGAAGGTGTTTATATGCAGAGAAATGCAGCGGCAGCGGCAGTTGCAGCTCACGAATGTGGTCATGCGGTTCAGCATGCGGTAGGATATTCAATGTTGCAATTAAGATCGAAGCTGGTTCCGGTGGTAAGCATCAGTTCTAATCTAATGCAGTTTGTATTAATGGCAGGAATTGTCGTTATGGCAATGAGCGGAAATAAACTGGTTTTATTAATTGGAGTTATTATGTTTGCGCTTACAACACTTTTTGCTTTTATAACACTTCCGGTAGAATATGATGCAAGTAATCGAGCAATGAAATGGCTGAAAGATACAGGAACAGTTACTTCTGAAGAATATGTTGGTGTTGAAGACAGCTTGAAATGGGCGGCTAGAACCTATTTGGTTGCAGCTCTTGGCTCACTGGCTCAATTGCTTTATTTTGCATCCCTGCTGATGGGAGGTAGAAGAGATTAGTCTTAAATTCTTAAAGAAAAAAATATTTACATCTCAGATAAATTTTCTGAGATGTTTTTTTTAATATTTTGAATGATAAGAATTCATTTGAAATTGATATTTTTGACTGAATTCATTTTTAAAATATGAAGCAAAACAAATGGGAAATTAAATCAGAAGTTATTCAGTTAAGTCTGCTGATTAAAATTGTAGCTTTCTTTTGGTTTATAATGAAAGTTTGGAGCTATAAAAAATGGATTGCAGATCGTTTATATCCTGTAGTTCCTTCTTTTGATTTTTTAAAGAATGTTCCCAATTTTGTTCATTTTACATTATTCTGTACTTCGCTTATTTTTTTACTTTTTATTTTTTTTAAAAAAGAGAAGCGTTTTATTATACTTTTATTTTTAATTAGTGAAATATTAAGTTGCTTGCTGGATGTTATAAGATGGCAGCCTTGGGAATATATGTACTTATGTTTTTTTGTAATTGTAATCATTAATTACCAAAAGCCAAGGAATGCATTTGCTATTTTTCATCTGTTTTTGGTGGGAATGTATTTGTTCAGCGGGCTTCATAAGCTGAACCGAACTTTTCTTAATGATGTCTGGGTAAATACAATTCTTGATAAGCTTGCAGGCATTTCACTTGATACTGTCGTAAAGTATAAGCTTTTTTTTATGGGACTTATAATTCCCTTTTCTGAAATTTTATTTGCAGGATTACTTCTCTTTTCGAAAAATAAAAGAATGATCAGTTATTGTTTGATTGGGATTCACATAACAGTTCTTATTATTTTAGGACCATTCGGATTGAATTATAATTCTGTCATCTGGTTTTGGAATCTTGCTCTTATTTTTATTTTAGTAGTGCTTTACCACAAGCCAATGGAAATTACAGATATCAGAACTTTAGTAATAAATAATTTTTACTGGCTGATACTTTGGTTTGTAATGCCTGTTTTTAGTTTTTTTGGCAGATGGTATCAGTATTTGTCTTTTAATCTTTATTCCGGAAAAGGGGAGCAGGTGTATATAGGTCTGCCTCCCGAAATTCAGGTAAAGAGAGAGTTTGGCTCAACGATAGTATATGATCACAGATCTTATATTAATCTTCATAACTGGGCAATGGAAGAATTGAATTCTGCCCCGATTCCCGAGAAGAACGTTTATCTGAAGATTAGTCACGAAATTAAAAAAAGATACGGAAAAGATCATGTGAAAATAATCCTTTACAATCCCGCTAATAAAAGTATAATCGAATTATAAAAAAGTAAGTTGCTCTAATTTTTACAGACAACATGCTGAATCTTATTTAGTGATTTAATAAGATCATCTTTATGGCGGTTTTTTACTCTGGCTGAAATTACCGCTGTTTGCTCAGAATCAAAGTTAAGAACCTTTGCGTCAAATTTAGAAAGTAAAGTAAAAATTAGGTTCTGTTGATTAAACTGAAACTGAATTTCAATCTCTGTTTCCAGCTCTTTTGTAATGATATTGGCTTCTTCTAAAGTTAATTTTGCTGATTCTTTATAAGCTTTCACCAAGCCGGAAACTCCTAGTTTTGTTCCTCCATAATAACGAACGCTTATTACCACAACATTCGTAATTTCATTTGCTAAAAGTTGATTGTATATGGGTAAACCTGCACTTCCTGAAGGTTCTCCGTCGTCATTTGCGCGATAGTTTTCGCCATTTAAACCCATCCTGAATGCGTAACAGTGATGTGTCGCTTTCGGATGCTCAGTTTTGATTTTGTCTAAAGTATTTTTCAGTTCAGTTTCATTATTAACAGGAAAAGCAAAACCTATAAACTTGCTTCCTTTTTCTTTAAGCAGGATGTTTTCTACGGGTTTTTCAATGGTTTTATATTCGTACAGCATAAGTCAGCTTCTTAGATTGAATTTTTATGAAATTCAATCATGTTATCTCTGAAATCTTTTATGTCAACAGGATTATTTTCAAAATTCGGGGCTTTTGTTCCGTTTTCCAAGATAAGGCTTCTGTTTTTAATAATGATGGCTTCATCCCAAAGATTGGCATTAATAAATTGCTGAAGTACAAAACTTCCACCTTCCACAATGATTGACTGAATCTGAAGTTCATAAAGTTTTTTCAGCATATTTTCAATAAAATTTTCTCTTGAAGCTTTAATGAATTTAATATTTCCTTCTTCGCCTTCCTTCACAGAATTGAAAACCAATGTTTCAGCTTCATTGTTATAGATATTAAAATCAGAAGAAACTTTTAAATCCATATCAATTAAAATTCGGATAGGATTTCTGCCAAAAATTTCTCTCGTCGTAAGACTTGGATTATCCCGTAAAGCAGTCATTGTTCCAATCAAAATAGAATGTTCGTCACTTCTTAACTGATGCACAAATTGTTTGGTAAGGGAATTACTGATCTGAGTTGGCCTAAAATCTTTATCGACAAAACGGTCGCCCGATTCTGCCCATTTTAAAATAATGAAAGGTCTTTTCTTTTCGTGATAGGTGAAAAACCTTTTATTTAATTCGATACATTCTTTTTCCAGGATTCCTGAAACGACTTCAATTCCTGCATCTTGAATGATTTTTTTGCCTTTTCCGTTGACTTTATCATGAGAGTCCATCGCTCCGATAACGACTTTTTTAAATCCTAATTCAACAATTTTAAAAGCGCAAGGCGGAGTTTTCCCGTAATGAGCACAAGGTTCCAAAGAGACATAAATGGTCGATTCAGGAATCAACGTTTTATCTTCAACAGAATTAATGGCGTTAATCTCTGCGTGGTTTTCTCCTGCCTTATGATGGTAGCCTTCCCCGATAATTTTACCGTTATGAACAATCACACTTCCTACAAGCGGATTTGGGTAGGTGTTTCCGGTGGCTTTCTGAGCGAGCTCAATGCATCTTCTGATGTAAAATTCGTCTTGCATAAGATAAAAAAAGCGAATACAAATTTCTTTGTTTCGCTCTATATTTACTTTAGTTGTTATTTATTCTCCAGAAATAATACTGTGAAGATTCTGCTTTAAAGTCTCAAGATGAGCTCTCTTGTCATCAATAGAATTGTACGTTTCAGCAAGAAGAGGGTTTTCTCTTGAAGGATTTTTAAAGAACGAAAGATTGTTTTCAAGCTTCACGATTTCGGCTTCGAGATCTGAAATCTGACTCTTAATTTTTCTTGCTTTATCCGTCAGCTGATTTTCAGATAAGCCTTCTTCTTTCAGTTCTAGCTCATTGATTTTATTAAGCTTTAATTTTTCTCTCAGAGTCCTGTTGAATTCAGAATTGATGTTCATCTTATCTCTCGGAACTTTTCCGATATTGTTCCAGGATGTTTTTAATGCCTCAATTTTTTCGATGCTGCCTTCGTCGTTCGAAATGGCTTTCAGCTCTTCAAGAATATCTTTTTTAAGCTTGTAATTTTCTTTCCAGTTGTCGGTAGAAGCACTGCTTTTTTCTCTGTAATTGTTGAAAAAGGTATTGCACGCATCACGGAATTCGTCCCAGATTTTATTCGTCATGCTTTTCGGAACGTGACCGATTTTTTTCCAGTCTTCCTGAAGTTTTTTAAATAAAGCCACTGCAATATCCCACTCTTCAGAATGCATATTGTCTTTCGCCGTCTGAATCAGTTTCATTTTCTCTTCCAGGTTTTGCTGTTGCGAGCCTTTCAGAGATTTATAATAATTGTTTTTTGTCGTATTGAATCCTCTTAAAGTTGTTTTAAAATCATTCCAGTTGTTGTTGGATAATTTTCTCGGTACACTTCCTGTTTTCAGAAACTCAGAACGTAATTCTTCAACCCTTCTGATAGAATTCTGCCAGTAATTATGATTTGCATTGTCTTTGGGTTCAGAAAGTTTCCTTATTTCAGCAATAATTTCGTTTTTTCTTTCAAGATTAGCGTTTTGCTCTGTTTCAATAGCTGCTGAAAGTTCAGTTTTTCTTTCGTGTATTTTATTGGAAATTTCTTTAAATTCTTCCCATGTCTTTTCACGAAATTCTTCTGCAACAGGTTCTGCTTCCTCTTTCCAAAGTTTGTGAAGGTACTGAAGCTCGTTTAAAGCTTTCTGTACCACCGGCTCGTTTTCCAGCTCTTTTGCTCTTGCAATAATATGCTGTCTTTTTTCAAGATTGTGGCTGTATTCCTGCTCAAGAAATTCTTTATTCATATCCAGCATCTGATAAAACTGATTCAGATGATGGAAATAGTTGTTGTTTAAAATTTTAAATTCAGACTTTGCAACCTGACCTGCATTAGACCATTCTTCTTTAATCTCTCTGATTGATTTGAACAGATTAACTCCGGGTTCAGAATTGGTATAAAGATTTTTAAGTCTTTCAATAATACTTTGACGTTGCTCAAGATTTTTCTTTTGTTCTTCCTCCTGATTTTTCTGAAAATGATCGTGTTTTTCCTTGAAAATATTGATTAAGGCCGAAAGTTTTGATTGGGAAGGATGTTCATAGCTGAAATTTTCAGGTGCGTTTCCTGCATCTGTATATTCGTGCTTTTTATCTTCCACTTCATCATGAATGGTATGATTTGCTTTTTCCTTTAATGCATTAAATTCACGAAATCTTTCCCCTGCATTATTAGAGTTGATAATTTTTTCCATTTCCTTGAGAACATCTGTAAGCGAAAGATGTGCGATAGAGTCATGATGAGAAGCATCAGAATCTTCGTCTTGATGATTTTCTTCAGTATTCCCGATGTTGTTTTCTACTACTGTTTCCTGATGTTCTGCAGAAGGTTTGTTTTCTTCGTTTTCAGAAAGATTATTTTCTGTTGTCATAGCAAATCTTTTATGAATAATGGCGTTAATTTTCTTAAACGAGCTAATATAAGCCAATTAAGTTACTAATTTATGTTATTTTTTTTTAAACGACCAAATTTCCCAAGCTTTTTCTGCCTGTTGTTCCAGCATATAATATCCGTTTACGGTTTTTGCGCCGTTTTGTGCTGAATTTAAAATAAATTTGCTGCATTCCGGATTATAAATCAGGTCTATCACCAGATGTTGATTGGTAAGTGCCTCAAACGGAAATTTCAGGCAATCATCTGTATTGGGAAAAGTTCCGACAGGAGTACACTGAATAATCAGTTTGTTTTCTGCAACTGTTTTTAGATCTAAATTTTCAAAATTCAGGTCAGACTTTCTGGAAATGGTTTTATAAGGGATATTGTTTTTATCTAAAACATATTGTACTGCTTTTGCTGCGCCTCCGTTTCCGAGAACCAAAGCTGATTCGTGATGTGGCTTTTTGTGAGCGATTAAAGTTTTTTCAAAGCCAAAAGCATCGGTGTTGTAACCGGTTTTCTTTCCATTTTCAACTAAAACACAATTCACAGCTCCTATTTTTTTTGCTTCATCACTCAGCTCATCAAGATAGTCAATGATTTTTTCTTTGTAAGGAATCGTTACATTAAAACCTAAAAGATCTGGTGTTGAAAGAACGTTTTCAACTTCGTTAATTTCCTGAAGATCGAAAATAGTATATGAAAAATCGATAAGCTTTTTCTTTTTGAATTTATCTTCAAAATATTTTTTTGAAAAAGAGTAGGAGATGTTTTTACCAATCAGTCCTAATTTATTACTGGAGTCCATTCATCAAAAATAAAAAAAAGACCGATAAAAACCGGTCTTTAGTATTAAAAATATTTGTTGTCTTACTCTACAATGAATTTCGTAGAATTGTTGTCTGCTTTTAGGATATAAACTCCTTTTGCCAATCCATGCAAATCAATTTTATTTGAATTTTTGAAAGGATTTGAAATGTTTCTAATCAATTTTCCTGAAAGGTCATAGATTTCTGCTTTCGAAACTTTATTCAGGTTTTCTCCTTTTATAAATAATTCGTGATTTCTCACAGGGTTCGGATAAACACTGAATCCACTGTCTTTAGAATTTTCAACAGTTGATAATGATGTTGCACAAGTCCAGCTTAAATCGTCTATTGCAACTCTGTTTGAAGCGACAGGATTAATTAATTTAATCACGACATTTCCGGAAATATTAACGTTGACAGTAGTTGTAATGGCATTGTCACTATATGGAATTGTTGTAACAATCGTACCGTTTACTTCTAAATTTAAAGCAGAAGTTGTGCCTCCAAATTTACGTTGTGTTGTAACGGTAAGTGTTTGGATTCCTCCCGAAACAGAACTGCTTGTTAAACTGCCATTTTGAATTGTAATTGCCTTTCCTGTAATGGTTTGATCTGTTCTTGCATCAGTCGCAGTCCAAGTGATATTGTTATTTGTCCAAGTTCTTGTTGTATAGCTTGAAGAAGAAGCTGGGATGTTTGAGAAGTCTTCTGTTCCACAAGTTCCGCCGCCTCCTGTTCCGGCAAGTGTGGTTTCTGTAGCTGTATTACTTTGAGTAGAGAAATTACCCGCAGCATCTTTTGCAATGACATAAAAATCGTAGGTTGTAGAAGAAGTTAAACCTTGTACTGTTGCAGAAGTTCCTGAAACAGTGGTTTTTAAAACTCCGTTTGCGTAAACATCATATCCTGCAACACCAATATTATCTGTAGAAGCAGTCCAGCTTAATGCAACTGTACTTGAAGTAGGGTTGTTTGCTACTAAATTTGTCGGTGTTGTCGGTGGTTGATTGTCTGGAGTTTGAGTTTCCCAAACTAAATTTACATAATTCGGGTTGTCGATATATGGATTTCTGTTCCCCTGATAAGCATAAGATGCATTGTTTCTTCCGACCTCCGCAGGTGAAACAGGATCTAAATTGTGCCAAGCAATCAGTTGATTCAGTTCCCAGATTTGTAAACCGGGATAAGCAGAATTTCCTAACATATTTCCGTTATTAAAACCAGATAGCTGATTCTCGTATCGTGTGACGAAATAGAAAATCATTCTGGCTACGTCTCCTTTGAACTCGTCAATAGGTTCGAAAACAGTCCCTGAGTAGCCTGCTGAAACAGAATTTCCCAATTTCGAACCGTTTTGTGAGATGTAACTTGCAGATCCCACCATCCCGAAAGGATAATTTGAACGCATTCCGTTTACTTTACCATCGGTAGCTCTGATAAAATGAATGTCGTTTTTCATCGGTGAAGCTTCATCGAAAAGACTTTGAGGAACAATGTGCTCTCTGTTGTAACAGTCTCCTTCATTACTGTAGTTCCCACATTGATTGGTATTATAAGTGAAATTATAAGGATCTGCTGCTGTTGGTCTTTCTGAATAAATGTCTAAAATGCTTCCGTCATTTTCATAGTAATAATCTCTATCGGTAGTTTGATAGCCTGTCCAAAGACCATTATAACCGTTATCTATGTGGCCGCTTGTAATAATAGCTTTAAGTTGGCTTTTAAGCGTTGCGCCTGTACCTGTTGCAGTGCTGTAATAACCAGCCGGAGCTTGTGCTAAAGCACTGATCGTGATCAGTGTCAGCAAAAATGAATGTAAAATTCGTCTCATTTTTTCTAAATTGGACGCCAAATTTACAAATAATTAAAAATATAAAATATTAATTTTTAGTAATATAATCTTTGCTGATTTTTGAAAAGAGCCAAGAAATGGCTATACCAAAGACTGAGGCAATAGCAGCAACAATAAAATAATTTTTACCAACAATTTTCACGGGGAAAGGTAAATCCTCCACAGCTTTGAATAATTCTGTGTATAGCTGGAAATAGCACAATGCCGTACCTAATAGCAAACCTGAAACAATACCAAGAAAGACAATAAGAAGACCAGTATAGAAGTATGTCATTCTCAAATGGCTCAACGGAAAGCCTAAGGAAATCAAGGATTTTGCCTGTTCTTTTTTATCCAATTGCAAAATAATGATGGCTCCCGCAAGGTTAAAGGTTGTAATAAAAATAACCAATGCGAAAATAAGATAAATGAAGAGTTTCTCTGTGTTGATCATCTTCCAGAAAGCCGCATTTTCTTCTTCTTTGGTTTTAATCTCAACATTCTTCCCTAAACTTTTCAGCAAAGCTGGTTTTACATTATCTGCATTTTCAGGGTTTTTTAGCTGAATGACAATTTGATAGGCTGAATTTTTCGGAAGGTTTAATAGTTCTTCGGTTAGTTCTACCGGTGCTATGATATAACTGTTAAGCTGCTCATTTCCGGGGAATATTCCGGTAACGATTATTTCTTTTTTATTATAAATATCTTCTTCTCTGTTGATGATTCCGGTTCCGGGTTTCGGCATAAAGATAGAAGCGAAATCGCGGTCAGATTCTACAGGAACGCCCAATCTGTTAAGAAGAGAATGTTCCATAATCACTTCGTTGGAATATTCAAATGAAGGATATCGTCCGAAGAAAATTGTTTTATCTACAGGATTTACTTTTATGTAAGCTGAATCAACTCCACGGAGATAAGCAATGTCTCCTTTTCCATTATAATTAAGATACACTTTCTCCTCAATGACTCTGGAAAAGTTCGCAATATCTTTATTTCTTTTTAGAACAGCTTTTATCTTATTAAAATCTTTAATGGTTTTTCCGGAATTGCTTTTAATAGTAAGATCTGCATGTAAATTTGAGATCAGGGTTTTATTAAAATCTTCAAGGCCGGAGAAAACTGAAATAATAACAAACATTGCAGCTACAGCCACGCTCATTGCAACTGCGGCAAGCCATGTAATAAACGTCACGGCAGTACTTCCTTTTTTAGATAAAAGGTAGCGTGATGCTATGTAAAATGCAATGTTTCTCAAAGTTTTATAAAACAGGATTGTCGCCTTCGCCTCTCAATTCTTTTTCAATTCTTTCAACATCATCAAGAGTTGTATCAAGGTAGAAGCTCAGCTGTGGGATAATACGAACCTGTTTTGCCATTTTCTGGCCGATAAAGTTTCTGTACTGAGCTTTATTTTCCTCGATTTCTTTCATGATTGAAGAGCGGTGTTCCTGCGGGAAAATACTTAGATATATTTTGGCAATCCCAAGATCAGGAGTTACTTTTACATCGGAAACCGAAACAAGAATACTTTGCTTGCTTTCGGATGCCTGCTTGCGGAAAAGTTCTGCGAAATCTTCCTGTATAATCTGTGCTACTTTTCTTTGTCTGTTACTTTCCATAATTTCTGCAAATTTACTATTTTTGTTTGAATTGCTCATTTCTAAAGTTGAGTTAAAAAAATAAAATTAGTATTAAAATTTATGAAATTAGAACATATCGGTATTGCGGTAAAATCTTTAGGGATTTCTGATGATCTTTTCACAAAACTTTTAGGCAAAGAATCTTATAAAAAAGAATCTGTAGAAAGAGAAGGTGTGGTAACTTCTTTTTATGCAGCAGGTGAAAGTAAGATCGAACTCTTGGAGGCTAGCAAAGAAGACAGCCCGATCTCAAAATTTATTGATAAAAAGGGTGAAGGAATACATCATTTAGCTTTTGGAGTTGTAAATATTCTGGAAGAAATAGAAAGATTAAAAAAAGAAGGCTTTCAGTTTATTTCCGAAGAACCCAAAGAAGGTGCTGATAACAAATTAGTTGTGTTTCTTCATCCTAAATCCACCAACGGAGTTTTGGTAGAACTTTGTCAAGAAAAGGTATAAAAAATTTTGTAGAGACAGAAATTTTACTATTTTTGCAATCACAAAATTTAACCAAATTTTGAGGTCCTATAGCTCAGTTGGTTAGAGCACCTGACTCATAATCAGGTGGTCCCTGGTTCGAGCCCAGGTGGGACCACGAAAGTGAAGAATAGATTTCTTCAAAAAATTACAAAGCCTCTATTTTAGGGGCTTTTTTTATGCTTTGTTTCGTCACCATTCTTCATGGTTCATCACAAAATCGTCCCCCTTTTCGCCCCCCCCTCTCTCTTTTTGATAAATTGTACCAGTGCAAATAAATAATAATTAATTTTTTGTATAAATCAGACTAATTAATCACATTAACGAGAACTTAACATATTTTAACTAGATTGTAATTAACTGAAAATCAATGAATTAATTTGATAATTAAATATTTTTATCTATCTTAGCTGATTTTTTAATTGTTACCGATGTATGAATAAGGAATAACAATTAAAATATCAAGATTATGAGAAAGCCACCGATGAAAGCAATTATTAGAACTGACAAAGCTGATAAAACTGGTGCATGTCCTATATGTATTCAAATTTTAATAAATGGTGATAAAAAGCGAATATCAATTGGTGAAAAGATAAATCCTATTAACTGGGATACAAGTCTGGGAAGAGCTAAAGGAAAAGGCTTTAGCGATTTAAATGATATTATTGATAAAAGAAAAAGCACTTTAAATGAATTTTTTAGCCAATGCATATTTGCAGGGAAACCAATATCTAGTAATGATATTGATAATTTTCTAAAAGGCTTTAAGAATAATGACTTTTATGAGGTTTATGATTTAGTGCTTCGGCAAAAAACAAAGTTAAGTGAAGACACTCGTTATAAATATGGAGTTTTGAGGAGAAGGTTAAAAAAATTTCGTCCCAAAATTTCAGTTTCTGATATTGATAATGATTTTATTGTACAATTTGATCTTTTCTTGAAAGATTTGGGAATTGGAGAAGGTGGAATTTATAACCACCATAAATGTCTCAAAAGTATTATTAATTATGCTAAAATAAAAAAAACGATCAGCATAGATAATCCATATCATTTTAAGTCAGTTATAGTAAAGTCACCTGAACATCGGAGCACTTTTTTAGATACAGACGAGGTAATTAAAATTACAAATTATAAATCAGAAGATGAAAATGATATTAATGCTAGAGACATGTTTTTGTTGTCATGTTATACGGGTTTAAGATATTCTGACCTGTTTACATTGAAACTTTCGGATATTAATTTCAAATCAGGAGTTTTAAGCAAGGTACAAGTTAAGACTAAAGAAAAACTAGAAGTTCCTTTAAGCCAGCAGGCGATAAACTTATTAAAAAGTTATTCCATAAATAAAGAAAGCGGCGAAAAATTGTTTAAAGAGGTTAGTAATCAAGTAGGCAATAGGATTCTGAAAAAGATTGCGAAAGAATGTGCAATTAATAAGAATGTGAGTTTTCACGTAGCACGCCATACTTTTGCTTCGTACTTATCAAATGGAAATTATGCCTCGGTCATAAATATAAGTAAGCTTTTAGGTCATAAAAATATTGCTAATACTCTCGTTTATACAAACACCAGTATTAATAATTTAAAAAGCGTAATGAATAATGTTCATTTCGGATAAATTAATAAATTTGTAAAAGATAAAAATATAATTAACATAAAAGCGTAAGCTATCGTATTGGTACAAGAAAACCGCTAATCTTCTTAGATAACCAAATTCGATAGGCTTACGCCCGTGTCATCTATTGGCGTGGGCGATAAGTCATATCTGGTTATCGGGTTCTTAGCGGTACCTCTTGTACGGATTGGCTTAAAGTTCCACGCTTTTTCTATGGATTAAACTGCCGTTTTGGAACTGAATGGTTAATAATAATCATGGGAAACTTTTCTTATCTGATTCAGAAAAAATTTCGAGAGCTGAATTCAGAGCAACAAAAAATCTTTATTAGCGAATTTGAAAGACGAAAGAAATCTGTAGGAATATCTTACCTGCTCTGGTTTTTCATAGGGTGGCATTATGCCTATATTAAAAGATGGGGTTGGCTTATACTGTATATTCTTACCGCAGGAGGATTTTTTATCTGGGCAATTATTGACCTCTTCAGGATTCCTAAAATGGTAGAACAATATAATAATGATCTTGCTTTAGAAATATTACGGGATATTTCGATCATGTTTCCTGATGAGGTTCAGGATTCAGCTGATAAAGATGTTAATAAAAAGGCTGTAAATGATCTTTACATCACTCAACAAATGCAATCAGGAGAAAGTTATTCATTTTATATAATCGTTGGTATAATCATATTGTTTAGCGTTTCTGCTTTTTTCTTAAAGCCTGATCGAGCTAAAATGCAGAATGCTATTGTTGATAAAATCTTACTACAAAAACCTCAGATTTTTAAAACGATGAAAAATTTCTTTTTAGGAGAAGAAATGACGGAGAAATATTCCCAAAACTTTATTTCCAATACACTTTCTAAAAAAGGGTATTCCAATCTTGGGATATATGAAGAAGATTTTGTTTTGGTAAGAAAACTGGATTACCTCAACGAGGATTCCAAAGAAAACCTAATTACAGCTTACGGTTTTTTAGGTTTTACAAAAGTCTTTTTTAGTGATGAAAATATGGCAGAAGATAACTTCAGCAACAAACAAAATGAAAATATCAAAGATCACGATTCTCAAAGAACTGATGTAACAAGGGTCGAAAGTTATAAACCCAACACGGGATATAATTATTATGAAGAACAAGCTAAAATTAGAGAAAAAAATAAAGTATCCCAGCATTCCGAAGCTGAAACTAACGCTCTCAATCAGCAGGGAGATTCAATACAAATCAATTAATCATGAAAAAATTAATAACATTCATTTTATTCATTAATTATATTCTGATTTTTAGTCAGAAAAATATCAATGAGAAACTTGCGGAAGCTGAAAAGTTTGCCAATAAAATAATAGAAAATAATCCCGATAAAATTATAAGCTATTATAAACTGAATAACGGCATACTCAAAAAAATAAACCCTAATAATGAGAATGAGGACGATGATAGTGAGATCATGATGTCATACAGAATCATTAAAAAAAATGATAAGATCATTTACATCAGCAAATCTGATAGTTTTTGGGGAATGGGAGACTGGAATAGTTCGCAGGACTTCTATTTTGATGAACAAGGAGTTTTGCTTGGGGCTGTAAAAAAGGAGGACTGGTTTTTAGAAAACAAATGTGCAGGGCAGATCAGATACCGTGGTATTTATAAAAATTATGGAGAACCCAAATTACAAAGGGTTGATAAGTTTTACAACGAAAATGATAAAGAGATCGATTTAGATTCTCCCAATTGTAAAAAAAGTAAAAAGGAGGCATTAGAAAATGCTGAAAGAACTGATAAAATCACCTTCAGAAATTTGGAAGGATTTATGAAAGCTGAGAGAATTAAATACTACAAATAAGATTCTAGGAAAAATAAAAACAAGTCGAAAACGAGTAAAAGCATAATACTTTGGCACTGAATAATCAAGTAAAAGCATAAGTCTGAATGCAAGAAGAAACAAGTAAGAGTTACCTGAAAAGGCTCTATGAAGCCCGAAATAGAAAAGCCCTAATACTAAAGAAAATTGCAACTTTTAAACCTGTTAGAGATTAGGCAATACAAGTGAAATGTTTTAAAATTGAGTATTCGATGAGAAAAAATTAAATATTAGAAGTAATCTAAGATAAGACGGCTGATAGTCGTCTTTTTTATTGATTATTAGTTGCTTGTATTTATGTTAACAAAAATTTAACCTTCATTAACATTATATTAAGAATTTCCCTCAGTTACTTATATTAAATATTAAAAATTTTCATAATGAAACAACTAAATGAAAAGCGTTTTTTATACTTATTAAACCGCTCGAATAAACTGAGGAAAGAAGTCGCAATACTCAAAAATGAGCTTTCCAATGTTATTGAAAAACATGATGTATTAACCGTGGATGAAGTCATTCAAATTTATAAGATTAGCAGATCAACTTTCGATAGATATGTTAAGAAAGGTTTGAAGATTAATCAGCCTTGTAGAAATGGAAGGATTTCTGTGAATAGAGTTGAACTGGAAAAATTTTTACAAAAAAAATAGGATGGTAGATTTAATTAAATTTTATCTTGAAAATATTAAGATAAGCGAGTATATTTTAGCATCGAAGTTTATGAAAATAAAGCAAGATGATCAATTTGAATACTTTATGGCAGATCCTAAGAAGATTTCTTTTTTGTCTCAAAAAGTAAAAGCTGAAAACTTTGATTTACCAAAATCTGAAATTGTAGTTCAGCAAGAAAATATTATGAAAAATCTTTCGTATAAAAATAAGTTTATCAGTTTTAAAAGAAAATTGAACGCAAAAGAAGGAAGATTTTCGGTTTGCCAAAACATAAGAAAAGACTTTATCCGCGTCAAAAATTTAAATCCTTTTACTGACCTAAATTATCTGAATTTTGTTGAAATAATCGAAATGTATGCAGACGAGTTCGAGATTGAAAAAGAAAAATTCTGGAAGGCAAAAATTACTCAGTTGGAATTGGGGGTAAATATCAGATTTAATATGAATATAGCTTCTATTATGAGTAGTGTTTCAAGAATGAAAGGTATGGGAAATACGCTACGAATAGGAAATACTGTTAACTTTAAAAATCAGAAATATGAAGTCTCTGTTTATGATAAATTAGAAAGAGAATCTCAACAAAATGAAGTTTTCAAAAACTCGAACAAGGTAAGAAGAAAGCATTTGGTGAAAAAAATCTCAAAGAATAATAGCTTTGTTAGGATTGAGCTGAGAGTAAAACGAGTTAGTCAATTTAATCGAGCTTCCATAAAAAATAAAATACAGACTCTGGAATCTATCAGGAAAAATTTTCATTCGTTGGGTAACGAATTATACAAACTTTTTGTTAATATCTCATTTGTAAATGAAATTTCACCAGATATTGCTCAGGGGCTTGTGAAGTCTCAGTTAAATAGCAAGAACGAAAAAGCTTTTGATGGATATCTGAAATTTCTAGGATTGAAATATTTTGGAGTTAAAAAGTTTATTGAGTTCGCATCTCCGATCTTGAATACAAATAATAGAAATAGATATCTTGCAAGTTTGGAAGATCTTTACAACCAATATAAAGGAGATGATGATTTTGTGAAAAAAGAGTTTCATCGGAAATTGTCAGCAAAGATCACTAACCTGACCGTGCCTGCTATTTCAAATAGTAACTAAGGTTAATATATCTCTAAAAATTATTAATAACAATATGTAATGTATAGGAAGGGGTGGAAACATATTAAATTAAGTAAAAGAATACGGTGGAATCCAAGAGAGGACATAACAACTGTATTTCTCAGGCTTTAAGATATTATGATTCCAATTAAAGATCAAACAAGTCTGAGATTCGTGTAAATGCGTCTTTTATGCCTTTAAATATTTTCAGAGTCCTTTTCTGTACATTAAGATTTAAAAGGAAATTTAATGGTTAAAAATAAAATAAAAAATAGAATTCGATTTGGAAATGTATCAAACGAAAGTTCGGAAGCTTTAAAATTTATTTATACTCTACATGAGGTTATGGGTTCCAACTCCACGTACCTTAATTTTTATCAAAAACGTAATGGGAGATTTTACAGTAAATATATTCCAAATATTAGTTTTGAATTCAATAATAGAATATATAACGGTAAAGCAGGTGTTGTGTTACTTATCTTTGATGAAGCTAATAAAACGACAGTGACTTCAAGATATATAAAAAAAGTTATTGAATACCCTGCCGTTGATAAAACTTATATGTATTCATTTTCTATGAATGACCTTAATAACGATTTAGGCTATAAAAACTTTTCAAAAGATCCGTTGAAACAATTTTTTCTTAAATATTTATTGGTTCGTTTCAAATTTGGTGAAGATGAATTGCAATTAACGTTTCAGTATAATGAAAAAAACGGTAAATGTAGGATGTCTTTTTTTCGCGAGAAACTAAATGTTCGGGCTTGGATTACTTTTTCATTTAAGGAAAAAATTCTTCTAAAATTGCAGCTTAGAAAGTTTTACATAGCAAATTTCAAAAAGATACTAGATTTAAAAAATAATCGATATATAAACTTTTAAATACTATCGTTGTCTTCTTAAAAGTCATGATTTAATTGATTTAGATATTGGAGTTATTCTTTGTCAGTTGATAAACCAATTAAATTATGATTTTGCTTTTGTAAAAGAAATTAATTTACTTATATTTTGTTACTTTGTAAAAATAAATACGTAAGAATGTCTGAAATATTGACAAACAAAAATATTAAACTTACCTTTTCTGGCCATGAAACGTTTCATTGTAGGCAGTTATGGCTAAAAAAAGGTTATGATTTTGTGAAAAATGGAAATAAATTCACTGATAATGAATCAGTGGTGCTATTGGGGGTTGGAAAGAATATGGTATCTGCAATTCACTTTTGGATGAAGGCTTTTGGATTGATAGACAAAGATGGGAATATTACTAAAATTGCTGATTATATTTTTTCTACTGAAGGAAAAGATCCTTACTTAGAAGATGAGGCTACATTATGGTTGTTACATTTTCAACTAGTAACTACTGAACACGCATCCACTTATAGTTTGGTCTTCAATGATCTAAGAAAAGAAAAAATTGAGTTTACAAAAGATAATTTCTTGTTTTTTGTTGAAAGGAAATTTAACGAATTTGGATCTTCTCAATTTAATAAGAAAACTGTAAGTACTGATTTCGATGTTTTGACTAAAATGTATATTAGAACCACAGAACAGGTTAAAGATAAAGAAGATACATTTTCAGGATTACTTACAGATTTGAATCTTGTACAAGAAGAAAAGAAAGTAAATTCATTATATTCCATTCCGAATGAACAAAGAAATAACCTTCCAAAAGAAATTATTTTATATTCGATATTAAACAATGAAGACTTTCAAAATTCTATAAGCTTAAATACATTATTTCAGGAAAGAAATCAAGCGGGGGCAGTATTTGCTATTACGAAGAGTGCATTGATGGATAAATTGGAATCGATAGTAACTGATGTCGCATATAAAAAGTATGGTATCACATTAAGTGATCATGCAGGTATTAAAGAATTACAATTTACTATAAAACCGGATAAATTTGAAATTCTAAATCATTATTATGACAAATAAATTCACTACATCAACAAATATCATTCGTGATACGGATAGGGAGTTAAAATATATTCCTACTCCGAATGCTATTCGTATTAGTAACCAGATTAGTAATGATTTTAAACAAGGTATTCGATCTTTTAATATAATTGGATCGTATGGTACCGGTAAAAGTTCTTTTCTGTGGGCATTAGAGCAAAATCTTAAGGCAAGAAAGTCTTATTTTGGATTGAATATGCTTTCTAATCCAAAGATAGGATTTATCAAAATTATAGGTGAGTACCAATCTCTAGGAAAGTCATTTATTGATGCTTTGAGAATTAATGATGAAATTACTACTACTGAAAACATTTTCTCTGAAATTTACAACCGTTATTATGACTTAGGAAAGGAGAATCCTCTGTTAGTTATAATAATAGATGAATTTGGTAAATTTCTAGAATATGCTTCTAATAACGAGCCTGAGAAGGAGCTTTATTTTATTCAGAAGCTAGCCGAATTCGTTAATAATTCAGATAATAATATTGTTTTATTGACAGCTGTTCATCAAAATTTTGATGCTTACGCAATTCATTTAGAATCTTCTCAAAGACAAGAATGGACGAAAGTAAAAGGAAGATTTAAAGAAATCACTTTTAATGAACCAGTGGAACAGTTGTTATTACTTGCTTCTGAATATACTGAAGAAAAGCAATCAATTCGTACAAAAGAAAAAGAAATAAATGAATTGGTTGGAATTTTATCTGAGTCCAAAGCATTTAGTGTTAATGAAGATTATATAAAGAGTATAGCAAAGAAATTATACCCATTAGATTCTATTTCAGCTTATGTACTAACTTTGTCATTACAAAAGTATGGTCAGAATGAACGCTCATTATTTTCGTTCTTAGAATCAACAGATCATACAGGTTTATATCAGCATAATATATTGAATGATAGTTTTTATTCAATTGCTGAAGTATATGACTTTTTAATACATAACTATTTTTCTTTTCTCAATTCTAGGTACAATCCTGATTTCACTGCGTGGAAATCTATAAGAGCATCTTTAGAAAAAGTCGAGTCATTGTTTGATAAAAATCTTTTGCATTACGAGAAGCTTATAAAAACAATTGGTTTGTTATCGATTTATGCACAAGCAGGGGCATATATTAATCGAGACTTTTTAGTGAAATATTCTCAAAAAAGTTTAGGTATAAATAATGCCGAAGCTCTGATTGAAGACTTAGAAATAAAAAAGGTAATTCTGTATAGAAATTACAACAACAGATATATTCTTTTTGAAGGAACTGATTTAGATATTCCAACAGCATTATATGAAGCGGGTAATAAGATTGATGATATTACAGATGTAGTAACCTTACTTAATAAAAATTATTCATTAGCACCTGTATTGGCAAAAAGAGCAATGTTTGAAACAGGTACTCCTCGTTTGTTTGAGTATAAAATATCTTCTCAACCCATTTCAACAAAACCAGTGGGAGATGTTGATGGGTTTATCAATTTGGTTTTTAATGAAAAGAATATTTTAAGAGATATACAAGAAGTTTCTTCTTCGAATAAAGAAGCAATATTATATTGCTATTATTTAAAATCTAAGGAAATTAAAGATTTATTGTTTGAAATAGAGAAGACAAGAAAAGTAATAGAAGAGAACCCCGATGATAAAGTAGCTGTTACCGAGCTTAAAAATATTATTTTACATCAACGGAATCTGTTGAATCATAAGATACTAAATAGCCTTTTTGGTGATAATGCTTCTGTATTATGGGTATTTAATGGAGAACTAAAAGAATTAAAATCCCAAAAAGAGTTCAATGTATTTCTTTCAGAAATTTGTCGTACAGTTTATCATAGAACACCATATTTTAATAATGAGTTGGTAAACAAACATAAAATTTCTACATCGATTCATACTGCAAAAAGAAACTATTTTAAAGCCTTAGCAAATGAATGGGATATTCCTCAATTAGGTTTTCCGACTGATAAGTTTCCACCTGAGAAAACTATTTATTTATCGCTTTTAGAAAATAATGGTATCAAACTATGTGATGACGACTCATCTAACATAATTGAACCTCATGATGAGAATGGTTTTTATGATCTATGGTTGGCATCTGTAGACTTTTTAAATAGTGCTAAACTTTCAAGGAGAAGTGTTACTGAATTTGTAGAAATTCTACATAATAAACCCTTCAAATTAAAACAAGGGTTCATAGATTTTTGGGTTCCTACCTTTCTTTTTATTAAAAGAGATGAGTATGCATTATTTAATGAACGTATTTATACTCCCATAATTAACGAAGATATTTTAGAAAGATTAGCTAAAATACCCGAAGATTTTGAAGTAAAATCATTCGCATTAGAAGGGGTTAAACTAGACATTTTTAATAGTTACCGCAAATTTCTAAATATAGATCTAAATCAAAGTGGGAGTGCTCAAACATTTATTGAAACGATAAAACCATTTCTAGTTTTTTATAGAGGATTACCTGATTATTCAAAACATACGAAGCGTTTGTCCAAAGAAAGTATTGCTATTAGGGAAGCTATTGCAAATTCGAAAGATCCAGAGCAGTCTTTCTTTGAAGATTTTCCAACAGCATTAGGATACTCTGTAAGCAAAATACAAAAGGATAGAACCGAACTACAACATTTTATTATTCAATTGCAGGACTCTATTAAAGAAGTTCGTAATAGCTTCGATGAGCTTGTCAATCGGTTTGAAATATTTATACAAGATAAATATTTTGACAATCAATTAACCTTTGAAGAATATAAAAAGGAGTTCCAGAAAAGGTATAAAAACTTACATAGACATTTGCTACTTAATAATCAAAAGTCCTTTGTACAACGTTTAGACTCTCAAATTGAGGATAAAAAAGCTTGGTTGAGTTCACTAGCGCAGTCTTTGATCGGAAGATCACTTGAAAAATTTAAGGATGAAGACGAGTTAATGTTATATGATAAATTTACAGAAATGATACTTAACTTGGATAGCTTAAATAGAATATCAAAAAGCAAATTCGATGAAACTAAAGAATTGGCATTAGATATACAAATAAACTCTTTTGGTAAAGAAATGGCAAATAAAGTTATTCGTCTACCAAAAAGTAAGAGTAAAGAAGTTGAAAAACTCGAAGAAAATATTAAAGAGCTATTATCTAAGGATAAAAGTATTGATATAGCAGCTATAACAGCAGTTTTAAAAGATTTATTATAATGGGTAAGGTAAGACATGTATTAGGTATTTCTGGTGGTAAGGACAGTGCTGCTTTGGCTATTTATATGAAACAAAACTATCCTGATTTGGATATTGAGTATTATACATCAGATACGGGAAAAGAGCTTCAGGATACTTATAACTTGATTGAGAATCTTGAAAGTTTTCTGGGTAAAGAAATTATCAAACTTCCTGCTCTTTCTGATGACACATTAAATCCTTTTGATCATTATATCAAGATGTATAATGGGTTTTTACCGGGATCTATGTCAAGATGGTGTACGAAGAAGCTTAAATTAGAACCATTTGAAAAATTTGTTGGTGATGATTTAGTGATTTCTTATGTAGGCATCAGAGGTGACGAGGATAGAGAGGGATATATATCTAAAAAGTCAAATATTCAATCTATTTTTCCATTTCGAAAGAATATTTTCAGCGAAGATGTTACTGCCAAATTTCTTTCAAACAGTAATATAAATAATATTCTGAAATATTACGAAACATTAGATTTAGGAGAGAGGAGAGAACGTATTTTTGAGGTAATAAATGAAGAAATTTCCCCTAATTTTAGTCAAACACAGAAATTAAATAGTCTTTTAGATTTAGGAATTTCAGCTTATAATAATGCGATGTTTCAGTTTTTACACACAACTGATTATCCATTATCAAAAGAAACTGAATTTCCACTTATTCAAAATGAAGATATATTAGTTAGAGACGATATTTTTAAAATCTTAGAGGAATCCGGTGTAGGTGTTCCTGCTTATTATAAAGCAATTGAATTTGAAGTAAACGGTAAGAAATCCACTTATGCTCGTAGTCGTTCAGGTTGCTTCTTCTGTTTTTATCAACAGAAAATAGAGTGGATTTGGCTCTATGAACAACATCCGGATTTGTTTCTTAAAGCAATGGAATATGAGAAAGATGGATATACCTGGATACAAGATGAATCTTTGACTGAATTAGTTCAACCGGATCGTATCGAAAGGATAAAAGAAGAATACATTAAACGTAAAGAAAGAAAAAAATCACAACTACAATCACCTTATCTTTTAGATATTCTTGATGATATTGAGGGAGAAGGTTGTGCTAGTTGTTTTATATAAAAAATGAACAGTTTATACGATTATATCAATTGTTTTGATAGAAAGATTATTGATAATACGATTAGTATTAATAATGGAGAATTTATCGTGAAAATTATTTACGATAAGAAAATTATCAATGATATTCTGCCTTTAGAGTCGACAATTAAGAGTATTTCTATTAAAAAATTTAAAGATGATTGTAAGAGGTTAGTAGATGAATTATATTCCTTTTTAAATGTATATTATCTTAAAACAAATAAAATACCATCATATTGTTTAAATCAGGATTCGAGCGATCATAATAGACTATTTTTCGAGATAAACTTGTCTATTCAAGAGGAATTAAATCTTAACGAGTTTATATTTATCCTATCAAACTATAAGTCTAAGGAAATAAAACAGGAATTGAATTTCTTTATAATACAGGGTTTTCAAGCAATTGAAAGTAATAAGATTAGTATAGTTCAGTCTAATACAAAAACGAGGAGATTAGGTTATTTGAAATTGATAATTGAATTATTTGAAACTTCAAATTATTTTCCTGTTACTTATTTAGGTAAGCGAATTGAAACTGAGAGTGCTTTGTATAATGATGCGCTTCGAGAGTATGGTAATCGTATGGGGGATGATAAGGGGCTAATTAAAAAGACAGATACTGGTTCTTCAGCTAAACCTTACATTGAACTATTGGAGGAGCTTAATTTACTAACTCAAATTAACAATTCTTTTATTTTAACAAAGCAAAGTAAAATCTATTTTCACTTAAATAAATTTCTAAAACAGAAAAACGATATAGTCGATAGTAATTTATTTCAAACTAATTTATTAGATAAATTATTTTTTTTAAGACAAATTCTAGTTTCTGACCCTTTATATATTTGGGCGATCCTTGATATTGTTTTCATTGCTCAACAGCCGATTGGAACAATGTCTATAAAAAAGCTTTTCGTAGATTATATAAAAAATGAACTGGATTTAAATCAACAATATTCCAGTAATAATTCTACAAAAAGAAAAATTATGGATTTAAGGACACGGATATCATCTTGGAAGAAACCTTTAACCTACCTAGAACATATTGTTGAACCAAGAATAAATTGGTTGGTGGATTTAGGGATTTTAGAATTAAAAACAGAATCGAAAGAAAAACAATACTACTTTTCTAAATCAGGATTAAACCTTAATAATATATTATCTGAGATATATGAGAAAAATCTAAACAAACAACTAATTTTGCAATCAGTAATCAATAATCGCTATTTCTATATTTTTAATTATATTTTTAATTTGAATAAGAATAGTAGTGATTTGGATGATCACAAAATAGATAGTTATCTTCTTGAAGCCTTTCAAATTTTTAAAACTGATGCACCAAATAGAGTTGCTGCCTCACAAGCTATTGACTATGTTTGTTTCAAGTCCTTTTTTGAAGATAATATAATTATTGAATTTGAAGATATAAAAAAATATTTGCAAAAACCCAATAATAGATTCTCAATGGACTGGTTCAAAACAGAGAATGATGGTGCTTTGTATTTAAAAAAATAAATTAACTATGGAATTATTAGATTTAAATCTTAAAGAAAACCCTTTTAGAACAGGTCCTTCAATTAATCCCAAAGACTTGATTTGGGCTGGTTTTCCTGATCTGAAAAAGAAAATAGAAGAACGTTTATTCTTTTCTATGAAAACATCTCCTTCTAGAATAGTGCTAAACTGGGGTAGATACGGTAGTGGGAAAACACACGCTGCAAATTTTTATACAAAGACAAATGCGGTAAATGAGCTAAGTCAGAAAAATTCAGTAAGACCTTCAAGGAATATTAAGATAAATTTACCGCGTACTTCTAAAGACCCGGTACAATCTTTTTTTAGAAGCTTTTTAGGACAGGTTAGTTTATCAGATATTAAGGCTGATTTTGATGAAGTAAAAGCTGTTTTACAAGAAGGAGAATCAATTCATACCATAATTGAGGTAAATTCTAATGACACTATTATATCAGATCTGTTTAAATTGATAATATCAGATGAAGGAGGTAATCAATTTCAAGCTATTGAAGCCTATTTATTTGGAGATGCAACAAAGGGAACACTAGGAAAATTAGGATTACCATTCGGTTTAAAAGATGATGAGCAAATCGTAAATTTTATAAGCACTTATATAAACTGTATAACTTTTGAAAAGAGAGTATTTTCTTCTTTTATTCTTTGGTTAGATGAATTTGAAGATATTGATACATTAAATAAACAAAGTCAGGATAGGGTTACGACTTTTCTAAGACAATTGTTCGATAAAACACCCAATAACTTTCTGTTGTTTTTAAACTTTACTCCTAAGACTTTCTTTAATATTGAAGATTTATCAATTGTATTAGGTGAGGCATTATCTACAAGAGCCAAAATTAGAATAAATTTTGTAGCCCCTTCCGTTCCGGAAGCAATTCAATACGTGGAAGAATTAATTTATTCCCAATCGGCAGATACTACAAATGTATATGGTCCATTTAAAGATCAAAATGTTCTGAAATATGTATTGGAAAATATTGGGGATTTGTCAATTCGAAAAATTAATGAGGTTTTTTCATTAATAATTGAATTGGCAATGCTTATGGAAAAAAACAATATTGATATTGATTTTATCAAGTCTATAAAAGATGAAATCCCATCATTTGAGAATTAAACATGATTGTATATTTGGATACTTGCGCTATCCTTAATTTACTTCAAATTAATTATGATGATGAATATATCAAATATCTTATAAAGTCATTTGAAGAGATTAAGTTAACCCCAATTGTTTTTGAAGAATTAGGTACAAATAAATTTGTCAATGTTATAGATGATAGCCATAAAACAACATTGAACAACATAATCTATGATCAAATCCTGCGTCATGTTGATAATTCAGATTATTCAGATATTTTAGCGTTTACTCAAAGACATAATCATCAATTTTTTAAGAATAATGGTGAG
The DNA here is from genome assembly GCF_051011795.1 of Chryseobacterium sp. RLHN22. Taxonomy (NCBI): domain Bacteria; kingdom Pseudomonadati; phylum Bacteroidota; class Flavobacteriia; order Flavobacteriales; family Weeksellaceae; genus Chryseobacterium; species Chryseobacterium sp. RLHN22. The sequence continues at coordinate 198,882 of NZ_JBPCHW010000002.1, forward strand.
TCTCATTCTGTAAGTTATTCTGTAAAAAATAGCCGTTTTGGAAAGAATGACTTTGGAGAGAATCTTCTTAAAACGCATTTCATCTCAGATGATGCTCCAGCTCGGAGAGATTTTGAGCATTTCTATCAAATCAATGTTGTAGGTCAAATTTTAAATTCTATTGATTTAATGACAATTTTTTGGTTAAAGCAATATATAACTAAGAATGATCTATTAAAATACTGTCATGCACTCAAGCAACTCTATAATAAAGATGTAGGCTTACTATTAATTAAGCTTAAGGATTATAGTCGTGATTTTGCAGATGCTATTAAAAACAAACAAAAAAATTTACTTACTCAATTAATTGATGTATTAAGTGATTTAAAAGACAATACAAATGATAAGATATCTGAAATAATCAGTAATCCTGACTTTAAAGATATTGTGAAAAAAAATAAAGATTGGGAAGTATTAATATCTAATATAATAAAAAGCAATTTCAGGGAAAAAATTCCTTATATAAATGAAAGAATACAGGATTTGGAAAAAGTTTGGGAAGAAGTTTAATCCACTTAAGAATATAAGCGTAAGCAAATAAAAGATCTTTAGTTATACCCCAATATATTGCTGCTTCAGTTTCAGAGCATACTCCAATATTATCCATATTTGAATAAGATCTATATAAATAATTTTTAATCCTCTAAACTACCCATCAATTGTTCCATACCAAAATTCAATAAAAAATCGGAGTAATAACTATCAAAAACATCACGAATGTAATCATCGATAGTTATTTCTTCTTCATTACTTTCTACTACCAAAGAAAGCTTGTAATTTTTCTTTTTGGTAATCATGTATAAGAAGAGAGAATGAAAATATACAGAAGTGATATATCTCTTTTGGGCAACGATTATCTGTTCTTCATTTTTTAACTTCTTTCGATAATTCAGGTAAACATTACTATCTAAATTAACATAGATTTTTTCCAATACATCTCCTGACGCTACAGGATTCATTACCGTATCATAATTCATAGAGATCCCATGAGATTCTAAATCATCCCATTGTTCTTTTGATATTTTTACTAATTCTGGCAATCCAATGTTACTGTAGTCCTCTTCTTCCTTAGGAGCGGTTTCCTTTTTTTCTTCTGGGTCTACGATTTTAAGAAATACTATTTCTTGAAAACAATCATCACCAGCTCCTTTTAATGATGCCTCAATTTCTATTTCATCTCCTTGTCTCAACTCGACATCAGGGTTAAAAGTAATCTTGATTGTACCTTTATCAGGGCTGGATTTTATAATATTAAGCAATTCTCCAGGTTCTTTTTCGCTTCCTTGTTGAGTGCCTCCTTTTCGCTCAGTTCGCTTTACTTTTAGAACACTCACTTGCAAGTCGCCCGGTTCGTCAGTTCGGTCAAAATAATGATCCTCAACATCTGTTTCAAATCGCAATGTTTTTTCACCTCCAACCGGTACAGGTATCGGATTATTTGCTTTTTGTTGTAACTTAAAGAAACTTGGAAAACGCTCAGGTTTAAAAGGTTTATGCTGTTTCTGATTTGGTTTATTTCCTTGTTGTTCTTTCTTTTCGGGTTTCTCCTTAGCCTTTTCTTCGAGTTTCAACGTATTCTGTATCAGTTTGAAAAGCTCACTATCTTTAGATATGTTTTTCGCAAAACTTTTAATCAGTTCAGAGGTATCTTCACTTTCCAACCCGATTGAATCTTTTCTGCGTTTATTTATATCATCCAGTTTAGATTTAGTTAGTTTTTTTCTTAAATATTCTCTTAATTCTTCTGCTTTCGCCCCAATTTTTAATCGATCACGAGAAGCCATAAAAAGATTTTTTCGGAATTCATATTTCATTTTTGTACAATCTACATTAATTAAAAGGTAATCTTTAAGCAAATTGTATTTTAAACTACGGGTAATAAATTCAGATGTATAATGACCGTGTACCTGTCCATTCATAGAAAAAAGGACAGACATACTATTTTTAAAATATCGCCTCTGAATATCAGCTTTAGTTTCTTTAACGGTTTTACCTTCTTGTTTCGCATTAAAAACATAGCAGGTCACTTTCATCTTACCAAACATAACATCTTCATATTCTTCAGAAAACCAATCTTCAACATAATCTTTTTCTTCCTCTAAACGTCTTTGCAAGCCATAAACTGTAGTTTCTAAAACTTTATTATTTGGATAACGTTCCTTTGTGTCTATTGTAAATACAGGTAAAACGGGTTTAAAAAGAAATTCATTTAGACTTTGATTTAAATCCTGAGCAAAACCTGATATTCCCTTCATTTGATAAGAATACATCTTAATGATTGAACCTGTTTTAAACTTCCTATTTAGAAGTTTTAAATCAAGTTCTGTAATATCAAATGCAGGAATTTGACCATCAATTTTTAAATACTCATACCAAGTATTCTTTTTGGTTTCTAATTCATTTTTAGATAATGGATGTTCTCTAACTAATGTAAAACCAAAATTACCCGAATTATTATGTCTTTTTGATCCAATTAGCTGATAACCTTTTGTTCCACAAAATACGATAGCTCCGCTACCTCCCATGTTATACTTACCTTGCACAAAATGAATTTCATTTTTATTTCCTCTCATTAGGGAAAGAAAGGTATTTTCAAAATCCTCAGGGTGCTGACCTTCTCCGTTATCATAAATAATTACAGAACTTTGTTTTGTTGGACCATCAGCAATAATCTGTATGTCCTCAGCTTGATTTCGTCTGAAAGTGTTTAAGTCCCAATTTTTATTATCTGGAAAGAAAACATCTATCGCTTCATCCATTGATTTAGGCGCATCTTTGCTTTTGGGATCTAAACCTAATTCAATACACTTCTTCATCAGTGTGGCATCAATAGAATTGGTTACTTTTTCTACTAAAGCAGCAATAGGATTGGATTGCTGATTTTCAATGATACTGAAATTAGATTCATTTTGTCCGATTGGAAACCAGTTATCCCCGTTAGCCAAATAAGAGTTTGTAGAAATTAGATTATCAATATCTGATTCCGTTTTACAATTATATATGGATTCGAATAGAGTTTTTAACATAAGCATTTGTGTTAAATATTTAAAAAGTTTTTAATTCGTTGTAGCAACAAATCGATATCTTTTTTAGTATTATATTTCCCTAAGGAAATTCTTAGACTACTCATTGCGTCAGTATTACTTAATCCCATTGCTAATAAAACATGGGAAGGTTGAATAAGTGCTGAACTGCATGCCGAACCATTACTTACAGCAATATCCCTATTCATACCCATAAATATTTCTGTATCTAAACCTGGAATATAAAAATTAACAGTGTTGTAAATTCGGTTTGATGAATTTCCGTTAATATATGAACCTGCAATTTTTAATATTTCGCTTTCTAATAAATTTTGAAGTTGTTTAATTTTAGTTTTATTGATTGTCATTTCGTTTTCGGCAATGGTACATGCTAATCCTAATCCTGCAATTAAAGGAACATTATACGTTCCACTTCTCAGTCCATTTTCTTGACCTCCTCCGTGAATCAAGGGCAGTATTTTATTTTGCTTTGTGATTGAATCATTAATATATAGCCCACCTATACCTTTGGGTGTATATAACTTATGGCCAGAAAAACATAAAATATCAATATTGGAGCTATAAATATCAATAGATAGCTTTCCTAAACCTTGAGTACCGTCACATACAAAATAAACATCTGATTTTTTAGCTATTTTTCCTATCTCTTCAATAGGATGAATTACACCTGTTTCATTATTTACCCACATAAGACAGATTAATAAAGTATCATCATTTATTAACGATTCTAATAAACCTAAATCTATGTTCCCTTGTTTGTTAACAGGAAGGTAATCGATTTTAAAGCCAATACTTTCTAAGTATTTACAAGTTTCTAATACTGCCTTATGCTCTGTAGAACAGGTTATAATATGTTTTTTTTTATTATTGGGGTGTAAAGCAAGACCCTTTAATGCTAAATTAATGCTCTCTGTAGCTCCAGAAGTGAAATGAATACTTTGTGATTCAGTATTCAATAAATTGCCTATACTAACTTTTGCACTATCAATAGCTTTCTTAGAACTATTTCCAAAAGAGTATGAACTTGAAGCGTTTCCATAAAAAAGACTAAAATAGTCATTAACAACTTTTATAACTCTTTCATCTACTACAGTTGTAGCATTATTATCCAAATATGTCATTATATTATTCAAGAGAAGCAAATTTAACTATGCTAATTTAATATTTTTAAAGTTGACAAACCATTCAAAGCCAATTAATTCAATAGATACTTTTAAAATTTCTAAATATCTTCTCCAAAAAAAATATACGATATACAGTAAATAAGCAAAATTAGGACTTGTGCTTTTTATAAAGATTTACAGGTAAAAGTCCCCTAAAACGCCCCCTTTGAAAATTGTAATGCTTGAAAGTACTATGAATAAAGGGAAAAATAAAAAATATTCGAGCCCAGGTGGGACCACTTTTTAAATCAAGCACTTACAATCTGTAGGTGCTTTTGTTTTGTAAGAAAATAAACCTTATGGTAAACACGAGTGAACTTAATGATAAAAATAATTAAATAAAGACTTTCATCAGGTAAGAATTATTGTGTTTCATGCTTAAAGATTGTTTGTTAAAGAGATCCGCAAAAACCATAAATATCTTTTCATTATCTTTACAATACAATTAAAAAACAAAAAAATGTCCATAACAAATGAAGCTGAATTAATCGGAATGCAGAAAGTAAGCGAGGCGGTTGCCTATACTTTGAAAGAGATGATGAATTATGCTCAGGTCGGTATGACGACAAAAGATCTCGATGAGTACGGTGCAAAAATTCTTTCAGATTTTGGTGCAAAATCAGCTCCGTATCTTACTTACGGCTTTCCGGGTTGGACTTGCATCAGTGTTGATAAAGAATTTTGCCATGGAATTCCGACTTCAGAAAGGGTTTTAAAAGAAGGGGATTTAATTAATATCGATGTTTCTGCTGAACTGAATGGATATTGGGCAGATAATGGGGGTTCTTTTGTGATTGGTAAAGATATTAATCAGCATCAGAAGCTGGTTGATGCTTCCAAAGCAATTCTGGAAAAAGCAGTCAACAACATAAAAGGTGGTGTAAGGATTGCCGATATGGGATTTTTAATGGAGACCGAGGCGAAGAAAAGAGGTTATAAGGTTATTAAAAATCTTGGTGGTCATGGTGTCGGAAGAAGCCTTCATGAAGAACCGGATGAATTGATGAACTATAGAAACCGGTTCGATACCAGAAGATTCAGAAAGAATTCTGTTGTAGCGATTGAAACATTTATATCAACAGATTCAACCATTGCTGTTGAGTTGAATGATGGGTGGACAATGGTCGGAAACAAAGGCGGTTACATGGCACAACACGAGCATACCATTTTAATTACTGATGGAAAGCCAATTATTTTAACGCAAATGAATGGAATTTTGAACTAGTATCATCTTATTATCAAATAAATCAACCTTTCAGAATTCTGGAAGGTTTTTTGTGATAATTCACTCAGAATAAATTTTGATATTGATTCTAGTTTTAATGTGTTAAAAGTGAATTATTTTAAATGATATTGAATTATTGGCGCAAACTTTGATGTTTTGCAAACTGAAAATTATCATTTTCAAAATCAGTACACCAAATTATAAAACATATGAAATTTAAAGCACATTATCTTTTAATGGCTTCTGCCCTGTTTTTAGCCAATTGTTCAGACAATATCGAAGAGACCATTCCTGAAGAACCGGGAAATGAAGCTATTTATCCGCCAGTAGAAACCGGACAGGCAAATACAAATTATCCTCCAGCTTTTGCCGGACAGACAAGGGTAAATGGTGTAAAAACCCAGACTCCTTTTACAAGTACAATTCTAACATCATCATTATCTTCGCCTTGGGGAATCACAAGTTTACCTGACGGAAGATTGCTTATCACCCAAAAAACCGGAACAATGAGAATTGTTACCAACACCGGCACAGTCGGAAATCCGATTACCGGAATTCCTGCTGTGAATTCTAATGGCCAGGGTGGCTTGCTGGGACTTTGTGTAGATCCTCAATTCTCAACAAACAGAATGATTTACTGGGTGTTTTCTGAAAATGTAGCAGGCGGAACGCAGACTTCTGTTGCCAAAGGAAAATTATCCAGTTCAGAAGCCGCCATAGAAAATGCTACGGTTATTTACCGTGCAAACCCGTCCTCTGCTACCGGAAATTTGCATTATGGAGGAAGAATATTATTTGATTCAACAGGAAATCTGATGGTAAGTGTGGGGGAGCGTTCAGATCTTTCGACAAGACCTTTAGCGCAATCTGTAACAGCCGCTATCGGAAAGATTTTAAGAATTACAAAAGATGGAGCACCTGCACCGGGAAATCCCACATTCAGCCAAGCAGGAGCTTTGCCGGAATTATACAGTATCGGTCACAGAAACCCACAGGGAATTGCTATTCACCCGACAACAGGCGAACTATGGCAAAGTGAACACGGACCTCGTGGCGGTGATGAAATCAACAGAGTGCAGCCTGCAAAAAATTACGGTTGGCCGACTATTACTTACGGCATTGAGTATAGCGGAGCAGTTATTGGCAGTGGAATTCAGCAACAAAGCGGGATGGAGCAGCCGGTTTATTATTGGGATCCTGTAATTTCACCAAGCGGAATGACATTCTACAAGGGAAATATGATTCCGGAATGGCAAAACTGCCTTTTCATTGGTGCTCTTAGCGGACAGCATATCGTAAGGCTTGTTATTAAGGATAATAAAGTAGTGGGTGAAGAACGTCTACTTGCCAGTGAAATGCAGCGTTTCAGAGATATTACACAGGGAACTGACGGCGCGCTTTACGCAGTAACTGACGCTGGAAGATTGTATAAAATTCAAAGACAATAGTAGATAATTTTTTCGTACTCTTGAAACACTGACAGAAATGTTGGTGTTTCTTTTTTATTTATATCAAAACTCTAATTCTTGGAGTACTCTTGATTTATTTGAATAAAATATTATATGCCTTTAAAAGTATTTTCCGCTTAATGAAGCTTTTTTTGTGACACTTCGTACCTTTAACCATCATAAGATTTCAGAAAATTATATTGGGGAATGGCAAAAGGTTTGTTGATTTTATGCGTAACTTTAGTTAAAAATATAAATTATGCAGATAGAAACACGTACCTTAAAAGTAGACGATTATGATGAATTGGTAGAAACCATGCGCAGAGCATATCCTCAAATGTCGGAATACGTGTGGTCAAAAAAAAGCATTGCAAAACTGAATAAAATTTTTGAGGCCGGGCAAATCTGTATTACCGTTGACGGTAAGATTGCTGCTGTTGCACTTTCCATTATTGTGAATTATGATGATTTTGGTGATGATCATACCTATAGTGACATTACAGGAAATTACACCTTCAATACCCATATTTCAACCGGAAATGTTTTATACGGAATTGAAATTTTTGTTGATCCTGAATATCGTGAATTGCGTTTAGGAAGAAGGTTATATGATGCCAGAAAAGAACTTTGTGAATTATTAAACCTGAAATCGATCATTTTAGGAGGACGAATTCCGCATTATCATAAATACAGCCATGAACTTTCACCGAGAGAATACATCCGCAAAGTCAGAGATAAAGAGATTTACGACCCGGTGCTTTCTTTCCAGCTTTCAAATAATTTCCTGCCTATTAAAATCCTTAAAAAATATCTTCCCGAAGACGAAGCCTCCCGTGAAAATGCTGTTTTGCTTCAATGGAATAATATTTATTACAGCAAAAAACCAAATACCATGCAGGACAGTGTTATCCGGTTAGGCTTGGTGCAATGGCAGATGAGACAGTTTAAAGATATTCATGCTTTTTACGAACAGGTAGAATTTTTTGTAAATGTAATGGGAGATTATAAGTCTGATTTTGTATTGTTTCCGGAGCTGTTCAATACACCATTATTGGCGCCGTTTAACAATCTTTCTGAGCGTGACAGTATGATTGAGCTTGCGAAAATTACCGAGGAAATTAAAACTAAAATTTCTGAGCTGGCAATTAGCTATAATGTAAATATTATTTCAGGAAGTATGCCGGTTTTCGAAAATAATGACCTGTACAATGTGAGTTATCTTCTTCATCGGGACGGAAGAATTGATGAGTACAGAAAAATTCATATTACACCGAATGAAAGAAAATATTACGGAATGAAAGGAGGAAACGACATCCGTGTGTTCGACACAGACTGCGGGAAAATTGGTTTGGTGATCTGTTATGATGTGGAATTTCCGGAATTGCCGAGAATTCTTGCTGACCAAGGGATGAAAATTTTGTTTGTTCCTTATCTGACAGACACGCAAAATGCGTACATGAGAGTTCGTCACTGTGCTGCTGCAAGAGCAATTGAAAATGAGTGTTATGTTGCCATTGCAGGTTGTGTAGGAAATTTGCCGGGAGTAAATAATATGGATATTCAGTTTGGTCAGGCTGCGGTCTTTACACCATCAGATTTTGCTTTCCCATCGAATGCGGTAAAAGGTGAGGCTACTCCGAATACAGAAATGACGTTGATTGTTGATGTCGATCTGAATTTATTAAAAGACCTGCATTACAACGGCTCGGTGCAGATTTTAAAAGACAGACGAACGGATTTGTATGAGACTTATTTGAAATAGATTTTTCATTTTTGCGCCCGCAGATCTTGCTGAGTAAGCTGATTTATATAAATTTAAACATTCCTACTATTGAAAAGCACTTTCTTTTGAAGGTGCTTTGCCGTTTCGTGAGCAAAATATTTCAAACTAAATATTGCGCGCCATTCTGAACGTTCGCCAAAGCATCTTTATTTCTTTTTTTGCTTTGCTGCATTTTTTAAAATATCAATTTCAATAATATTATTGTCTTTGCTGATTTTTTCCAGTAATTTTTGTCTTATTTCTCTTATAATCTGTTCGCCAGTTTGAAAATTTCCTGCAGAATCTGTCTGATCCGGAATTTTGCCCACAAGATGCGCAGTTGGGTCAGTTCTGTTTTGAAGATATGTTTTTATATATGCTTCATGACTAAGTTTGGTTTCACGAGCTTCATCTTTGCGGTAAGGATATTCGAAAGGACTTTGATTATTTTTAATACCTTTTAAAACAAATTTGTGGCTTAAAGTTTTATCCTCAATTTTAAGAATTAATCCTGGTAGACCTGAAAATTTATACGGTCCGTCCTGAATGGAGATATCTTTGGCAAACCAAGCGTTCCACGTTCTGCCTCCAAATTCTGTCGTTGCTTTCTGAACTTTATAATTTAAAATTTCATCAAATTCATTCAGTAGATTCCATTTTAAATCTATATTTTGTTCGATATGATATCTGGAATCTCCAACTTTAGTTTCAAAGGAAATTGTTTTGTTTTTCAAATCTTTGAAGACGATTTCATTGATATTAAATGGTCGCGGCATGGCAAACAAACCCTTTTTCATCTCTTGATTCATTGTCGAATCTGATGCATATTTATCTAAACTGTAGTAATAAGATTTTTCTTTGCCCACATTCAGAATCATGATCTCTGAGTTTACATTTTTCGGATCTGAAGAGTCTGAAATAAACTGATATTCGTAGGTGAATTCTTTATTCTGAGCTGAAAATAATACGATACAGAAAATGAATGAAAGTTTTAAAAGGGATCTCATAAATATTTTAATTTATCCCAATTTAGTGAAATTATTTAAGACTTTAAATGTTTTTTCGAATTTTCATGCCATCCTTGCTGACCTGTAATTTTTTAAACAAACCAGACAATATAAATCCTCACGCCATACACGGTTAACTTTGTAATTAAGTATTGCGTTGATTTCCTGGACTACAGTTATTTGTTTTGCAATGGTATCTTTCTTTTCAGGTTTTGTTTCGGAATCAGACTGGATGTTTTTCAGGTCTTTTATATTTTGTTCTAAAAGGGCTTTGTTTTTTAACGAAACAGAATCTGAAGTGATTTGTGTTTCATTAAATAGTTCTTTATTTTGAGCTGAAAATAAAGCAAAACTGAACATAAAAAGCAAAATGAGATATAATTTCATGGATTAAAAAGTGTACCCCAATTTAGTAAAAATATGAATACCATTTTATTTTTTTACTTGCCCGTTAAACTTTTAAGAAATGGCAAAATTTGTGAAGATCCATCAAGTGTTTCGGTAATTAATCCGTTTTCATTGATTAAATAAAGAATCGGGTAACCATTGATTCCAAATTGTTGTTCAAGATCTTTCCGGTCGGGAATTACGGGGAAACTGACTTCTTTGTTGACAAAATATTTGGTAACATTTGCTTTAGAATCTGATCCGAATATATTGATCAATTCAATTTGTGGATTTAGTTTAAAGTCTGAACTCAGAATAAAATCAGAAATGATTTTTGAATAACCACAATTCGTCGAAGAGAAAAGTAGAAGCGTCTGTTTTTCTTTTTTTGAATCGAAAGAAACTGTTTTTCCATTAATATCAACTGCTTTGAAACTCGGAAACTCGGTGTTTTTAATTAAAGGCCGCAGAGAATCTTGTCTTTCATAGTATTTTAAAGCATAATCTTTCGGAAGAATCACCTTGAAATTGGTGGTTTTATCCAAGAAAATATAATTATTGAACAAATAAGTAACGGTTTGTCCCAAGTTTCCGTCAACAAAACTTTTCCTTTCAAATTTTGAAATCGTAAAATTCCCCGAAATATAAATATGAAACTCAACTTTTATTTCCTTTCCTTCGTAATGATTGATGCTTTCTACATTTGAGTAATGACTGTGAATTTTCCCATCGATTTGCGTATCGTCAATATAGCTCCATTTCTTTTTGAGTAGAGTTGTAGGACCAAATTGTCTCAGTCTTGATAATGAAATTGCTTCGTTTTGATTGTCTTTACTTTCGTATTCGTAAACTGTTTTTTCACTGTGCTTCACTTCGAAATAGGAACCGTTTTTATAGAACTCTTCTGAAGTTTCATTCTTGCTTGAAAACTCAAAATCTTTGCTTTGAGGTTTGTAAACTGTATATAACACATTGAAAGTTGAAATGGCACCTGTTTCAGGATTGGGATAAAAAGCGGTGGTTTTGTAGCTGATAACATTCGACTGAAAATATTTTCGCTTTGCCCGTTCTAAATCGGGAACCTGAGCTGAAATTTGAGTGATGCTCAATAGCAATAATACAATACTTATTATCTTTTTCATTATTCCAAACCGCATTTATTTGCTTTTTTTTAAAATTTAATCTTCAAAAAGTTCCTCGACATTGTAAAGCACTTCACAGTCACAGAAACCTCCGTTTTCTTTCAGCCAGTTTTCAACTTCATCTCCATTTTCAACTTGATTTGTTGCCAAGAATTGTTTGGTTAATGTTAGATGATCATCACAACCTTCTGTCTCCAGTTCTCCATCCAAAAAATCCAACAGATTTCGAAAAATTTCACGGGAAACCGGAAGGCTTTTTCCAAATTCAACCTGAGCTTTTTCCTGTAATTCTTTTTGAATTTGTTTGGCTTTTTCTTCTTTGTTACGCATTTTATCAAAGATTTTTAAAAGTTGTTTTTAATCTGTAGTTCATTAATTCATATAAATAAATTCCTTTAATAGGATACGCAATCCATTTTCAATCTTATAAAACTCTTTTGGATAATATGATTTTACTGCTTCTTGACTCAAGCCTTTTATGTCAAATTTTTCATTTTTTAGAATTGCTTTAAAACCTTTTAAGCTGTCTTTGTATGCTGTATATTTTGTTCCAGAAAATTTTGGGTAACTGAAATAGTTTCCATTCTTGTCATGAAAAATATTGTCATACTGATATTTTTGATGAAAATAATGACCACCATCTTTACTTTTTGATATATAAAGAATTACAGAGTCGTTTTCTGCGAACCCAGGAGTTCCGTAATGATCATAGGCAATAAACTCTACCGTATCGGTTTCAAGATCATTAAATACTTTTGTTATAATTTGATATTTGCATTTGAAAGCTCCATCCATTGTATAATGTTTCCTAACAACTTTAAGTGTGTCTCCAGTTTTTTCATCAATTTCGTACTCACCTGTTGGCTCTGGTTCTTGATTTTCATTGTGATCAAATTCTGTTACAGAGATTTTCTTCCCTACAAAAGCATAGAGATTAATCGACTTACTTGCTCCACCATGCATAATATTTTTTGAAGTATTGATATATGCTGATTCACATGCTGTAAAAATCATTAAAGTGACAACCGGCAAAAATATTTTACTATTCATTATACAGTTTATTCTTTCAAATATGACAAAATTTTCTCAGTCATATAATTCCTTTCCTCTGCATTTGCATCTTTATCCATATCGCTGTGGTTAATATTTGTGAAATCTACGGTCATTTCATATCTTTTTTGTTCCTCATTCGTCGGCAAAACGCCCTCATCGGCAGGATAATCTTTTGAACGTAGCGTATAAATTTTAGGATTTGAAGTTCTGGGTAAATCCATTCTTCGGTTATCCATCGAAATAATTTTATGAACCAAATCAGGATGTTGATGCGCAAATAAAACCGTCATGTCGCCACCGTTTGAATGACCAATCAAAGCAAGTTTTTGGTAATCAAGGTTAGGGAAATCTGTTTTCATCTTGCTTAAAACATAATGAATATTTTGAGCTCCACGTTCCCAATTTTGTTTTCTTGTAATTTTTAAATCACCTTCCATTGCGAGCATTTCGTCGGTTGAAAGTTCATGCTGAATACTGACAACAAAATAACCTTTTGAAGCAAGAAACTCTGTTAAATAAGAATAATCAAAGTAAGCTCCACCTTGATTTTCTCCCCAACCATGACTGAAAATAATAGGAATTTTGTTTAATTTGTTTTTATTCTGTGGCTGATAAATAGCAACCGGAATCTTTCTGTCTCTTGATTGGTCAAAATACATTAAAGTATCAATCTTAAAGTTTTGCTCAATATTTTGATTATTTTTTGTTTGTACAGTGCATTGGATGACCAGCAAAAAAGAGAATAATAACAATAAATATTTCATAGATTCTTTAGTTTTAAAATTCCTTTCCCACAAATCTTGTTTTGAAAACCAAACATTTCCACATTCACCGCAACCTCCCAGAATTTTCTTTATCGATAAAATTAAATCAGTAATCCAAATTTTCAAAATACATTTTCAATTCCAAAGTTCTGTTCTTCACGATTTCTTTTTTTCTGTTTTCAGCAATAATATACCACATCGTTCCTTCTTTCAATTCAAAATAAAACTTAGAAATGAAAGCAAATTCTTTATCTCTGAAAATCATCCATTGTTTTTGGGACTCTTTCAAGGCTTGAAAAGTCTCTTTTGGAAGTTTGTTTTGTAATAAATCATAATATTTATTGAGTTCCTTATCCCAAGATTGTGTTGCTTGAATGATGCAATTTCGCATCTCAGCATTCGAAATATCTTTTTTGTCCAGACATTTTGATTCTGTGAGGTCTATCAAATTTTCCTGCTGAATTTTAGATTGGGAAAATATTGAAATGGAGAGAAAAAGTAATAATAAAATGATAAAATTTTTCATGAGACTTTTTGATATTGATAGGGAAAATATGCTAAGTTTTTTTGTTTTGTCATTTTCAAAGTTAGATATTAAAGTTAAAGGATATTGTTTTAGATTATTTTTCCAGTTCAATTATTTCAGGATATTTTACAGAGTAAATAATTTTATACTTGTCTCCTTTTTTAAAATGATTTTTATAGTTAAAAATTCCTTTTTTGTAAATCTTATTATCAATGGTTTTATATTGAAATATTGCCCAAGTTTTCCAGCCACCTCTCGTGTATCTACTTTCGAGATTTATTACTTCTGCAATAGTTTTTTCGGTTGAATCATTATCCATAATATTTTGGATCCTTTTATCGGTTAAGTTTCCAGTAACAATCATTGAACAAAACATTCCAAGAACTGCAAAACCTATTATCGAAGTATTCTTAATCATTTTTTTAATCCATAATATTTTATTTGAACTAAAATTCGGTTTATTAAAACTGTAATGTTTTCCAAATAATGAGAATGTAATAATTAGCCAGCCACAGAAAAAAGCTAAGTAACTTATTATTTCCAAAAAATTGTTATCCTTATAACCCCAAACAAAGACTACTAAAAATCCTACAAAAATTAATAATATTCCATATAGAAAAGCTTTATTTTTCAAATTAGATATTTTATTATTTAACAATTAGATTTGTAGTTTAAAGAGTTGTGATATTAATTTCCAGCCAAAACAATCCTCTCTTCAACCTCCTTCACCAAACCTTTCCCAACCAATTCCTCCACACAAAACTTCACCACCGTCTCAATCTGCGAACCCACTTTCGCAAATCCAAAAATCTTACAAACCGCACGAATCAGTTCCTCTTTATTCAGACTTAAACTTGAATGCATCAACTCCATGATCGCCACCGAAATTTCTTCAGGAGCAATCTCATCAATCAGTCTTTTTTCTACAGAATTATCTCTATAAAAATCTAAATGTTGAGGTTGTAGATTTTCGTTCCAGTAAAATTTCTGATAACTTTCTATGGTCTGTAAATTCGGAATGGAATTCAGCATCTCCAAAATATAATTGTTGAGTTTCCCACCGGCTCTTGAAGTATTCCAAAGTTTAAGAATCTTCCTGAACAAAGCATTCTGGCTAATCGGAGATTCGGTATCAATAATTGTTTTTATCTGACTTAAAATTACTTGTTTGTTTTCAAAAGAATAAATAGTTTCGGAATTCGCATTCACTTCAGGACTCAGTTCTGCTGAAACATACGGAATCATTTTCGATGAATTTTCAGTCGTCGAAATTTCGCTTAAAAAAGATTTTTCCTGAGTATGAATTTCAATAATTTCTTCAGCTTTTTCTTTTGCCTGAATTTTGATTTTCTCAATTTCAGACTGTATTTCAGCGATAATTTTATCTTTATTTTTAATCCAGTCCAGCGTCCAGATTCTGAAAACATTCCAGCCCAAACCTTTTAAAACATTCGGAACAAGCAGTTCACGGTCGTTGGTTGTATTGATGTTGAAATAATTTTCACTGTCCAGCAAAACCGCCATCAGATATTCACTTTCATTTTTGGGATTGATGATTCCGATGTCAATTTTATACTCCGAACTTCCGATATTCGTTTTAATCTTAAATCCATTTTCCTCCAAAGTTTTGGCCACCGAATTCACCATTAGTTTCTGCTGATTCATATTGGAATTTGAATTTTGATAAACCAAACCTTTTTCAGAGAAATTCAGGAAGTTTTTTAATCCCAAAACACCTTCTGAGCTCGTTCTGTTCATGTCGATCTGGTCACCTTTTAATGAAGAAAAAACTTTCATTTCGTATCGCGCTCTTGTCACGGCAACATTCAGTCGTCTCCAACCTCCATCTCGGTTGAGCGGACCGAAATTCATCGATACTTTTCCGTCTTCATCGGGACCGTAACCAATCGAAAACAAAATAATATCTCTTTCGTCACCCTGCACATTTTCAAGGTTTTTAATGAAAATAGGCTCTTCAGAATTAATCGTGAGTTCTTCCAAATGTGGATTTTCCTGAAACAGTTTTTGCAGTAAATCTTCAATCAAGCTTTGCTGGGTCTGACTGAAAGTCACCACACCAATCGATTTTTTATCTCTCCTTTCGAGATGATTTTTAATGTATTGAATAATCGCTTCCGCTTCGTTTTTGTTGGTTCTCGTCTTTCCTTTGTCGTAGAATCCGTCAACAAATTCAAAGGTTACTTTTCGGTTCAGATCATCCGGAGACGGGAATGTTAGCAATTTATTATCGTAAAAATGAGCGTTGGAGAAAGAAATCAAACTTTCATGCTTGCTTCTGTAATGTCTCAAAAGATAATTCGACGGAATCGAAAGCGCCAGACAATCATCCAAAATACTTTCTAAATCTTCCAGTTCAAAATTTTCTTCATCCACTTTTTGAGATGCAAAAAAACTTGTTGGCGGCATCTGTTTCGGGTCACCCACAATAATCGCCTGTTTTGCTCTCGCCAAAGCACTTACCGCTTCAGAAGTCGGTAACTGTGAAGCTTCATCGAAAATCACCAGGTCAAAATGCTCTTCATTTACATCAAAATACTGCGCCACCGAAATTGGACTCATCAACATACAAGGTTTCAATCTTGGAATCAAAGTTGGAATTTGGTCGAATAATTTTCTGATGGATAAACCGCGACCTTTATTACGAATGGCTTTTTGCAAAATCCCAATTTCTGAGCTCTGAACAGCTTCCTGAGAAAAATTAGGAATTCGGTCACTGAGTTTCATCGTCAACTGATTTTTTGTCAGTTCCGTAAATTCTTTGTGAAGATTTTTATACTGCTGAATCTGAGATTCGTAAATATTGGCATCAAAACCATTCAAAGTTCCCGAACTGTAAATCGTTTTAATGAATAAATTCAGATGAACGATTTTTTCAAATTCAAGCTCAATCGATTCGGTATTAAGCCAGCCTTTGTCAAGGAAATCGATGAACCAATGTAAGTTTAAGTCTTTCGCTTTTTCTTTTAAACCGTTAAAATTAATCCAGTCTTCCAGCTGATGAATATTTTGAACAATAGTTTGTAAATCTGCATCATTAGGAACTTCATGCACAAACTCCAAAAGCTGAGTTTCTGCAATTTCTAAGTTTTTCAACATTTCAACAACTTCAGAAATATTCTGACCGTTATTTTGTTTTAATACAAACTCTTTCAGCCATTCCGGGAAATTTCTGATGGAATTTTTTTGAGCTAATTCTTTTGCATTTTCAATGGTTTTTAAATCTTTTTCAATCGCAGAAATATCAAATGAATTTCCGTTCAAATAAAGGCTCGTTACCGATGAAAGCGCATTATAATGAAGATTGCTCAGTTGGTTTTTGATTTGCTGATAATTTTCAAGCTTTTCAAAAAGTCCGTCAATCTGCACATCAGATTCAATCCCAGATTTTGCATAACCGTTTAATTGCTGCTTCACTTTTCTCTGTTTAAACCATTTCGGAATAAACCAGGTATGTTTCGCCTGATTCCAGATTAATTTTAAGGAAGCAAAATCAATATTTAAAATGGAAGTATTAAAACTTGCCGTAATTTGATTTTCAATTTGTTGAAACTGCGTCTGTTGAGTCATCCAGTTTTTAAATAAATTCAACTGACCTTCGTTAAAAACCAAATCAATTAAAACAGATTTTACTGGATTATCTTTTAAATATTCAAGAATTGCTATACTGTCAGAATTGGAAACTTCATTCAGCTGAAACTGATTTTTAATCTGTTCAACCGAATCTTTCTTTTCGTTAAAATTTGAAATCGCTGAAAGAATCAGATTTTTATTTTCAAACTGATGCGCTGAGGTTTTGATCGGTCGTAAAGCATGAAGCGAAGGTTGCCCGATTTTTCTCACAATTGAAGCAAAAGGAATCAACCAGTCTTTCCACTGATTCCAGTTAAAAACATCGGCACTTTCCAACGGAAAATTGATGTGAAAACGTTCGTCGGCTTTTACATGATTGGTTTCCAGAAAGGCAATTGTATCAAATAAACTCCATCCAATCGGGAATTTCCGATGCAGTTCATTGACGTATTTTCCGAGTTCTTTTCTGCGTTCATCGAGTCGGTTGGCTTCCTCGTGATAATCAGCATTGATTTTATACTTTGGAACTTCCAGTGTTCTCTCAAACTGCTTTAAAACATCCGATTTTTTAGATTTATTCGAATGCAGTTCAAGACAGAATGCACCTAAACCGATATTTTCCAAACGGTGATGAACCACATCTAGTGCGGCTTTTTTGGCGGCTACGAAAAGTACCTTTTTATCATTTGATAATGCATCGGCAATGATGTTGGTAATGGTCTGAGATTTTCCCGTTCCCGGAGGTCCATGAAGGATAAAACTTTTGTTGAGATTGGCATTTTTTACGGCATTCAACTGAGAATTATCGGTCGAAATTGGTAAAACCAATTCTGAAGCGGGGATATTTTCCAAACTTTGAGCATCATTTTCTACGCTTTCCAAAGTTCCGGTCAATCTTCCGTCAATAAGACTTTTTACAATAGAAGATTTCTGAATTTCTTCCGAGTATTTCGAAATATCCTGCCAAAGAATCAGTTTGTTGAAGGAGAAAATTCCCAAAACCAATTGCTCCAAAACATCCCAACCTTCGAGATTAAGCACCGCATTCCGGATAATCGCCAAAACTTTCGGAACATCGACTCCCGATTCGTCCATCGGAAGATTTTCAAGGCTGTTGATGTTGAGTTTGAATTCCTGTTTTAAATATTCCAACAAGGTAATATTAATCATCGTTTCCTCTTCACGGCTTCGAAGCGTGAATTTAGAGTTTACAGATTTCCTCGAAAGCTCGACAGGAACCAATAAAATCGGAGCCAATCTTGGAATGTCTTTATTTTTCGGTTCAAACCATTTTAACAATCCTATTCCTAAATATAATGTACTTTTTCCGTTTTCTTCTTCGGCTAATTTTGCGCTTCGGTAAAGGTTGGTGAGGATATTATCTAAATCATCCTGATGGTAATATGTTAAAAGCCGATTGTATTTAAATTCATCTTCCGCCAGTTTGAAAAGCGGTTGCGATGAATGTAATGGTTCACCATACAGATTATATTTTCTGAGAACTGCCTGATTGTTATCGGGATGAATTGTGAAAGATCTTCCGTCGGCAAGACTGTCTTCAAGTACATTTATTTTGGTGTCAATCAACTGCAGCATACTTTTCGTAAAACGCAGATTGAGCAGATTATTTCTGAGCGACAAATCCAAAAGCTTCCTTTCCCAGACTTTTTGCTTGGTTAAATTGGAGATATCAGTGAGCTCTAAGTCGTCATATTGTGTTCCCAAATCAAAATCCTGATCCAGTTCGTTTGAATTTTTAACGGAATCAAAATCATGATTTTTAATCATCTCATTTTTGAGAAGTGGGAGAGGGGAAATTCCCGCTGACCTTGCATTTTTGATGTCTAAAGAAAGCAGAAATCTTGCAGAATCCATCAACTGAGTATCCGCAGAATTCATCGCATCTTTGAATGAAATATTGCTTCCTTTGCACAGACTGGTCGACTCAATTAATGCGATTTCTTTAATTCCGGTGGCGATTCTTTTGGAAATTGCGGCCTGGTCAAGATTAATCATTCCGTCAAAACGTTGGTCATCCAACCAAACTCCGACAAAAGCATGGCCTTCCGTCACAACAATAATTGGGTTTAAATCAATTGCTTCCAGACAAGCTGCGAAAAGCAGAGAAATATCGATGCAGTTTCCGAATTTTGTTTCTAAAACTGTGTCAACAAGCCTGATTCTTTGTCCGTATTTTTCAAAACTTGGCGGCATGGCGCTGTAAATCAATTCCAGATTCTGAATGGATTTGTAAATCGCCGAAACCATCTGCAAAACTCTTTCCTTGTTTTTTTGCTGATAGCCTTCAAACGATGGTGTGAGTTTATTTCTCGCTAAAATATCAATCGCATCTGCTTTGATTTTATACAAAGAAGTGTTATTTGAAAGAACATAAGAAGCTAATAGTTGTGGATACGACTGCAACCCACCAAAGAAATCCATCGGCAGAACCTCAATGCTGAAACTTTTCTCATACATCGATTCACCATCTTTGAAAACCTGAATTTTAATCTGGTCTACATCTTTTTCCGTCAGCCTTTTCAACAAAGAATAATCAAAAATAAAATTGAAAAGTGATATTTTATACAGCGAATTTTGCCTGATTTTATCAATGTACACATCATATTTTTCAAACAAACCCAAAGAAGAACTGATTTGAAGGTTCAGATTTTCAAAATCTTCAGTCACTTCTCTGAAAGAAATGCTCTGCAAAAAAGGTAGCTGATTAAGGCAAAAAGTATAGTTGAAATATGGATTGTGCTGTATTTGTA
Organism: Chryseobacterium sp. RLHN22; assembly: GCF_051011795.1. Taxonomy (NCBI): domain Bacteria; kingdom Pseudomonadati; phylum Bacteroidota; class Flavobacteriia; order Flavobacteriales; family Weeksellaceae; genus Chryseobacterium; species Chryseobacterium sp. RLHN22. The sequence continues at coordinate 218,804 of NZ_JBPCHW010000002.1, forward strand.
AGTCAAACGGGATAATCTGATTCATAAGTGTATTTTGTGATATTCACTCTCTTTTTTGGGAGATAATGCAATTTAGAAATAAAAGCGATAATCACAAAACGGTTTGACGCAAAGGAAAAAATTAACTATAGAAAAAGATAAATTGAATATCCGTTATTTGTCACACTGGAATTTTAACCACAACGTACACTAAAGATTTCACAGGGAACACAATATTTGTGAACTTTGTGGATACCTTAGTGTACGTTGTGGTATTGAAAACTTATCAAATATACAAAGTTTCTTCAATCTCAGTGAAAAACAAAAAACATTCTAATCTTCCCTTTTCTGTAAAATTTTTCCCTGAGCGTCAAAAATTACTTTCCATTCTTGGGAATAATTTTTCAGTTCAATGTTGTAAAATACTTTACCGTTTTCAGTGATTTTTTTAATGTCATCAGTTCTGTAACTGTTAAAGGACTTTTTAATGGATGATAAAACCGGTTTTGGCAGACTGTTTTTTGAAATTTCTTCTTCATGTCTTACCATTTTTCCATCTCGGGAGTACAAAACTTTATGGTCGTCACCTAAGAATCCTGTTTCAAATTCCACTTCATAAAGATCTCCTTTAATTTCCCATTCGATGTCAGAAGCTTTAGAAAAAGTCTTCTGAAAATGATTTAAAATTACTGAAGGAACTTCACTCTGATGAATATCCTGTGCTGAAATTTGATTAAAACTCAAACCTAAAATACTGATTGTTAAAATTAAATTTTTCATAATGGTAAATTTTATAATGCTAATTTCCGACACGATTCTGGAAACATTTGGGAAAAATTTAAATTGATTATTAAAATTTTTAAGCCATTAAGATTTAATAAGTTTTGAAGTTTAATTAAGGAAAATAAATTTCTTAAAAATCTGTCTCACACTGATTAAACAGATTTAGCAGATAATTTAAATCATCTTTATCAGTAAAATCTGCGAGAGTATAAATTTTATCTCTGATAAAATCCTTGCGCCTTAAAATTTGAAGTTGTCAAGAAAAATCTTGCGACATTGCGTTTAACCAATTTTTTTCTTATCATTACAGAATATGGAAAGATTAAAATTTATTACTGCCGTATTGATTTGTATTCTGTTTCAACAGACAATAAATGCACAGAAAAACAGGGAGTCCATCAATTACACCATCGAAAATTGTGTGAATGAATTTGATGTTTCAAAGGCTACAAAGACGAAAGTTGGCTATCAATACTATTTTGGAGATAAAAATTTTACAGAAGAAAATACCTTGAAAATGAGCATTGTAGAACGTGGAAAATCTACACACGCTCCACACCGTCATCCTGAAGAGGAATTTTTTTTTATACTGGAAGGAAAAGCAACATTCTATCTTGATGGAAAAACAAAAACAGTCGGTCCAAACACAAGCTTGTATTGCCCACCCAATTCAGAGCATGGAATCAGTAATGCAGGAACAACTGATTTGAAATACCTGGTAATTAAGAAAGATTTGCGCTAATAAGGATTATTTATCAATATTTAAAAAGTTTCACGCAGATTAACAGATTTCGAGATAGAAAAACCGGCTTTATCTGCAAAATCAGCGGGAGCTTTAATTTTATCGAAGGTAAAATCCTTGTGTCTTAAGGTTTGAAGTTAGAAAAAACATTTGCACCTTTGCGTCTAACCAAAAAGTTAGCAAAAAATCAAGGCTCATACACCAATCTAAAGAAAGAAGAAATGCTTTCATCCTGATGTGAAACAGGAATTCCTGTCACAATTCCAACTGCAAAATGAGAATCCAGCTTGATTTTTACTTGCGGACGAAGCGTTACCAACATTTTTCCGTAACTGATTTCCTTATTGACTTCCATTCCGATAAAATGCCCTGAATTGGGTAACGAATACATTACTGAACTGTTAATTTCCCAATCTACCGGAGTTCCGTTCTCACCTAATTCATGTTGAATTTTTGGATAGGTATAAACCAAAGTATGAAAGTTGGAACCCCACTTTTTTGCTGCTACAAAAAACGGACTGTATACCAAACCTGTTATAAATTTTCCTTTGCCGTAGTTTTTAAAATCAGTGAATTCTACCACCTGTGTATAACCCAGCGCCATCGAAGTCTGGGCTTTTTCGGAAACAAAAAAGGTGTACTGTGCAGAAAATCTGATTCCGTCTAAACGGTTTCCCGGAACTTGTTCTTTAGATGAGCCATTTTTTGGACTGAAAAATGAAAAATCTGTTTCTACCTCCAAGCCTAATCTGTTCATTGGTGCAAATTCGTATTCGGCCAAAAATCCGTTTTCTCTGTAATTTTTTCCACCCGAAAAATCGGCTCCCAAATTGAATTCCTTTTCGCCTTTTCTTGCACCAAGATCTCTTACCAAATCCTGAAAAATAGGCTCAGCATGAGAAACTTTTACAGGCTTTGACTGAGTTTGTGCTATTACTGAATGCCATCCCAAAATACTAAGAAGTCCAGATAATAAAATTCGTTTCGTTGTTTTCATAGTACAAATCAACAATGTGAATCGGGAAAATTTTGGGAAGAAATCTGGAAAGAAACGGGAATTTGTTTTAAATAAAAGTAAAAAGTAAAAAGTAAAAAGTAAGTTTTAATAAACTCAAAACAGAATGACAGATTAAGAACTTTTTATCTGCGTAATTTGCAAAATCTGCGTGAGCGAAATTTAAATAATTTGTTTCAGAGCAGCAATATCGGTGTAGAAAAATTAGTTACAATTGATAAATTTGCTATTTGAGAAGGTGTTCAAATAAAAAGTGTTTAACGATAATTAAAAATCCACCGAAAATTCATGCATTCCGTTTTTGAAATTATAGGAAACCGAAAAATCATACAATTCTGCAATCGCCTTTACAATCGCCAATCCTAAACCGCTTCCTGACTGATGTTCTTCCGATTTCTGAAATCTAGTGAAGATCTTTTCCTGGTTTAAAGATTTGTCCGCTCCTGTATTGAGAACGCTCAATTTTTTTGAGTCAATGATAACTTCCACTTTTCCTTCTTTTACATTATGAAAAATTGCATTTCGCAATAAATTGGAAACCACGATATTCATTAATGCACCATCCGCATTTACGGACAGCTCATTGTTTTCAGTAAAATGAATTTCTACTTGTTTAAATTCAGCAATATCCTGTAAATCATCAATATTTTTGCGGACAATATCATTCACTTTAATTTCCTGATTATCAAAAAACTGCTTGTTTTCAATTTTTGTGAGGAGAAGAAGGGATTTATTAAGACGAACCAACCGTTCAATAATTTCCATAATCTCGGCAATCTTTTCTGCCTGATTTTCTGTGAAATTTTCTTTTTCAATTAATAATTCCAGTTTATTGATGGCGATTGCCAAAGGCGTCTGAAGTTCGTGGGAAGCATTACCGATAAACTCTTTTTGTTGTTCGTAGCTTTTTTCACTGTATTGTAATAGAGTAGTCACTGCATCCTGCAAATCGCTGAATTCTTTGGTTTTTGTTTCCACTTTTGGAAAGCTTTTGCTGATTCCTAAACGGTAATTTTTTAACTCGTGAAGGAGTTCGTAAAAAGGCTTCCAAAGTCTCTGTAAGACTAAATTATTTAAAATTAAAATACTGAAAATCAAAAGCACATACAATCCTGCGGCATCCCAGAGAAGTTCTTTTACGAGATCATCTTCTTCCACCATATTATTGAAAATTTTCAGCTCATAAAAATTTCCGTTTTGCTCGAAAACAGTGGTGAGAATTCTCACTGGTTCCAGCTCGGGAGCTTCATCATCGGCATCCTGTGCATAAATTTCGGTGTCTTCGTAAGTGTCTTTAAAGTTGAGTGCTTCCTTTTTGTTGATTGGATTGACGGAGAAAAACCCTTCATCAAAAGTTTTCTGTTGGAGAATTGTCGGATCTTTTTCAGCTTTAAAAACAATCTGCCGTTTGTAATTTTCCAGCTCTTCATCTACACTATCCTTAATTTCATCGAGCATATTAAAATAGAAAATGACCGACCAAAAACTGACAATCAGTAGGAGGTAGCCCATCAGATGAAGGATAGATTTGTTGAGCAGTTTCATTTTTCAATTAATTTATAGCCGATTCCGTAGACAGCTTCAATTTCGATTTCTGCGTTCGATTGTTGCAGTTTTTTTCTCAAATTTTTAATCTGATAATAAATAAAGTCAAAATTATCAGCCTGATCAATATGGTCGCCCCAAACATGTTCTGCCAAAGCCGTTTTTGTGACCAGTCTTTTTTTGTTGAGAAGAAAAAAATGAAGAATATCAAACTCTTTTCGGTTCAGTGTAATTTTTTCTCCATCCACGAAAAAGATTCTTTCGGTTAAGTCCAGTTCAATGTTGGCAAGCTCAATGCTGTTTTTACCATCCTGATTTTTCCGACGAAGAACCGCTTTTATTCTGGCATTGAGTTCTGCATTATGAAAGGGTTTTGTTAAATAATCATCGGCACCAAGTTCAAGTCCTGTGAGTTTGTCATCCAGGGAATCTTTTGCAGAAATGATGATGACATTTTCAGATTTTCCCATGTCTTTAAGCTGCTGAAGAAGCTGCAAGCCGTTACCGCCGGGAAGCATGATATCCAGTAAAATACAGTCGTAAGAATACAAAGCAATTTTTTCGCTGGCTGACTGATAGTTTTCTGCGGTCTCAATAAGAAACTGCTCCTGAATCAAAGAATCATGAATCGATTTTAAAAGTTCTTTTTCGTCTTCTACAACAAGGATTTTCATCTAACAAAGGTAGAAAAATGATTCTGGAAAGATTTGAGAATTAAAATAGTGTAATGTTTAATTTGCAATATAATAGTAAAATTCATCATTAATATTTACAAAATCCATGATTTCAAAAAGATGATTGTCTTGCTCCATTTTTTTACTTGATGAAAAATAGTAACCATAAGAATTATCTGTAAAACCGTCTTTTAAGAAGAAAATTCCATAGTTGGTTTTTATAATTGAATAGATATTTATTTCTTCCATTTGCTTTAGAATTTGTTCCTGCTCCTTGCTAAATTTAATTTTCTTCTCAATATTTATTTGAGTAGAAATTGGAAATGGAGATTTTTCAGGAATGATGTAATTCCAATATTTATCATTTTCTCTGTATAAATTGTCAACACGTTGCAATGAGATTTGATTTAAGAAAATAAGATTGTCATTTTTTTGAAAAGCTAAAGCAAGTGCTTTAAATTTGTTAATATTTTTATTGAAAAATTCCACATTAGAACTACTTTCAGTTTGAGCAGTTATTAAGAAACGATTGGGCTTTGCTCCAGCTTCTTTTTCGCTGATTTTATAATGGTAAGAAAATCCACCCCAGAAAAAGTTTGATACTTCACTTGAAGTCCTTATAGAATCTAAACTCCATATTTTTTCGTGCTTTATAGGTCTGATATCCCATTTTGAAAATGGTTTTGAAAATTTTAAATATTCCTCTATTGAAACATTATTTGCAGTTGTTAAGCTATCCAAGTAACGAAAGATGGTTAAATCAAAATTCTCATTTTTATTTAAATATTCCTGACTGAAAAGTAAAGTTGAAATAAAAACAAAAAATAGGATTAAAAGTCTTTGCATAAAATAGATTGTTATTAAGCTAGTACCAAATACTAGAACTTCATTATTTAAATTTTGGTAAATTATATTCAGGATTATTAATTTCAGCTAAAAACTTTCTCATTTCCTGCGACTTCTGCGTCCCAATCAACAGTTTTTTATTATCATTAAAAACGAGCTGCAGTCCCATATTTCCTGAGACATTGTAGGCTTTTCCTTTTCCAAATAATCCAAGTCGTAATCCCCAACCTCCATATTCGCCGATGGGAGAATACTCTCTGATGTAGGCTTTACGAATAGTTTTCCAGGGAAAATATTTAAACTGTAAATGGAACGGAAATAAGCGAACCCTTACTCCTAATTCATCGATTTTTGTTTCCAGTTTAATGATGAAAAATAAAATGAAAATAATTGCTGTCACAGCAAATGAAGCAATCATTTCTCCGGTTGAAAAAGACTCATTATTATCAACGAAATTATAGATGGTGAATCCTAAAACGAAGATTAGAATTAACCAAAGCCACCATTGTCTGAAGCTTTGTTTTTCGTAGAATGTAGAATTCTCTTTCATAGGAGTAATTTTATATAAAATTAAAGATTTTTAACGAATGTAAGTGTTTTAAGAAAGTTTTAAGCTTTTAGAATGAAATTATATGCAGAATATTTATACTTTTGAGAAAATAACATTTAATAGTTATGAATAAAATTTTAAAAGCTGGATTAAATTGTGCAATCGTTTGCATTGTGATAAATTCAATGAATGCGCAAACTTCTGTTCAGGTAAAAAATGTCCTGGATTTTTCAAGAAATGAGGTCGTTTCAATTCCTGTTTCAGATTTGAAATCTTTTTTAAGCAAAAACAAAGAAAGCGATCTCAGAATCAAAGATCAGCACGGAAAATCTCTTCCCGTTCAATGGATTGATTATAACGGTGACGGAAAAAATGATGAGTTGCTTTTTCAAGCTGCTATTGATCCTAAAAAAACAAATACCTATACCATTTTTGCCGATGGAAAAACACCTGTTCCCGAAAGTAAATTAACAACCTATTCGAGACTGGTTCCCGAAAGAGCAGACGATTATACCTGGGAGAATGATAAAATTGCATTCAGGGTGTATGGTCCGAAAGGTCAGGCTGAAGCATTGGCGGGCGTAAAAGGCAGCACACTATCGAGTGGTGTTGATATCTGGCTGAAAAGAACTGAAAAATCCATAATTAATGAATGGTACAAAGGATATTTAATCGATCCGATGTATTATCACAAAGATACTAGAGGGGAAGGTTACGATCCGTATCATGTCGGAGACAGCCGCGGAACGGGAGGAATCGGAATCTGGAAAGATGAAAAGCTACAGGTTTCAAAGAACTTTATTAGCTCCAGAACCATTGCAGAAGGTCCGCTGAGAACGGTTTTTGAATTAACTTATGCGCCATGGAGTGAATTCGGAGTGGCAGAAAAGAAAATCGTTTCATTAGATTTAGGTTCTAATTTTTCAAAATTTGAATCTGATTTTAAAGCTGAAAAGCCGGTTCCTAACTACACTGTCGGAATTACTTTGCATAAAAATGAAGGGGAATCTAAGCTGAACGATAAAGCAGGATATTATCTTCACTGGGAAAAAATAGATGATGCTTTCGTAGGTGAAGGAATTGTAATTGATCCGAAAATTGTTCAGACGTCTATTGCTTTCAAATCTGAAACACAGGATCAAAGTAATTTGTTGGTCGTGACAAAACCTCAGCAAAAACTGACGTACTATGCAGGGTTTGCGTGGCAGAAAAGTGGTCAGATTACAACAAAAGAAGATTGGGAAAAGATATTGCAGAAGCAGGCCCAAATCATTGCCAATCCTTTGGTGGTAAAAGTTAAATAATTTTTAAAAGATGAAACTAAAAATATACACATTCGCTCTTGGGTTAATGGCCATTAACCTTTCCGCTCAGGTAAAAGATACCTTAGCCGAAAAAATGATGGTTTACCAGCTTCCGAACGGAGGTTGGGGTAAACATACAAGCGATAAGCAAAACGTAGATTATACAAAGAAAATAGATCCGAAACTTTTAAAAATAATCAAAGCGACCGATAATGATTTTGCAACGATTGATAACAATGCAACTTCACGGGAAATCAATGGCTTGATTAAAGCTTATCAATCAACTAAAAACGTCGCTTATCTAAAATCAGCAGAAAAAGGAATTGGATATTTGCTGTCGATGCAGTATGAAAACGGCGGTTTTCCACAATATTTTCCGAATACAGGGCTGTACAGAAAGCAGGTAACGTATAATGACAATGCGATGATTAATGCATTAACGGTTTTATACAACACAGCAGAAGGAAAAGAAGGATTTGATGCAGTGGATTCAAAATTGAAAGAAAGGTCGAAAATTGCCGTACAAAAAGGAATTGATTGTATCTTAAAAACTCAGGTTGTCCAAAATGGTAAACTGTCAATCTGGGCAGATCAATACGATGAAAATACTTTAAAGCCTGAAAAAGCGAGAGCTTTCGAACCTGTTTCCTTAGCAACCGGAGAATCAATCGGGATTATAAAATTTCTGATGATGCAACCTTTAACCCCTGAAATTGAAAAATCAATTAAATTTGCGGTAAAGTGGTTTGATGAAAGCCGGATTCAAGGATACACGTATGCTGTTTCTAAAGTGAACGGAAAAGCAGTACGTACTTTAAGCCGGAAGGAAGGTTCGTCGGTATGGGCGAGATTTTATGATATTGCCACCAATAAACCTATTTTCGGAGATCGTGACGGCAGCGTGAAATTTAATTACGAAGAAATTTCCGAAGAGCGTAGAATGGGCTACAGCTGGTACAACGAAGCCGGAACAAAACTGATAGAAAGCGACTTCCCAAAATGGCTGAAGAAAAACAAAATTTCTCAGTAAAAATAAAATCCTGATGTTTTTGGCATCAGGATTTTTATGTAAAAAATTAAAAATTTTATTCCTTTCTTGAAATAGCAAAATAAATTACATACAACCACCCAAAAATTCCGTGAATGATTGCCCACAGTATAGACCTGTTTCTATCCCAGGAACATACGACTGCAATCACAGAACCCAAACCGATCCCTGTTTGAGTAACCGTATTTGTTATTTTATTGGTAGATTCTGCATCTGTATGAGTTTGTGCTGCAATAAAGCAGATTGCGAATAAAATGAAGGCAAATGAAAATACTTTCCTTGTCATAAATGTTTACTTAGTGCGTAAAAATAAAAAAGAGATTTCAATTTTTCGAATGTTTTCTTTAAAATTATTTCACTTCAAACCTATAAACACCACCTTTCTTCGTTTCAAAATCAAAAACCTGAGTTTCCGGAACCGGATAACCTTTCAGTTCAGCTTTCTCTGAAACCAATGGTGTTTTAATAGAATTTACCTGATAATATTCGTTGGGGTTTTCGCCATTCGCCTCAGTTAATTTATTTTTAGATTTAAACTGGATATCCTTCGCCATTCTGATTCTGGCATTTCCGCCCAAAGCAGATTTTACCACTAATTTCGTAAGCTTAGAATTCTTCCAGTCCATATCGATTTCAAAACCGCCTCTTGCCTTTAATCCTTTTACAGAACCGTCTGGCAAAGCATCAGGCAGAGCGGGAAGAAGGTAAAGATAGCCATCATAACTTTGCAAAAGCATTTCTGCAATCCCCGAAGTACAGCCGAAATTTCCGTCAATTTGGAATGGCGGATGCGCATCCAGAAGATTAGGATAGGTTCCTCCGGATTCTCCTTTATTATCTAGCGGAGCGGGTGTTAATTGATCTGAAATCAATTTAAAAGCTCTGTTTCCATCCAATAATCGCGCCCACCAGTTTACTTTCCACCCCATCGACCAGCCCGTAGATTTATCACCTCTGTACGTCATCGAATTTTTTGCGGCTTCCGTTAAATCAGGATTTCTAAATGGCGAAATCTGTCCTGAAGGAAATAATCCGTACAAATGAGAAATATGTCTGTGCTTATCAGTTGTCTTGTCCATATCTTGCAGCCATTCTTGCAACTGTGCGTATTGGCCAATCTGTATCGGAGGCAATTTAACTAAAGCCGTTTTTACTTCATCCGAGAGGTTTTGATCTTCATTTAAAACTTTTGAGGCATTGATAAAATTGTTAAATACATCAAAAACCAACTGATTATCCATCGTTGTTCCCGCAGTAATTCCGACTCCTTTGAGGTAGGTGTTTTCCGGTGACATGGACGGTGAAACGACCAGATAATTACCCGAAGGATCAGGCTGTAAAACATCCAGATAAAACAAAGCTGAACCTTTTAAAGCAGGATAATATTTTCTTAAAAATTCTTTATCGCCCGTGTATAAATAATGATTCCAAAGGTGCTGAGTGAGCCAGGCGCCACCCATTGGCCACATTCCGTAAAAACCGCCGTCAACAATTCCGGTAATTCTCCACAAATCGGTGTTGTGATGCATATTCCAGCCTCTTGCATGGTACATTTCTTTGGCAGATTCCTGTCCGGTCTCTGACAGATCCTGAATCATATCAAACAAAGGTTCATGCATTTCGCTGAGGTTGGTATTTTCCGCAGGCCAATAATTCATTTCCGTATTGATATTGACTGTATATTTGCTGTCCCAAGCCGGATTCAATTGATAATTCCAGATTCCCTGAAGATTGGCAGGCTGAGTACCCTGTTGCGACGAAGAAATCAGAAGATAACGGCCAAACTGAAAATACAAAGCCACCAAATCGGGGTCGCCTGAGCTTCCGAATTCTTTGATTCGTAGATCGGTTGTTTTTTGCGCCTGATCTGTCGTTCCTAAATGTAAGCTGACACGGTTGAAATATTTCTGGTACTTTTCAACGTGACTTTTGAGTTCATCGTTATATTTTTTATTTAAGGCTTTATTCAGATATTCAGCGACTTTTGCATGTGGATTACCGGAAAGATCATTGTATTTTTTGAAATTGGTAGCAATCGAAACATACAATACCACTTCATCAGCTCCCGAAATATTGAGTTTATCTTTTGTAGAAGTGAGTTTGCCACCTCTTACAACAGGAACCGCAACGGTTTTGAATTTAATTTTTCCAATTTTATTATCCACAGAACCACTTGTACCATTGATGATCAGCTGGTTTTTATCCGTGAAAACCGAATGGATCTTGTGTGGGGTAGAAGCGTTGACTGAAAAATTTAAACTTCCTTTTTTGCTGGAGGTCAGTTTAATCACAATTACATTATCTACAAAAGACGAGAAAATTTCGCGTTTGTAAGTTACGCCGTTTACCTCGTAGGAAATCGTGCTTACCGCTTTTTCGATGTCCAGAGTCCTTTTGTAATTTTTAAAATTGTCATGACCTTTGAAATCTAAAAACAAATCGCCCATGGTTTGATACGGCATCCCATAGTTCAGATCTTTCGGAGCCTGTCTTGGGTAGGTTATATTGGATAGGTTTTGGGCCTCCTCAAACTTTCCGTCATTCAAGAGTTTCCGGATTTTCTGTATGCTGTCGAATGTGTTTTTCGGGACATTGTTTCCCGGTTCTCCCGCCCAAATTGTTTCTTCATTCAGCTGGAGATGCTCCTGAATGGCGCCTCCAAAAACCATAGCGCCCAATCTTCCGTTTCCGATGGGTAAAGCTTCGTTCCAGTTTTCTGCGGGTTTGTTGTAGGTTAATTTTAAATTCTGCTGGGCGTACGCTGAAACAGAAATAATCGTTCCGCAAGCCAATAAAAAGATTTTATGTTGAATAGTTTTTATCATTTTTATTTTTTTTGAATGGTTTTTTTTAACCGTAAAAGTTTCAAAAGATTTCTTCATACTTTTCTTTTGAATCTTTTGTGGTAAAAATAATTTTTAGATTTTAATTAAAGATCTTTATTCATTACCAATTTCTTATTGCTAATAGTTTTAAGCCAGTCTGCGCACACTTTTTTCCAGTTGTCCGTCAGTTCGGTTTTATTGGAAATACCGATACTGTGTTCTCCCTTAGGGAAAATAAATAACGCCCCTTTTACTTTATTTTTAATCATGGCTTCATAATACAACATACTGTTAATGACGGGTACTGCATTGTCATTTTGAGCATGAAATAAAATTGTAGGTGGCGTTTTTTCTGTTACCCGATTCTGCATGGTATACTCTGAAATCTTCTGTTGCGAAGCATTTTCTCCCAATAGATTGTCACGGCTTCCTTTATGAGCAAATTCTCCCAAATCAATAACCGGAGAAACCAGAATTGCAAAATTTGGTGCTGTTGAAATTGTCGTCCAATCGCCGTTTAATTCGGTATAATCTATAGAAATATTACTCACCATTGCGGCTAAATGTCCGCCAGCAGAAGTTCCCAAAACTCCAATCTGGTCGGGAGAAATTCCATACTTGTCGGCATTTTTTCTGACCAATTTTATCGCAGCCTGAATATCCTGAAGTGGGCCGATTTCTCTCTGCTTTATATCCGGAGAAGTGGGTAAACGGTAATTCAGTACAAAAGCTGAAATTCCCAAAGTATTGAGCCATTTTGCATAAGAATATCCTCCCAAATCATACGTCAGATGTCTGTAACCGCCACCCGGAACGACAATAACCGCCATGGGCTTTCTTTCTTCTTTCGCGGGTAAAAAAGCAAACAGCTCAGCTCCCTGAATCTGAGTGATTCGGCCTTCTTTTTCTTCAATGGTATTTAATTTTAATCCTTTAGAATTAGGCATTTCCCCTTTCGGCCAAACTGTAATTTTCTGTTGGGCAGAAATTTGGCTGAAAAGAAATAGTATGATGATGAAAGTTATCTTCTTCATTGAAATTAAATGGTTTAGGTTAATCGCAAAGGCGCTTTTTTTGATAAAATACTGTTGTTAAGGCGCAAAACACTTCGACAAGCTCAGTGTAATAACGTTATTAATTATTTAAAGCATTTTAAAATTACCTATTATTTATTACTGATGGTTTCAAGCCAGTCTGAACACAGTTTTTTCCAGTTTTCGCTCAGCACATCTTTATCGGTAACAAAAAAACGATGTCCACCTTTCGGGAATATAAATAATGAACCTTTCACTTTATTCTTTGTCATGGCTTTATAGTACAGAATACTGTTCATTGGCGGAACAGCTGTATCATCTTGATTATGAAACAGAATTGTGGGTGGCGTTTTTTCAGTCACTCGGTTTTGCATGGAATATTCTGTAATTTTTTCTGCTGAAGCATTTTCTCCAAGCAAACTTTCACGGCTTCCTTTGTGAGCAAATTCCCCAAAATCAATCACCGGGCAAAATAAAACGGCAAAGTCAGGAATCGTGGAAATTGAAGTCCAATCACCTTTTAAATCGGTATAATCTGTGGTAATATTGCTTACGCTTGCTGCTAAATGTCCACCTGCTGAAGTTCCCACAACTCCTACAAGATTAGGAGAGATATTCCATTGTGCCGCATTTTTTCTGATGTATTTAATGGAAGCCTGAATGTCCTGCAACGGAGCGATTTCTCTTTGAACTAAATCCGATGAGGTTGGTAATCTGTAATTGAGAACAAACGCTGAAATTCCCAGCGTATTCATCCATTTGGCGATCTGAAAAGCGCCTTCATCATAGGTCAGTTTTGAATATCCTCCACCCGGAATGATGATGACCGACATTTGCTTTCTTTCTTTTACAGGAGGAAGAAATGCGAAAAGTTCTGGTTCTTTCAATTCTGCAAGGATTTTCTTTTTCTTGGTTTTTGAAGCTAAAATTTTCGAATTAGGCATTTCGCCCTTTGGCCAGAACATTAGTTTTTCCTGAGCCGAAATTTGCACGAAAAAGAAAATGAGAAATAAGAAAATGGCTTTTTTCATAACTTTAATTTATTATTTTAAAGTGTATTAAAAAAAAACTAACAGGTTTTTAAACCTGTTAGGTTTGAATATTTGTGAATTAATCTTTCAAAAAATCCTCCCTGAATGGGGTAAAAGCATCAATCAACTTTCCCGCTTCTAAACATTTTACTCCATGAAAAATATTGGGTTGGGCAAAAAATCCGTCACCTTGCTGTAATATTTTCGTTTCACCATCAATGGTTACCTCAAATTTTCCTTCTGCTACATAGGTTATTTGCGAATGAAAATGTTGATGCAGAGTTCCGATGGCATCTTTTTCAAATTTTACAATGACCATCATCACCTGAGAGTTGTATCCTACAAACTGTCTGGAAACACCGTCTCCTAAATCTTCCCACTCAGAATTTCCGTCGAAAAATGGTTCTTTTTTGAAATTCATTTTTATGTTATTTGAATTTTTTAAATTAAATTATTTATGCTCACTGTCATTCTGAGCAAAACGAAGTGGAGTGAAGAATCTATTTTATCATTTAGATCATTTTATTTGTTGAGATTCTTTGAACTTCGTTCGCATCCCTTCAGGCTGTGTCAGAATGACAAAGTAACGTTTATTTTATTTCTCGCAGATTTAACAGATTACGCAGATTTTTTAAGTTCTCATTTGCTTAATCTGTTAAATCTGCGAGAGTTTTTATTATTTAATATATTTCTCCAAACCGGTTTTCATAGTTTTCAGAGATTTCACCGCCAATTTTGCAACTGATTCTGCACCTAATCTTGATAAATGGGTGTCATCTGCTTTATCTTTATTATAATAAGCATTTTCTCCTGCTTTGAAATGTAAATGAAGCAGTTTTGATTTTTCCGGACCGTAAGAAATTTCTAACTGTTCAGTTAATAACTGCATGTCCACGAAAGCAACTTTCATATCGTCAGCAACCATTCTTACCACTAAAGGATATTCCTTATGCGTGTCGATTAAAACTCCGTTTTCATTAAAATTTCTTCGGGTAATGGACGTCATTAAAATAGGTATTGCGCCTTTTGCTCTGGTTTCATTCACATATCTTTCCAGATTGGCTCTGTATTGAGTGTAAGGATTGGTAAATTTTGTAGAATCTTTGAATTTCTGATCGTTATGCCCGAATTGAATAATGACAAAATCACCTTTTTTCAGTTGCTTTTCCACTTTATCCCATCTTCCTTCCGTTCTGAAGCTTTTTGAACTTCTTCCGTTCATTGCATGATTCTGAATTTCAATTCCTGTGGTGAAAAACGATGGTAAAACTTGTCCCCAACCGTGTTCAGGGTTTTTGTCGGGATTATCTTTATTCGCCATGGTAGAATCACCAATGAGGAATAAAGTTGGTTTTTTTTGAGCAAGGATTAAAGTTGAAATGGCTAAGCTGAATATTAAAAGTATTTTTTTCATTTTAAATTAATTTTAAATTAAATGTTCTTTTGTCTTGAAACAAAAGAACAAAAAGTTCAAGACTTGGAAACTTCCGCTAAAAATGAATTCTGTTCTCTAAAAATTCTAAAACTCGCACGAATAGAATGTTAGTTCTTCTTTTACTATTTGTGTCGTGCTCAAACAGTAGAATTTTTTTAACGTTCACAGAATTAATTTTCTTAACGCTCCATTTTCCTAGGTCGATTTATTGAGGTTATTATTACTCATTACCGATTATTTATTACTCATGTTAGGATTCCAGTCATCAAAAATCTTTTCTAAAGTATAATTTTTTAAATCTTTTTTCGTCAATTGATGCGACCAGCTCACACGTTTTGAAATGTTTCCGCCTTCTCCTTTACTTCCGAATTCTCCGTAATAAGCCGTTTTTTCTTTATCCGGGAACATTTTATCGCCTTTCCACGGATTCCAGCCTTCGGGAACAATGTGTTTTCCCATTTCTGTGTTGATGAAAACTGTTTTTGCGTAAGGTCGCCACGGTCTTCCCAAATATACTTTTGTAATGCCTTCTTTGGCAATTAGTTTACAATCAAAAAATACAAAACCATAGTGTCGGTCTGCTTCCGTTGCCGCTGCGGTGATATAAGAATCGGCTAAACTTTTAATGGTGCAATTTTTAAAAACAACGGTGGCCTGTCCGAAAATAAAATCGGTCGTTCCTTCGATATAGCAGTTTTCAAAATATTGTCTGCTGTGATTGGTTGCGGAATAAATTGTATCCTGACAACCTAATATATTTGAATTTTTAATCACAAAACGGTCACCTTCAACATGGAGAGAAACCGCCTGCCCTTCGTTGCAAGAAGAATTTTTAATCGTTAAATTATTAACTTTAATATCATCGCCCATCACCAATAAAGTGTAGGAATTGAAAGTTGTCATTTTTTCGTTAAATGAATCCAATTTCCCTGAAAAATCATTGTTGGTAATGACGGTATTGTCTTTATTTTCACCTTCTAATGTGATTTTATGTTTTGAAGAAGGAATTACCACTTTTTCATTGTAGATTCCTGATTTAATAAAAACCAAAGCTTCAGCCGGACCCATATCTCTGATGGAATTAATCGCTTTCTGAATCGATGTAAAATCTCCGCTTCCATCTTTGGCAACGGTAATTTTGATATACGGATCATTTCCTGCAAAGAGAAAATTAGCCATTGAAATGAGAATAATTAAAAATAATTTTTTCATAAAACTTGCTTTAAACTAGCCTTAATATTAATCTCAACCTAAATTTATCTTAAAACTTTATCTAAAAAACTAACGGTCAAATTTAAAGTTTCTGTAAACCAAGGCTCAGCCGACCAGAATGAATGCGGCGTATCTTTGATTTCATGAAACTCAGTTAGAATATTATAGTATTTCAGTTTTTTCATCATATCATCACGCCCTGCGTGAAAACGGGGTTGAGAACTATTGATGAAAAGGGTAGGAGGTGTGTTTTTATCCACATATTCCAGCGGTGAAGCTTCCTTCCATATTTTTGGATTGTCTTTTTGTTGATAACCGAGCCAATATGCATCGTAAGTTCCCTCTTTTCCAGATTCTTCATGAACAAAAGAAACAACGCCATCCACATTGACAATCGCCTGAATTTTATTCTTTTTTTGAACGCCAACCAAAGTCGCAATTTGCGCTCCCGCAGATTCACCTAAAACCACCATTTTCTTTTTATTTAAAGAATATTTTTGGTGATTTTTCTTTAACCATTCAATTCCGGTTTCAATGTCTTCAACTCCGGCGGGATATTTTGCTACATCTGCTAATCTATAGCCGATAGCAATTACTACATAACCTTTTGAAGCGAGCTCCATCGCCATGAATTTTTCATTTTCCTTGCTTCCTGAAATCCAGCCACCGCCATGAACCATTGCTATTCCCGGATATTTTTTGGATGGGTCTGAAGGATAATAAACATCAGCTTTTAAAGAAAGTCCGTTAACATTTTTATATTCCACATCCTTCTCAATTTTGATATTTTGTGGAGCTGGCCTTTCAATAGAAGTGATGAAAGGATATTTTTTCTTGAATTTTTCAAACGTACCTTCGGTGGTGTAAGGAGTAGCATTCGGTCGATTTACCTGCCCGAATGCCATTGTCCCCACAAAAAAAATAGAAATATAAGTATGTTTTCTGTTAAAAATCATTCGCTTGTGGAATTTTTTTAATACTGATTTTTATTTTTTATTGTTGGATTTTCGCAAAGGCACAAAGCTTTTTAATCTTCATAATTTTTTAAGGCTCAAAGACACTTCGACAGGCTCAGTGTGACATCTCTAATACTAACTGTTAATAAGCTGTCATGCTGATCTTGTGGAAGCAATCTGACAAAAGATTTTCAGTGTAAAATTTTATCGAAGATAAAATCCGTATTTCTTAAAAGTTTACAACATGAAAATATCTTTGCGCCTTTGCGATTTTCCAACTATTTAACTGCATTTTTCGCTACATCCGTTCCGATAGAAAGTAAGCTTTTATCAGACGTTACTTCTTTCGGTAATAATACTGCTCCTGTTTTACTTCCTAAAACCTTTACGTACGGCTTGTTTGCGGATTCAAATTTCACTGTGGAAAGGTTGATATTTTTACTGTTATAAATCGTAGCTCCTGTTCCCTGAGAATATTTCAGTTTTACATTTTTCAACTGAATTCCGTCTGCATCTACGATCGTTAAAGCTTTTCTTGTTTCAAACTGAGAATCTTCAATCACAATATTTTTAAGATTCATTTCTGCTAAACCGAATAAGGTAATCGCTTCATCTGAATTTACTGCATTGATGTTTTTAAAGAAAATATTTCTGAAAATAGGAGTTTCTTCTGTTACCGGATAAGTTTTTTCAGGTGTTTTGTTACCCTCTTGCTTTTGTCCGTCTTCCAACACCGGAGAAGCTCCTTCGTAGAACATATTGAAACCAATCGTCTGGGTCGGAATATTAATCATATCAATATTTTTAATGTAAATATTTTCAACGATTCCTCCTCTTCCACGGGTGGTTTTGAAACGAAGTCCGATATCTGTTCCGATGAAAGTACAATCGGAAACGTGAATGTTTCTAGCTCCTCCGGACATTTCGCTGCCGATCACAAAACCTCCGTGACCATGGTATACAACATTGTTTTTAATGATTACATTTTCAGTCGGCATTCCTCTTTTTCTTCCGTCCTGATCTTTTCCTGATTTGATACAGATTGCATCGTCACCAACGTCGAAAGTATTGTCGTAAATCAAAACATTTTTACAAGATTCTAAATCTACACCGTCACCGTTTTGAGAAAACCATGGATTTCTAACGGTAAGATTTCTTAAAATCACATTTGAACACATCAACGGGTGAAGGTTCCAGGCCGGAGAATTCTGGAAAGTCGGCCCGTCTAACAACACCTTGTCGCAACCTACCAAGCTTACCATTACCGGACGAAGAAAATCTTTTACAGTTTTTAAATCATCTTTAGAAATCTTATCAGGAACATTAAAATTCGAACTGCTTTCAAATCCTTTTTTATAGCTTTCTGATGGGAACCATGTTTTACCGTCTGCGGATAAAATTCCGCCTGATTTTACGATGTTCTTCCATTCAGATTCTGAAACTTTACTTTTTTTGATGGCTCTCCACGCATCACCGCTACCGTCTATTACGCCTTTTCCTGTTATGGCAATATTGGTTGCATTTTTAGCTGAAATAGGAGATTGACAACGAATTGTATTTAATCCTTCAAAACTTACATCCACCAAAGGATAATCATTTTTATCTTTACTGAAAACGATAAATGCTCCTTCTTCTACATGAAGATTGATGTTACTTTTTAATTCAATAGGACCTGTTAACCACATTCCACGAGGAACAATCAGTTTTCCGCCACCTTTTTTACTTAAATCTTCAATAGCTTTTTTAAAAGCTTCTGTATTTTTTACATTTCCGCCTGCAACACCGCCGTATTGTGTGATGGAAACGGTATTGGCTGCAAATGAAGTTTCTGCAACCTGAGGCATTTTAAACTCAATGTTTTTATAAATATCAAGGTTCTGAGCATAGATTTGCCCTGAAAACATCATTGCTGCTACTAAACCGATTACTTTAAGAGACTTCTTCATTTTATTTTTTGAGTTTTAATTTTTTTTGATTTTATTTCAAAATCGAATGTTTATTTTTTCTCTCGCAGATTGGGCGAATTATGCAGATTTTTAATTTAGATGAAAAAAGTTATCTGTAATCATCTGCGTTATCTGCTCAATCTGCGAGAGCTTTAAATCTTAATTTTTAGTAATTCTAAACCAATCAAAATCGGCATATCCGCCGCGAGGTGCTTTTGCAGTGCTTACACTATATAAACCGACTTTAGCACCGATCCATTTTCCTGGTTTTGCCTGAAAAATATCGCCTACTTTTGTGAAACTTTTTCCGTTTTCGCTGTAGCTGAACTGGCATAAACCGTTTGGTTCGTTTACATTCACTTTTAAATAAGCTTCGTTTCCTTTTAATTTAGTTTCAAATAAAACCTTTTCTTCGCCGCCTTTATCTGCTTTTTCGGCTCTTCTTAATTGAATATAGAATCCGTCTGGTTTATTGGTGATCACAATGGATTGATGATCTAATCCCATTATCAAGAGTCCTGCAGTTTTTCCTTCTTTAGCATCTTCGGGAGTTAATTTAACCTTTGTTGAAGCTGCAAAATTCGGAGCGGGGAATTTTTGGGTTAATAAATTTGGGACATTCCAAAGGTTTTTCTCATCTTCAGGAACTTTCATGGAGAATAATCTTAAAAATTTCTGTCCGGGAAGTTTGGAAGACCAAACGATATTTTCGTTCGCACTCCATTGCCATTGTAACCCTATTTTTTCACCATCGAATTCATCTGTTTCAGGAGGAGTGACGATAGGATAAGCTTTTCCTACGTTTGGTTTTTTGTATGTTAAAACCGGCTCGCCGATTCCGTTTTTATTATTGTCAATGCCGATAACAGGCCAGTCTTTTTCCCATTTCATTGGCTGTAAATGAATAATTCTTCCTCCGGCATCTACGTCCTGAAAATGATAGAACCAGTCTTCTCCGGAAGGCGTGTCTACCCAAGCGCCCTGATGAGGCCCGTTGATTTTTGTTGAGCCTTGTTCCAACACAACTTTTTCTTCGTAAGGACCGTAGATATTTTTTGATCTTAATACCAATTGCCAGCCTGTTGCCACACCTCCTGCCGGAGCAAAAATGTAGTAGTAGCCGTTTCTTTTATACATTTTCGGACCTTCAACTGTTGGATGGGATTCGTGACCGTCGAAAACATGAACACCTTTATCGAGAACTTTTGTTCCTTCAGGATTCATTTTATTAAGAGATAAAATACTTTTTACTCCGGCGCGGCTTCCCGCCCATCCATGAACTAAATAAGCATTTCCGTCTTCATCCCAAAAAGGACAGGAATCGATCAAGCCTTTTCCTTCCATCACCAAAACAGGTTCTTCCCATTTTCCGAGCGGATCTTTGGTTTTTACCATATATATTCCATAATCGGGATCGCCCCAGTAGATGTAGAATTCTCCTTTATGAAAACGGATGGAAGGTGCCCAAACCGCATCACCACGTCTTGGTATGGAGAAATGTTCTTTAGGTAAAATATCCTGAATGGCATAATTCACCAATTTCCAGTTCACCATATCTTTTGAGTGAAGAATCGGTAATCCCGGAGCTTCATTGAAACTTGAAGCGGTCATATAATAATCTTCACCCACACGAATGGCATCCGGATCAGAATAATCTGCGTAAAGGATCGGGTTTTTATAAGTTTTTCCCTGATCGGCAACCCAGACTTCGGAAACGTAGTTTTTTTCCTGAGCATTCAAATAATTTGATGCAATCGAAAAAACTGTGATCGAGAGTATATTTAAAATGTTTTTCGTCTTCATAAATCAGATTTTTGGTCTGGCTTGTATTGATTTTTAACGCAAAGGGCGCAAAGGTTTCTTTTTCAAAACGTGATATATATTTTTAAGTTCGCAAAGGCGTTTGACTTCGTCGAATCTTTGATTTCACTTAAATAAGATCTCAAAGTTTCTTTATTACAGATATTTATTTTTAACCATTAAGATTTGATTTAAGGAGTTTAGAAAAATTAAGGTGAGCTTCGCTTTAAGTAATTAACTTAATAAAATCATAGATTTTAAACTAAATGAATCTTAACTTCTTAATTCTTCTTAATGGTTTTAAAGTATTATTTTTCAAATTCCAAACTTGCCAAAATGAATGGTCCTGTTCCTTTTCCGTCGTTGGAGCGGATTTCTTCGTTTACATAATATTCATAAGAACCATCTCTGTAGGGTTTTCCGCCTAATCCGGCAACGGCGCAGCATTTATTTAAGTTTACCACTCCGTTTTCATCTACTGTGATTAAATTTTTGATAATTCCGTCATACCCTTTTTTAGCAGCAGCTTTGTACGATTTTGGAAGGTAACTTTCGTTAACAGACTTAATGATGGTATAAACAAACATTGCAGATGCGGTTGCTTCTTCATAATTTCCTTTTTCCAAAGGCTTGTCCAGAATCTGATACCAAAGCCCCGATTTTTTATCCTGAACTTTAATTATTGCATCGGCGTAAGATTTTATATAAGAAATTAATTTTGCTCTTCCCGGATGGTCTTTTGGTAAATAATCCAGAACGTCTACCATTGCCATTCCGTACCAGCCCATTGCTCTTCCCCAGAAATTAGGTGAAAGTCCGGTTTCTTTATTGGCCCAAGCTTGCTCTTTGCTTTCGTCCCAGCCATGATAAAGAAGTCCCGTTTTTTTATCTAACATATTTTTCTGAACAGACTCAAACTGGAAAACAATATCATCATACGCTTTCTGAGCATCTGCACCCTTTACGAAATCTTTTGTATAATGCGTGTAGAAAGGCATTCCCATGTACAAGCCGTCCAGCCAAACCTGATAAGGATAGATTTTTTTGTGCCAGAAAGATCCTTCTTTGGTTCTTGGTTGTCCGTCGATTTGTAAACGTAACGTTTGAAGTGCTTTTAAATATTTTTCTTTTTTCTCTTTTTCATACAAATAAAGAAGAACATTTCCGCTGTTCAGCATATCGATGTTGTACTTATCAAGGTCGTATGTAAGAATTGTTCCGTCTTCTTTAATCAAATCTTTACCGAAATCGCTGATATAGTTGTAATATTCTTTTTTGCCCGTTTTAGCATATAATTTTTCTGCGCCATCCAAAACAATTGCGGATGGATAGGTCCATTTTGGACTTTTACTGAAATCCAGCATCCAGGCTTGCGGAAAACGGTGCATTTCAGAAAGCATCATTCTTTCAGACCATTTTAAGTTGGTTGGAACTACTTTTCCTGACTTGGAAGTTTCTGTCGCCGGTTTTGAAACGGCTGCTGTTTTTGTCTGGGCACAAGCCAGAAATATTCCCGAACTTAAAGCAGCGAATGCCAACACTTTAATTTTATGATTAATGAAATTCATTTTATATAGTTTTAAAGTTGATTTTTCTGTTTTAAATTTAATTTTAGTAAAAGTACTATTATTGTTTTTTGGTAATATCCTGCACAATACTGTGAGTATACACCTCGATGTTATCGTAGTTTTTATTTAAATCTCTTCCGTTTGCATCATATTTATTAGGATTGAGATGATGTCTGATTTCCCATTCATCAGGCATTCCGTCGTTGTCTGAATCAACAGGAATTTTTCCCATTTTCAATTCGGGAAATCCGCCGACATCTTTTTGAGAATCGATGATCCCGTTTTTGCTTCCAAGTGAACCTTGATAAGTGAATGTTCCGTTTTTTACATCTTTTAAAACTCTCAAATCGACCTTATCTCTCACGAAACTTGCCCCACCGATCTGCAATATTTTTTCATAAGCATCTTTTGGTAAATCTGTTTTAACATTATTCTGAATATCGTGTGGCTGATTAATTTTAATTGAATTTTTATCAGCTTTTGTTAAATTGTACGATTTCATCTGATTGAAAACTCCATTTTCCCAATTGTCTGCCGTTACTTCAGGATTTCCTTCAGAAATGTTTCCTGAAATGTAATATTTACCCCAGATGTTATATACTTCTGTGTCAGGCTTTTGATTTTTATCAATAGCTGCAATTCTTTTTTTATTTAAACTTGCCGATCCCGGTTTATAATAGTTATTGATAATGTTTACATTCATCCCTTCGCCGCCATAAATATTGTTGTGTCCCCAATTGTAAATGACATTATTTCTAAAATCCGTTAAATCAGTCAACGCAAATTTACTTCCTGCATACTCTCCCAATCGTGGATTTCTACTGTCATGGTTTGCATAAAGGTTGTGGTGGAATGATGCAAATTTTCCACCTGCGATTCCACCATATCCATGAGCGCCTTTCTGATGAGCAGAATTCCTTAGGCTTTCTGAAATCACACACCATTGAAGCGTGGTATTTTCGTTGGCATAAATAGAAACGGTTTCATCAGTAGACCAGCTCATCGAACAATGGTCAACAATAAGATTTTTGATAAATCTTGCGCCTAATGCATCTCCTTCAAACCTTTTCAGATCGCCCATTCTGAACCTCATGTAACGAATAATGACATTGTCTGCAGCTACGAAAGTTTCGTAATTGGCAACGGTAATTCCGTCTCCGGGAGCGGTTTGTCCGGCAATGGTAACGTTGCCTTCTTTTATTTTTAAAGGAGATTCTAGATAAATTGTTCCTGCTGTTTTAAAAACGACGTATCTTGCTCCTTTTTGTTCCAAAGCATATCTTAAAGTACCTTCAGAACCGTCATCGGTTAATTTGGTTACGAATAAAACTTTTCCGCCTCTTCCTCCGGTTGTGAACCTTCCAAAACCTTCTGCTCCGGGGAAACTGATGGTTTTTCCTGAGATTACCGTTTCCTTTTCAGCTGATAATTTCGACTGAGTCGTACAGTTTTGTAGAGTAAAAATTCCGAGTACTGAAAATAAAAAAAAAGTATCTTTCATAATCTGATATTATTTAAGTGCTTTTTTGAAATCCCAGTTGTCTTTTGCTGAAAGAATATTTTTAGCCGTATATTTTTTACTTTGTTCTTTTGTTAATTGGTGTGACCACGAAACCCTTTTAGAAACATCAGCTCCGTCTCCTTTAGAATTGTATTCTGCATAGAAAGTGGTCTTTTCTGCATCAGGTTTAGACCAATTGTGCCATCCTTCTTTTTTGATTGTGGAATCGATTGCGCAATTTATATAAACCGTTTTGGCAAATGGTCTCCACGGACGTCCCAAATATACAGAATTTGCATCTGCATTGCCCGTTACATTACAGTTAATAAATACGTAGCCAAATTCATTGCCTTCTATTGTAGAAGCTGCAGTAACATACGATGCATTTTTCTTGGAATAAATCGTACAGTTTTCAAAAACAGCAGTTCCCGCCCCGAAAATATAATCGGTTGTGCCTTCAATGTAGCAGTTTTTAAAATAGTTCCTGGAGATTTTGGTTTTATCTAAAGCATCTTGAGCTCCTTTCGTATAAAGGGTATCCTGAAATCCTAAAAATTTACAATTTTCAAATGCAATTCTATCGCCTGTCGTTAAAACTGCAACGGCTTGTCCGACCGGACCTGCATCATTTTGAAATGTGATATTTTTCGCTGAAAAATCATTAGAAAAAATAAAAATACTCGATGAACCTGTTGTTCCGATATTTTTACCTTCTGCGTTTTGTTTCGAAGCATGATCGGCATAAACCAAAATGGTATTTTCAGGATTTTCTCCTATTAAAATTATCGGGCTTTTTGTTTCAGAAACAGTTATTTTTTCTCTGTAAGTTCCCGGTTTTACAATAATTTTTGTTCTTGCCGATGTACCTTCTTCAACAGCGTCAATTGCCTGTTGAATCGTCGTGAAATTGCCTTTTCCGTCTTTCGAAACGATGATGGTTTTCTCATCATTAATTTTGAAAGAAAGAAGACTGATAACGACCAGCGAAAAAACAGCTAAGAATTTGATGTTATTTTTTAAACCTGAAATCTGCATATCTCCGAATTTTTCTTTGAAGAAAAGTACAGACCTTCTTCTTAAAAGAAGCAAGTCTGTACTGAAAATTAACTAATATGAATGTATATTTTTACTAATACCCATAATCTTGGGTAAGATTATAATTTGCATTAACAACATCTAGAGATAAGGGTAAAAGTTCTTTTCTGTTTGGCTGGAAATAATAAGCATAACTTTTCACCGGGTCTCCACTGATGTATGGTTGAGTCATAGCCAGTCTCCAGTTTACTTTGGTATATCCTGAAGGTGTTGCTACAGATTGGTTTGGAGCATAGAAAACATCAGTTTTTGCTACACCGCCTGTAGTATAGAAGTCAATGTCTAAAACATTCTGCTGTGCAGTTTTTGCCGGGTTGTAATTAGATACTGTAGATGCCGGTTTTTTGTAGAAAATGTACTCAGGAACATTTGCATACGCTCCAGTACCGTTCATAAATTGAGTAAGTTTGGCTCTGGTTTCGTTTATTTTTGTTTCCAGAAGATTCCAACGGATAAGATCATATTTTCTCAGTCCCTCTCCTCCAAATTCCAGCTGTCTTTCTTTCACAATATAATCAAAAAATGCAGCTTTACCTGTAGGAATGGTTCCTACCTGCCCAAGATTGCCTGCATACGCTCTCTGTCTTACTGCCAAAACCGCATTTATGGCTTCCTGAGAAGGACCTCCGTTCAACTCATTATCTGCTTCTGCAAACATTAATAAGATATCGGCATATCTCAACAACGGCCAGTCAATTCCTAAATTTTGTGAAGTACCTGTAATACTTGTCCATGATTTTCTGAATTTGCCGTCATTCCAGTTGATAGAAGTCTGAAGGTCTGCCTGTTTGGTTGCACTTACTCTGAAGATTGCAATGTTGACGTCTCTTCTTAAATCGTTTTTCCCAAATTCATAGAAATATACAGGTATAGCATTGATACCGCCCGAAGATTTCCAATCGGTATCATCATGTCTCAATCCGTTATAGTAACCGATTTTACTGTCTGTCCTTGAGTTTCCTCCAAAGGCTCCAATAGCATAAATAACTTCGTTGGTGGCGTCCTGGCTATTGGTATGCAGTGATCTGAACATTCCCTCGTAGCTAGGATTCAATTGATGCTGACCAGAATTAATGATGTCTTTACATTCATCATAAGCTATCTTGTAATATTTTTGTGGATTGGATCCCTGCATCATTTGTTGTGGATTTCTTCTTAAAGACCAGCCGGCTCTTGCTAATGCTATTCTTGCTCTTAAACCTTTTACTGCTGCTTTTGATATTCTCTGTGCAGTAGTGTTTGCCTCTGCTCTCCAAGGAACTAAAGTTTCTGCTTTCAGAAGATCATCTAGGATTTTATCATAAATTATATCTCTGTCTGTCTTAGGTAGATATAAATCTGGAAGATCAGATGAAGGTACATCCTGGAAAGGCACATCTCCCCAGTTTTTAATTAAATCATAATAGAATTGTGCTCTTAAGGTTAATGCTTCTCCTAAATATCTGTCCATTAATTTTTTATCAGCAGCCGAGCCTGTCTGATAAACGGGAGACAAAGGAATATTTTTGATGACAAGGTTGGCTCTTTCAATTCCGGCATAGGTGTCTAAAAAAGGTTTTGAAAGCTCTGTATTGGTAGGTATTGCACCAAAACAGCTGATTCCTCTTCTGTCGTTTGCATTATAGTCACCTGATGTTCTTAAGTCATCTCCTGACTGAGTAAGGATAAGATTCATTCTTTGTCCATAGGTATTATCACCCATCGTAGCATTATATACACCCACAAGTGCGGAGAATGTATCTGAAGCTGAATCAAACTGTTGCTTTTCAGCAGTATTGGATAAGCTTTCTACTTCAAGAAAATCATTACAGGAATTTACCGTAAGAGTTCCTGCGATCGCAAAAAGTGTTATTAAAAATCTATTTTTCTTCATAATAGTAGGGTTAAAAAGTTATGTCAACTCCTGATAATATAAATCTGCTTCGCGGGTAAGCTGCATAATCTACACCAGGGGTTAAAGGGTTTCTTCTTGTATTGGCTTCAGGGTCATAGCCGGAATATCCGGTGATTGTAAATACATTGTTCATTGTGAAATACAGTCTGAAATTGGAGAGTCCAAGCTGTTTTGTGAAATCTTTGCCTAAAGAATATCCTAAAGTTACGTTATTCAGTCTTAGGAACGATCCGTCTTCAATAGCATAAGAATGAAGGAAGTAAGCTCCGGCAGGCGGAGTCCACCCGGTTGTATTGGCATTTAACGCAGCAAGAGCTGTCGGATCATTTACTTTTTCACCTAGATCATTAAACCATCTCCATCTGTCAGCCACTTCTGCCAACATATTGTTGTCTCTGTATAAGTATTGCGTTGAATATTCAATTTTATTGGCGTTGTAAACTTTATTACCGACAGAGAAATTAAACATTAAGCTCATATCCCAGTTTTTATAACGGAAAGTCTGGTTAAAGCCACCATAGAATTTAGGTTGTGCATTTCCTAAATCTGTCATATCCTTATTATCAATTATTCCGTCACCATTAAGATCCACAAGTTTTAGATCTCCGGGCTGAACTGGTTTTGCTCCGTTTGCAGCAGCAGCAGAGCTTGGAATTCCGTCTTTCAAAGTATATATCTGAGTGGTCGGATTGTAATCAAAATCACTTATTTCATATCTTCCTCCAGTTACATATCCCCAATAAGTACCTACAGGTTTACCAACCTGTACAAGAAAATCATTTAAATTATTCTGCCATCCTGAAGGGAAATAATAATAATTTGCACTTGCAGAAGCATTATTACCTAAACTTTTGATGGTATTCCTGTTAGAAGAAATGTTGGCATCAATATTCCAGCTGAAGTTTTCATTGCTTATAATGGCGCTTCCAATTGAGAATTCAATCCCTTTATTTTCAGTACTACCTGAGTTTTGATACTGATATTCGTATCCCCTGTCTTTTGGAATTTGTGTGAGAAGCAAAAGGTCTTTCGTGTCAGTTTTGTACAGGTCTAAAGTACCATAAATTTTACCTTTAAATAAGCCAAAATCCAAACCAACATTTTTTGAAGCAGCAGCTTCCCACTTTACGTTCTTATTAGCCATGATATTTCCAGTAGTTGCCCCTGGTGTCACGTTCGTTCCAAAGGCATAGCCGTAATCTGAAGAGGTAGTAAAGAAGGTGTCATACAAAAATGCTCCAATTCTGTTGTTCCCGGATAAACCGTATCCTGCACGAAGTTTTAACTCACTGATGGTCTGGCTTTCTTTTAAGAAATTTTCTTCCTTAATTTTCCACGCTACGGATGCTGCAGGAAAATATCCCCATCTGTTTGACGGAGCAAATACGCTGGATCCGTCAGCTCTCATGGAAGCTGTTAAAATATATTTGTTTTTGTAGATATAGTTGGCTCTACCAAAAAAAGAAGCAAGGCGATCCGGCTGTCTTCCGGCTCTTGGCGCATCCTGAACCAGTCCTGCAGGTGGCGAAGCTGCCTGGATATTGGCAAAAGCTTCCTGAGCAGTGATTGATTTCGGAAACCATTTTATGGTCATTGCCAATGTTTCACCGTCTGTTTTTACAATTTCCTGTCCGGCTAATAAATCAAGTTTATGATTGCCGAATGTTTTTCTGAAATTTAATGTATTAGTATTTGTGATACGTCTGGTTTGTCCCTTACTTAATACAACAACAGGTTGGTCATTATTTTGTCTGGCAACACTGGTTACAGTTCCTGAAAATTGATTGATGAATTCATCCCTTTGAACATATCCTAAAACACTTCGGAAGGTAAAGTTTTTATTAATCTTATATTCAATAGTACCATTAAGCATCAGATCATTTCTTCCGTTCTCTTTGATCTCATTATTAGCCAGAAGGATAGGGTTGACAAGATTTGTTTGATCGGCAAACAAAGGATCAAACTCATCAACATTTACCGTTGACACTCCTTCAAATGGTTGATAGCGCACAGAATTCCTCAAACGGTTTGTACTTTGGGAGCCGGTAGCTGATGTTCCCGCGCCAAAAATGGTTTGGCGGCTGTAGCGAGCATTAAGACCCAGGCTTAGCTTTTTAGAAATGTCATAGTCGTATTTGAAATTAGCCATATTTCTTTTAAACCCGGAACCAATCATAATCCCATCCTCTTCAACATTATTTAAGGATAATGAGAATGATGAATTTTCCGAGCCGCCTGTTACAGATAAATTGTTTGTAAAGTTAAAAGCTTCTCTTCCGAAAACTTCGTCCTGCCAGTCTCTCTTTTTTACATCTCGATATTTGCTGAGCTGATCAAAAGTGCCGTATCTGTTGGTAAATGTAGTAATATCGGTATCAATACCGGCTTTGTTGTATAGCTCATACTGATAAAGCACGTATTGATACGGATCCAGTACATCAATCGTATTCTGGATTTTTCGTACACCCAGAAAACCATTGTAATTGATTAATGTTCTGGCTTTTTTACGACCGCTTTTTGTTGTAATCAATACAACGCCGTTTGCGCCTCGTGCACCATAAATATTGGTTGATGAAGCATCTTTCAGTACCTCGATAGATTCAATTTCTTTTGGAGATAAAACAGTGAGCGCATTGTCCATCTGAACACCATCTACAATATATAGAGGAGCATTACTTCCTGTAATAGAAGTACCTCCACGTATGACGATATCCACATCAGCTCCGGGAGATCCTTCACTGAGTGCAACTTTCACTCCGGCCATTCTTCCCTGAATCGCTTCAGCAGCATTTGTAGAAGGCATATCTTTGATTGCCTCTGCTTTAACGGAAGAAACAGAGTTCGTAACATCTTTCTTAGAAACTTTGGTGTATCCTACCAAAACCACCTCATCGATTTTGGTTTCTTTTTCCTTATCTTTTTCCTGGGCCATACCAAGTACAGGAAGAAGAAAGACAGTTAAATATAACCACTTTATTGAATGTACTTTTTTATCCATTAATGTATCCTTATATAGTTTAATTGTGGTAGAGAAATGTGTTGTTTCTCCTTAAGTTTTTTGGATTTTTAAGTATTCTGTTTTTTTAGCAGATATTTTTCGTCAGTTATACGCTTTTATTGTGCAATCGATTGCGTAAATTTTTACGATAAAATATCCTGGCTTCTAAACTAATATTATTTTTCATTACACAAAGAAAAAAATGTTATTTTTTTATTAATTTGATTGTTTGATTTGTTAATAGATATAAAATTTGATATTGTGTTTTTATTTTAAGTTGTTGTTTTTGAGTTATTTAATTTTGTTTTTAATACTCCATATCAAATTGGGAAAATGTTAAAACTTTCATTGCTTAATAATCGAAATTCTATGAAATTTGACAAAAATTCTATTTTTTTCATACTTTAAAACTCCCAAAAACTACAGTCAAAAGTATTTTTAGTATCAATATCTGATTTTTATCATATTTTTCGTCAAATTGTTTTGTGTATTTTATTAATGGTAAAAAAAACATTAAAATGTATGATTATTCTTATTTTATAATATATATCATTATCTAAACACTATTTGATTTAACTTATAAATAATTGTTGGCATGATTCTATTTTAATATATAGTTATGGTAAGTTTTGGTAAAAATTGTAACGAATTTTATCTCTTTTAAATTTAAAATATAAAATTATTTTCCATATTATTATTTTGAAAATCAATTAGTTGTAAATTTAAATTAAATTTTTGTTAACGAATTGATTATTATTTCTATATTAGACCTCAAGTATTTCTGTAATTTTTAGTGTAATTAAATGCAATCGATTACGCAATGTTTAACAGGTTTTTTTAAACCATAATGTAAGTATAAAATCTAAAGTATGACAAATTCAGAGTTTCGTTTCGCTCATCACCCAGAAGATGTAAAAAAATATACAACCGAGGACTTAAGAAGAGATTTTCTGATCGATAATTTGTTTAATGAAGAGCAGATTAATGTTGTATATTCTATGTACGACAGAATGATTGTTGGTGGTGCAATGCCTGTAAATAGCGCATTGAAGCTGGAACCGACAGACGATCTGAAAGCTGAAAATTTCTTAGACCGAAGAGAATTAGGAATCATCAACGTAGGTGCAGCCGGAAAGGTGACTGTTGACGGTGAAGTTTTTGAACTGGGAAATAAGGAAGCATTATACATCGGAAAAGGAGCAAAAGATGTTGTTTTTGAAAACGGAAATGAAGGTCAGACTTTATTTTATTTCAATTCTGCGCCGGCTCATCATTCTTATCCTACAAAGAAAATCACCAAGAACGAAGCTGAAATTGTAGAACTGGGCGAAACAAAATACGCAAACAGAAGAACAATCAACAAACTGATTGTAAACAGCGTGCTGGAAACCTGCCAGCTGCAAATGGGAATGACCGAACTGCACGAGGGAAGCGTTTGGAACACCATGCCTTCTCACACACATACCAGAAGAATGGAAGTTTATTTCTATTTTGATCTGGAAGACGGTCAGGCGGTAAGTCATTTCTTAGGTCAGCCAAATGAAACACGTCATATCTTTATGAAAAACAATGAAGCTGTATTGTCTCCGGAATGGTCTATTCACTCAGGCGTTGGAACTTCCAACTACACGTTTATCTGGGGAATGGCAGGCGAAAATATGGATTATGGCGATATGGACGCTGTTAAAACAAACGAACTAAAGTAATTTTTCACATGAATTTATTCGATTTATCCGGTAAAGTGGCCGTTGTTACAGGCGGAACTCACGGATTGGGAATGGCAATGGCTGAAGGTCTTGCCGCTGCAGGAGCTGAACTGGCCATCACAAGTACAACACCGTCAAAATTAGACGAAGCGCTTGAGTATTATCATTCTAAAGGATACAAAGCAACAGGATATATTTTTGACGTCACCGACGAACTGGAAGCCGCTCAGAAGGTAGCCCTAATGGAAGCTACTCATGGAAAAATAGACATCTTGGTCAACAATGCAGGTATTATCAAAAGAATTCCGGCGGTTGATATGGAGGTGGAAGACTTTAGAAAAGTAATCGATGTAGATCTTACCGGACCTTTCATCATGTCCAAATTAATTGGAAAGCACATGATTAAAAGAAAATCAGGAAAGATCATCAATATTTGCTCAATGATGAGTGAACTTGGCCGTGATAATGTTGTAGCGTATGCTTCAGCAAAAGGCGGACTGAAAATGCTTACCAAAAATTTAGCAACAGAATGGGCGAAACATAATATTCAGGTAAACGGAATCGGTCCGGGATATTTTGCAACGTCGCAAACAGAACCAATCAGAGTGGACGGAAATCCGTTCAACGAATTTATCATCAGCAGAACTCCGGAAGGAAGATGGGGAAATCCTGAAGATCTTGCAGGAACGGCTATTTTCCTGGCTTCAGACGCAAGTAAGTTCATCAACGGACAGATTATTTACGTTGATGGAGGAATTTTGGCAACCATCGGAAAGCCTTCAAACGAGTAACACTAGAATCAAACGACAATGAAATCTTTTATCACAGATAACTTTTTATTACAGAATAAATACGCTGAAGAATTATACTTCAACTACGCAGAAAAGCAGCCAATCATCGATTATCACAATCATTTGATTCCTAAAGATATCGCAGAAAATACAGTTTTCGATAATATTTCTAAGGTGTGGATTGCCGGCGATCACTACAAATGGAGAGCCATGCGTACGATGGGTGTGAATGAAAAATTCATCACCGGAGATGCTTCAGACAAAGAAAAATTCGAAGCTTGGGCTAAAACAGTTCCTTATACCTTGAGAAACCCTTTGTATCACTGGACGCATTTAGAATTAAAAAGATATTTCGGAATTGATGAATTGTTAAATGAAAATAACGCTTCAGAAATTTACGAAAACATCAGCGCTCAGCTTCAAACTCCTGAAAAATCGACAAGAGGTTTGCTGGAAATGATGAATGTAGAATCTTTGTGCACAACG
Organism: Chryseobacterium sp. RLHN22; assembly: GCF_051011795.1. Lineage (NCBI taxonomy): Bacteria > Pseudomonadati > Bacteroidota > Flavobacteriia > Flavobacteriales > Weeksellaceae > Chryseobacterium > Chryseobacterium sp. RLHN22. Next base: position 251,568 of record NZ_JBPCHW010000002.1, read on the forward strand.
GAAGATCCTATCGACATTTTGAATTACCACCAGGATTTGGCAAAAAGTGACTGGAAAGTTAAAGTAAGTACCGCATTCCGCCCTGATAAGGCGATTTTAATTGAAAACCACAACTTCGCAGATTATATTGCTAAATTGGGCGAGTCGGCAGGAATTGAAATCAATTCTTACCAGACTTTGTGCGATGCTTTGTTAAAAAGAATTGAATATTTCCACGAAAACGGATGCAGGCTTTGCGACCACGGATTGAACAATATTTCTTTCGAAGAAGCTACCGAAGCTGAAGTTTCAACAATCTTTGCTGATAAATTAGCCGGAAAAGTAATTGCTGAAAAGCAGGTAAATCAGTTCAAAACTGCGATTTTACTTTTCTTAGGTGAAGCTTACCACAAATTCGGTTGGGTTCAGCAGTTCCATTTGGGAGCGTTGAGAAACAACAACGAAAGAATGCACAGAATTTTAGGCCCTGATACGGGTTGGGATTCTATCGGTGACTTCGTTCAGGCTGAAACTTTGTCTAAATTATTAAACGCTTTAGACGGAAAAGATAAATTAACAAAAACAATTCTTTATAACTTAAATCCTGCCGACAACGAAATTTTCGCAACGATGATTGGGAATTTCAATGATGGAAGCATCAAAGGAAAAGTACAGTTTGGTTCAGGATGGTGGTTTTTAGACCAAAAAGACGGAATGATCAAGCAGATGAACGCCCTTTCAAACATGGGATTAATCAGCTGTTTCGTTGGAATGTTGACAGATTCCAGAAGTTTCTTATCTTTCCCGAGACACGAATATTTCAGAAGAGTATTGTGTAATCTTTTTGGCGAAGAAATGAAAAAAGGCGAATTGCCTGATGATATGGAGCATGTTGGGAAAATTATTTCCAATATTTGTTACCATAATGCCAAAAATTATTTCGATTTTTAAATTTTAATAATTTCTCTTGCGGATTTAGCTGATTACGCAGATCATTTTAAATCTGCAAAATTTGCTAAATCTGTGAGAGATTCAAAATATTTTTAAACCATTAAGGAAATTAAAAGGTTAAGTTTTTTTAAGTTTAAAATCTAAGATTTTATTAAGCTGGCCGCTTAAAGTAAAGCTCAACTTAATTTTTCTAAACTCCTTAATAAAATCTTAATGGTTTAAATAAAAATAATTGAATATCTAAAACTCTTTGTGGTCTTATTTAAGTGAAACGCCTTTGTGAACTTAAAAATATACATCAAGTTTTAAAAAGAAAATCTTTGCGAACTTTGCGTTAAAACAACAGCAGATATTCAAAAAATTAAGGTTAGTAAAAACTTATGAGTAAAATACTTACTTTCGGTGAAATCATCATGCGACTTTCGCCTCCAGGAAACAGAACCATGAAGCAAAGCCATGAAATGGAATTTTTCTTCGGCGGTACTGAGCTTAATGTCGCTTCATCACTGGCAACTATGGGTTGTGAAGTGAAGCATGTAAGCGCTGTTTCTGATGATTTTGTGGGAGAATCGGCTTTATCTTTTGTAAAAAGCTTCGGAATTGATACTAATTTTATTTCTAAAAATGAACATCCTTTAGGTTTGTACTTTTTAGAAGTAGGATCGTCGGTTCGTGCGAGCAGAATTGCTTACAACAGATTGAACGGCTCTTTCGCAAACATCGAAGCAGCAAAAATCGACTGGAAAAAAGCTTTGGAAGGCTGCGATTATTTTCACTGGACGGGAATCAGTCCGGGAATTTCAGAATCGGCTTATGAAAGTTTGAAAGAAGGTTTGAAAACCGCTCGTGAATTGGGAATTGAGATTACAACAGATCCGGCTTACCGTTCCAACCTTTGGAAATATGGCAAAAATGGAAATGAAGTTTTAAAAGAATTGGTTTCTCTATCAACCATTTTCATCGGCGGTGTGAATGAAATCAACGAAATCTTAGGAACTCAGTTTTCATCAGACAAAAACGGTTTTCTGGAAGCTTGTGAAGAATTAAAAAAGCAATGTCCATCCATTCATAAAATTTTCGACAAAATCAGAATCGGAGTTACTGCAAGTTCGCAGCAAACACAGGGAAGAGCTTTAGTCAACGGAAATTATTTTGAAACTAAATTTTTAGAAATAGACCAAGTTGTCGATAGAATCGGAACGGGAGATGCCTTTGCAGCAGGTTTAATTTATGGCTTAAAAAATTTCGATGATGAAAAAGCCTTACATTTCGCAAACGCCGCCTGTGCCATCAAACACACCATTTTAGGAGACATCAACTATTGCAGCGCAGAAGATATTCTCGAAGTAATGACCGGAAATTCTGGCGGAAGAATCAAAAGGTAAGTTGGCTTCTGGCTGCTAGCTTTTGGTTTTTGATAACTTTAAACTAAAAAATATTTGTGTTCTTGGCTGAGTGAAACGCCTTTGCGAACTTAAAAACAGTTAGTAGTCAAAAAAAATCTTTGCGGACTTTGCGTTAAAAACAAAAGCCTTTAAAGGAACAGCGCACTAAAGGATAGACTTAATCCCATTAAAAATTATTTTTAAACAAGATAATTCAACAAAATGACAAAAATTCAAACCGTTACCAATGCCATCATCAATCAGGGGATTTTGCCTTTGTATTATAATGCTGATGAAACGGTAACTATAGACATATTAAAATCGCTTTACAAAGCAGGAATCCGTGCGGTAGAATATACAAGCCGTGGTGAAGCTGCGTTGAGCAATTTTACAAAAATGGTAGAAATCCGTAATGCGGAAATGCCGGAAATGCTTTTAGGAATCGGAACAATTAAAAATCTACAGCAAGCTGAGGAATATTACCAAGTTGGGGCAGATTTCTTTATCAGTCCGGGTTTTGTGCCTGAAGTGGCAGCATTTTTAATTCCAAAAGATGTTTTGTACAGTCCGGGTTGTATGACGCCGACTGAAATTATCACCGCTGAAGCTGCAGGAGTAACTTTCATTAAATTATTCCCGGGAAATGCTTTAGGTGCAGGATTTATGAGTGCCATCAAAGATGTTTTTCCAAATCTGAAATTTATGCCAACGGGTGGAGTAGACACAACGAAAGAAAGTATCGAAAGCTGGTTCAAAGCGGGAGTTTCTGCGGTTGGAATGGGAAGCAAATTGGTAAGCAAAGATTTGATGGCTGCAAAAGATTACGCAACCATTGAAAATGAAACGAAGAAAGTGTTGGAAATTATCCGGACTTTAAAATAATAATTAAAAAGTTACGCAATAAATAGCTTCGTCGCCTTCGCTGAGTGAAATCGTAGATTCGACATAGTCAAACGCTTTTGCGACCGAAAATATGCAGGAGTTTGATAAAAAAATCTTTGCGGACTTTGCGTTAAAAACAACAAATAAGTAACTAAATTCTAAACAAGTATGAGTTCGGTTAAGTCTCTTAAACCAAGTACATTCAGATGGACGATATGTTCGTTACTGTTCATTGCCACGACCATCAATTATTTGGACCGTCAGGTTTTATCATTAACGTGGAAAGATTTTATTGCTCCAGAATTTCACTGGAACAATAACGATTACGGAAATATCACTGCATTATTCTCTATTTTCTACGCCGTAGGAATGCTTTTCGCTGGTAAATTCGTAGACTGGATGGACACCAAAAAAGGTTTCCTTTGGGCCATCGGAGTTTGGTCTATCGGTGCGGTTTTACATGCATTCTGCGGAATTGCAACATCAGGAATTCTGACTGGAAACTGGTTTGCTGGTTTTCACGGTTCTAAAGAAATGATTGCAACAGTTTCCAATACTTCAGCGATTATCAGTACGAGTGTAACGTTGTTTATTTTTGCACGTTTTGTTTTGGCCATCGGTGAAGCTGGAAATTTCCCGGCTGCAATCAAGACAACAGCAGAATATTTCCCTAAAAAAGACCGAGCATTTTCTACCAGTATCTGGAACGCGGGAGCGACGGTTGGAGCTTTGGCGGCACCGGTTACCATTCCTTTCATTGCCAAATCAATGGGTTGGGAATGGGCGTTTATCATTATTGGTGCGTTAGGATTTGTATGGATGGGACTTTGGGTTTTCTATTACAAAAAACCTCACGAGCATCATAAAGTAAACGAACATGAATTAAATTATATCAATCAGGATCAGGAAGAGGTTGTTGCTGAAGAAGCTGTACCTCAGACGGAAGAAAGAAAATTCACTTTCAAAGAATGTTTCAGCTACAGACAGACTTGGGCATTTGCTTTTGGTAAATTTATGACGGACGGTGTTTGGTGGTTCTTTTTATTCTGGACTCCGGCATATTTGAGCTCTGTTTACGGAATGGATTCTACGCAAAGTGCATTCCCGCTTTTTGTATTGTATATGATAACGTTATTCTCCATTATCGGAGGATGGCTTCCAAAATATTTTGTGGAAAAAAAAGGAATGAACGCGTATTCAGGAAGAATGAGAGCCATGTTGATTTTCGCATTTTTCCCATTATTGGCACTTTTAGCACAACCTTTAGGTGGATCAACATATTGGATTCCTGTTTTAATCATCGGGATTGCAGGAGCAGCGCACCAGGCTTGGTCAGCAAATATCTTTTCAACAGTCGGCGATATGTTCCCGAAAAAAGCCATTGCAACCATCACCGGAATTGGTGGAATGGCGGGTGGAATCGGATCATTTATCATCAACAAATCTTCCGGAGTTTTATTCGATCACGCTCACAAAGCTTGGTCAACGGTTGACGGAACTCCTTTATTGGAAAAATATCCTCAATATGTTAATGAAAGATTACCGGACGGATTCTTCGAGCAATTGGAAAAATCAGGAGCTGTGGTCGTAGACGGAATCGATAAAGGATACATGATTATTTTCTCAATCTGCGCCGTAGCATACCTGATCGCCTGGACAGTAATGAAAACATTGGTTCCAAAATATAAAGTGATTAAATAATTTTTAAACCATTAAGAACATTTTAGCAGTTAAGAAATATTAAGAATTTGCGAGCAAATTAAAGGCAAGCTTAAGAAATTTATTTCTCTTAACTAAACTTAAATACTTAATAAATCTTAATGGTTAAAAGTATAATAGAAAGTAAATAAAAAACTCTTTGTTGTCTTATTTAAGTGAAATCGAAGATTCGACGAAGTCAAACGCCTTTGCGAACTTAAAAATATACATCGAGCTTTAAAAGAAAACTTTGCGTCCTTTGCGTTTAAAACAAACCAAAGTAATCGCAACAATATTTAGAAAGATGGAAAATCAAATAAAACAAAAATTAAATCGTGAATTAAACAATTCTCAGGAAAAACTTCCGATCAAAATAGTACAGTTCGGTGGCGGAAATTTCATGAGAGGATTCACAGATTATATAATTGATAAATTAAACAAAGAAACCGACTGGAAAGGTGGAATTGTTAATTTACAGGCAACACCCAACGGCTCTATTCAGAAAATGGAAGAGCAGGACAATTTATATACACTTTTCACAAGAGGAATTAAAAAAGGAGAAATCCACGATGGAAAGCAGGTCATTTCTGCGATTCAGAAATCGGTAAATCCTTATGCAAACTACGATGAATTCTTAGCTTTGGCGAAAGAAGAAGAATTGGAGTTTATATTTTCAAATACTACAGAAACAGGAATTGCTTATGATGAAACGGAAACTTCTTACCAAGGTCCGCACAAGAATTTCCCTGCGAAAGTAGCGGTTTTATTGTACGAAAGATTCAAGCATTTCAATGGAGCCGCAGATAAAGGTTTAAGAATTATTCCTTGCGAATTAATCGAAGACAACGCCTTTACATTAAGAGACATCATCATCAAATATGCACAACTTTGGAATTTAGAAGAAGGATTTGTGCAATGGATTGAACAAAATAATTATTTTCATAACACCTTAGTAGACAGAATCGTTCCGGGTTATCCGAAAGACGATGCAGAATCTTACGAAGATCAGTTGGATTACGAAGATCAGATGATGGTGGTTTCAGAATGCTTCTTACTTTTTGTGATTCAGGAGGCTGGAAATTTAAATGAAAGAATTCCACTCAATAAAATCAACGAACAGATTTTAGTCGTTGATGATATTCAGCCATATCGTTTAAGAAAAGTAAGAATCCTGAATGGTGGTCATACTTTAATGTTGGCTCCTGCGATTTTATCAGGAAAAGAACTGGTAAAAGAAGCGATTGATGACCAGTTTATCGGGACTTTTTTAAGTGATGCTATTTTTAATGAAGTCAATCAGACTTTAGGTTTAGATATGACTGAATTGAAAGATTTTGCGGAAGAAGTTTTCGACCGTTTCAGAAATCCTTTCATTAAACACCATTTGGCGAGCATCGCTTTGTATTTTGTTTCTAAATTTAAAGTAAGAGTTTTACCAAGTTTACTGACTTACGTGGAAACTAACGGAAAATTACCGGTAAATCTTACGTTCTCTTTAGCAAGTTTAATCAGATTCTATCAGGGAAGTTATGGTGAAAAAGCTCTTCCATTGAATGATGAAGCAGGAATTATTGCTAAATTTAAAGAAATCTGGGCGAATGAAGATTACGAAAAAGTAGCTGAATCGGCACTTTCAGAAAAATCTTTCTGGGACATGGATCTGACTCAGGTTGAAGGCTTGAAAACAGCGGTTGCCAAAGCATTGTACGAAATCGATCACAATGACATGGAAACTGCGTATAACAATTTTGTACAATTCAATTCTTAAGAAATCATGCAAAAGAAAGTACTGAAAGTAAATCCTAAAGACAACGTTATTGTAGCGCTGTTGGATTTGCCCGCCGGAGAATCGGTACATCTTGACGGTACAGATTATACGGTTGTAAAAGATATTAAGGCTAAACATAAATTTGCCGCTGTAGATTTTGAAGATGGTGACCATGTTATTATGTATGGGGTAATCGTTGGAAAAGCGAATCAATCCATCAAAAAAGGTGAAGTCATTACAACTGAAAATGTAAAACACCAAAGCGCAAAAGTAGAAGGTAAAACTGAAACGTTAGGCTGGACTCCACCGAATGTTGATAAATGGAAAGACCGTACTTTCATGGGATATCACCGTGAAGACGGACAGGTAGGAACAGAAAACGTTTGGCTCTTCTTTCCTTTAGTATTCTGCGAAAACAAGAATATCGAAACATTGAAAGATATTTTTGAAAAGGAATTACTTCACGATAAAGCCAGCAAACATCAGCTTTTATTACGATCATTATTAAATGGCGGCGCGACTGATGTTGTTGAGGAAGAAAAAGAAGAAGATACGAGAGTATTTAAAAATATCGATGTAAGATTCATCACGCACCAAGGCGGTTGTGGTGGAATTCGTCAGGATGCTGAAGCATTGGGGAGACTGTTTGCAGGATATGTAAACAACCCGAACGTTGCAGGAGCGACGGTTCTAAGTTTAGGTTGCCAGAATCTTCAGGTGCAGATTTTTATGGATGCCCTTCACGCTTTGGCTCCGAATAACAAAAAACCAATCGTTGTTTACGAACAGCAAAAATCGGGAACGATTGATGAAATGCTTACCGGCGTGATCAAAGATTCTTATGAAGGTATTAAAAAAGCCAACGATATTGAAAGAAAACCTGCGCCAATCACCAAACTGAATATCGGTTTGGAATGTGGTGGTTCAGACGGTTTCTCAGGAATTTCTGCAAACCCTGTTTTGGGTGAAGTTTCTGATATTATGGCGGCAGTCGGCGGAACAACCATGTTAGCTGAATTCCCTGAATTGTGTGGAGTAGAGCAGGAGTTGGTGAACCGTTGCATCAATGATGAAGATGGTGTGAAATTCCTTCAGTTGATGAAAGATTTTGAAAAATCTGTCGTGGCGGCAGGTTCAGGTTTTGATATGAATCCATCTCCCGGAAATATCAAAGACGGTCTAATTACCGATGCCATGAAATCCGCTGGAGCAGCCAAAAAAGGTGGTGCAGCCCCAATTGTAGAAGTTCTTGATTTTACAGAATACGCAACAAAACCAGGACTGAATCTTCTGTGTACTCCCGGAAATGATGCCGAATGTACAACCGCTTTGGTTGGCTCAGGAGCAACCGTAGTTCTTTTCACAACCGGTTTGGGGACACCGATGGGAAACCCTATTTCTCCGGTCGTGAAGATTTCTTCGAATACGGTTTTGGCAGAGAAAATGCCGGATATTATTGATTTTAATGCAGGAACGGTCATCAGCGGAGATAAAACGATTCCCGAAGCAGCAGATGAGTTGTTAGAATACATCATTAAAGTAGCCAGCGGTGAGGTAAAAACCAAAGCCGACCTACTCAATCAGAATGATTTCATTCCATGGAGACGAGGGGTCTCTTTGTAATGGGTTAATTATATTAAATATTAGGGTTGAAAATGCTTCCTGCTTCGGTAGGGAGCATTTTCTTTTTTGGCGATAGCACATTTATCGATAACGCGGATTTGTAATCCGTGCTTATTACATATTTACAATATGTAATTATAATATTTTAAAGCATATAGTCACGGATTTCAAATCCGCGACATCGGGTTAATAGAATATATAGAATATGCCAGAAATTGAAAAGTTAGAAAGGGCGTTAGAAAAATTATTAAAAATTCAAGATGATTCACGTTGGCCTATGCACGACAAAGAAAAAGGTAAAAACCAAAAAATTCGTGACGATGCACAACGAGAACTTGATCATCAAATCTATTTAGCAAGGTTTGTTATTAAAGAAAACGATTTATTAAATCTAAAGCTAGGAGAAAATCGTTCAGGACATGATAAAGCTTTATGGATGAGTGAGTTTTCAAAATATTTCAGTGATGATATTAAAGAGTTTATAAAATTAATTAGAAATAAAATTGAGGAATTAAAAAGTTAATTAAAGACTTTTATTGAAGTGATAAAAAAATATAAGGTTCCGTTCATTATTAATTATGATTTTGCTGAAGATCATTCAACTTTGTGTATCTGGTGTAAAAAAGAGAATAAAAAAAATATTGCTCATATCTTATCAAAAAGTATTTTAATCAGTGAACACAATAAAAATAAATTATTTGCAACTGTTTGCGAAAATTGTAATTCATTTTTTGGTAAAAATATTGAAGACTGGATATTTAAGTATTCTCCACTAAATTATTGGATAAGTAAGGACAATAAAGGCAGTATTTATTTAAAGGATGATAGGAGCTTAATATATAAACAGGTATTTCTATGGTTAAAAGAATATAATGAATGGTTTATTTCGACAAATATTAAAGGAGAGCAATTTCCACCACAATTAATCTTTAAAGAAGATGGAGAAATTATTTGTTATAATTATGCGGATGGAAAAATTCAAAATACAATCTTCTATTTTAAAAATTTTGCAGATGTCATAGAAAGAAAAGATTTTACTACCTACCTTTCGGATAAATTGCCATTTAATTTCAATCCAAGAATTATAATTTATGATTCAAAATATATAGTTGTTGGTCGAGATAAAAATGATATAAAAAAGATTTTAGATTGTAATTTTAATTATAATGAAATTACTACTTCGACTTATTTGCTGAAGCAAAAACAGCATAAAGAATTACTTGTACTTTATAAATGGTCGGTTAAAAAATATTTAAAATTCTGTGCTAAGATTTCTTTCGAATTTTTATCTCTTTTTAAAGGACCTGAATTTGTTTTAAATGATGATTTTGATGGGTTCAGACAATTTTTATTCCATGATAAGAAAGATGATTTTACACAAATCCCCTTTCTAAGTGGCGAAGGACTAGTTAAAAATAGATTAACGGTGAATGGATGGGTTTCTATCTGTGATAAAGTGAAAATTTCAAAATCTTTTCAGTTACCTACTTTTTTACTTCCGGAAGAAAATAAGTTTAGTTTTTCATTAGTTATTTATAAGGTAGACAGTTATTTATGCGCTTCAATGAAATTATTTGAAATTGAGGTTTGTAATATTATTTTGGCTCAAATTTACGAACCGTTAGGCTCAATTTATTATATTACTTATTCTCCAAGTGATGATTGTTTATGTTTTTATGAAGGAGCAGGGGAAGGAGAAAGAATTGATAAAGAATTATTACTTGTAACTAACGAGGATTCGGCTAAATTAATAAACTAGCCTCCCGATGTCGCGGATTTGCAATCCGTGACGACAACACACAACAATTATTCATCCCATAAAAACCACAAAAACATCCAAAGGACTATCCAAGTCTGCATAATTTCGTGCACTACTGAAGTAATAATGCTCAGGTTCTGTCACTATTTTCTGTTTCACAGGATTTTGATGAATGTAATTTATTTTTTCTTTAATCCATTTGTTTGAAAAAACTTCCTCGGCATGATATCCATCTTGCCAAACTTTGAATTTTTGTTCCCGAGATAAATGTTCGCAGGATTTTTTAAAATAATCCAACATCCATTCTTTTCGGCTTTCAGGTTCAGATTGTATGATTTCAATAATTTTTTTTGAAGTAAATTTCTTAAAATCACGCATGATTTCAGATAACGTATATTTTCCATCTGCTCTGCAGAAAATATGCAGGTGATTTGACATTAAACAGTATGCAAAAATAGAAAGATTTTTTTGTGCCTGACAGTATTTTAATGAATCTATAATTACCATTTTTTGTGATAATCTGGTAAATACATCAATCCATCCTACCGTAGTAATTGTGATAAAGTAAGCCTGATCAATATCTAATGCTTTGTATTTCGTAGACATTTGTGTTTTTGTTTAAATGTACAAAATATTTTTCTTTTAGATTCGATCGCGCGGGTTTGTAATTCGATGGCGCGGATTTGTAATCCGTGCTTAGGATATCTTATATTGTAGAAAGTCACGGATTGCAAATCCGCGACATCGTTTGTATCGTTTGTCTGGTTGAACAATGAATTGGTTTTCTTGATTTTTACCTCCCGAAAATAAGTGTTAAATTCATTTTTTGCTCATCGCTCAAAAAAATAATTTTATCTATGTATTATTGGTTAAGATTGGTGTTCACTATAAATCATTTTTAGTTTAAAATTATAAAAAACTATTCATGTAATACAAATTTATGACATTTAACGATTATCAATGATATGTATTTTAAAATGATCTGAAAGCGGTCACAAGCGAGACGCTTTCGGCAGCAAAAACCATTCTCGACACGTTCCCAACCCCCAAATTTGCCGTTCCCAACCTCTCCCGATACATGCAACACCCATTAGAATACGTTCCGAAGAGGTCACGATACGTTGTCTAACCTATCCCGACACGTTCATCACATGTCCAGTGGGGTTATTGATGTCTCTGACGGGGTGATATATGTCTTCAGATACGTTATGTAGCCTATCCCGATAGGTTAAAAAGGGTTAAAAGACCGCTCCAGGCCTTTCCCTGACGTATACTGAATGGTAAAAAACCTCATCAGACGATTAAAGAACGTCTTCGGGTGATTGAATGACGTGCCCGGACCTGTAGCAAACTTCTTTGGATGATTAAAGAACGTGAACTTATCATTAGAAAAGGTATATCAACAGCTGAAAGAGAGGGAGAAGCTATAAAAATACCCCTCCGTAGAATGGGGAGGGGTAATTTGTGTATTGCTGTTTTACTTTTTCTCTTCAGGCGGGAGTGTAGAAGTGGAGTTTTTTACAAAGAACTGCTTCAGATCTTTATATTTATTTTCAAATCCCGGTGCTGAAGTTCCCGCTTTATAAGTGGTGTACGAATAATCCATCAGTGCCGACTGATAATTGTCGTAATTATGCAGCGTTTTGGCATTATTCATTCTCGTAATCAGGCTTTCGAGTCTGCTGATCATGGTCTCCATGCTGTTTCGTGAGCTGTGGTCTTTGTTGAATTCTGCCCAGTCTACTTCGGGGAAGCCCAGACAGGTTCCACAAAGCTTCCGATACGTTACAAAACCCATCCCGATACGTTCATCAGAAGTCCGGCGGGGTTGCAGACGTCTCTGATGACGTTCCCAATACATCTGGATACGTTACCAACCTATCCCGACAGGTAAAAGATACCTCCTGATAGGTAAAAGACCACATCCGAGCTATCAGCAACGTATCCGGAGGTGTCAATAACCGTTTCCGACCATTAAAGAACGTCTCCTGATGGATGAAAGACGTCAGCCAACCTATCCGGAACGTAGCGGAAGTAGTGGAGAACGCCTCCCGAGTATTAGCCAACCTGGTGAAACCAATAAAATGAATGTAAGGTTATAAAAAATACCCCTCCAAATTACTGAAGGGGGTGGTTGGTCATTGTTATTTTACTTTTTTTCCTCTGTCGGACTGGACGGAGGTGGAGTTTTTACAAAAAACTGCTTGAGGTCATTGTACTTATCTTCAAATCCCGGTGCCGACGACCCTGCTTTGTAGGCAGTGAAAGAATAATCTACCAAACCTGCCTGATAATTGTCGTAATCGTGGAGAATTTTGGCATTGGTCATTCTTGTAATCAGACTTTCCAATTTGCTGATCATGGCTTCCATGCTTCTTCGGGAGCTGTGATCTTTGTTAAATTCCTCCCAGTCGACCTCAGGAGAGCTTAAATTAGGTTGACTGCTGTTGTAGTCGTGTACCTTATTCACAAAGAGTTTGTTTTTCTCATTGATGCTCCCATACTGTTTTCGGTCGTCTGGTGAAAGGTTGAAAGTGATTTCAGCAAGTGCTGTTTCCAGTGCCGCGATGGCATCCTGTGCGGCAGTGATCTTGGCACTGCTCAAATGGGTGGAGTTCAAATTTGTTAATCCCATCATTTTTGATTTTAAAGGTTAATACTTATTTATATAAAATCGTGTGTTTTTATTTTGAGAAAAACTAAGGTAGAGAAAAATTTAATACAGAAATGAAAAAATTGTACTGGGATTATTGAAAAGGAGCAATGGACATTACCCGTGGTGAATTTTCAATTAATATTAGACCCGTCAATTCGAGTGTTTTTTCGTAACAAAGTGGAGAAAAAATGTATCGAGAATAGCTTTATCTTCAAAATTATAAACTTCTCGATACGATTTTTTTCAAAAATCTACTCGAAGTGACGAAAGTACATCGATATGGACAGCAGGTTAATCAATACCTACTTTGTTTTAAAACCTCAGTTTTCCATTTAATATTCACAGCTGTATTCTTTTGTTGCAAGCGGTTTCTCACAGAACTTAAAGGAGCTGAAAAACGATGCGGTTTTGAATTGGAAGTTTTATCAGTCACATAGCGGTTAAACGTAACTGTTTTGCCTGCAGTTGAAACCTTCTCCGTGAAATATAGGTGTTACCAATTTTCCGTCTTTACTACGGGATTTATTTAAAATTAGTAAACGTGAATTCTTTATACCCTGAATTTTCGGTTCCGCACTACTTCCCATTTCATACATTTCACATGAGCTTCCAAATGGCCCATATTCGAAAACATTATATATTTTTTCAGTTTTGATGGCAGAATCGTACGAGTAGGTTACTTTAAAAGTATTCTCTGAAACAAAATATCCTTCCACTGCAGAATTGTAGTCAGTATTAAATTTATCCAAAAGTTCGTTGAACGGGATCTGTACTGGTGAACAAAATTTAGTAGCGCTTGTTGCAATTAAATAAACTGTTGCAATCAATACTATTGGGATTAATTTTTTCATATTTGATTTTTTTTTGGTTTTTATTAAAACTAATATAATGAATTATTTAGAATAAAAATTAATACCACAAAATTCTTAAAAAACTATTTTCTTCCTGTAAATTTTAATTAACTTTAAAACGTTTATAGTTTTGAATTATAGTTTTTATAAATCATTTAATTTTTATCAATAGATTATATTTATTAATTTAAACTTTTAAATTTACACCAAAATAAACATTAAAAAATCTTTAATATGGAAAACAGGGAAGGAGACATCAGTAAATGCCCGTTTCATAACGGTCAGCTCAATCAGACCGTTGCAGGTGGCGGAACCAGTAATCACGACTGGTGGCCGAAGCAGCTTAGAGTAGATATTTTGCGTCAGCATTCGAAACTTTCTGATCCGATGGATGAGAATTTTAATTATGCTGAAGCTTTTAAATCGTTAGATTATGAAGGTTTAAAAAAAGACTTGCACGCTTTAATGACTGATTCTCAGGATTGGTGGCCTGCAGATTTTGGGCATTACGGTCCGCTGTTTATCAGAATGGCTTGGCACAGTGCAGGAACTTATAGGGTTTTTGACGGTAGAGGCGGTGGAGCAAGAGGTCAGCAAAGATTTGCGCCACTCAACAGCTGGCCCGATAATGTGAGTTTAGATAAAGCAAGAAGACTTTTGTGGCCTATCAAACAGAAGTATGGAAATAAAATTTCGTGGGCAGATTTATTGATTCTTACCGGAAATGTGGCCTTGGAATCGATGGGCTTTAAAACGTTTGGTTTTGCAGGAGGAAGAGAAGATGTATGGGAAGCAGACCAGGATGTGTACTGGGGCTCTGAACATACATGGCTTGGAAATGAAGAACGTTATTCCGGCGGAAAATCAGGACTTAGGGAACACGGTGTTGTATCTTCAGATGAAGATCCGAACGGTGGGACCCACACCAGAGATTTAGAAAAACCATTGGCAGCGGCACATATGGGATTAATTTATGTGAATCCTGAAGGTCCTGATGGAAATCCGGATCCCATCGCAGCAGCGAAAGATATTAGAGATACCTTTGGAAGAATGGCGATGAATGATGAAGAAACCGTTGCATTGATTGCCGGTGGACATACATTTGGAAAAACACACGGTGCGGCACCTTCTGATCATGTTGGTAAAGAGCCGGAAGCAGCTGATTTATCGGCACAAGGTTTAGGCTGGGAAAATTCTTTCGGTACCGGAAGAGGAAAAGACACCATCACCAGCGGACTTGAAGTGACGTGGACGGAAACTCCAACCCAATGGAGCAATCATTTCTTTAAAAATCTTTTTGAGCACGAATGGGAATTAACAAAAAGCCCTGCAGGAGCTCATCAATGGGTAGCAAAAGATGGCGAACACATTATTCCTGATGCTTTTGATGCAACTAAAAAACACAGGCCAACCATGTTGACGACTGATTTGTCATTACGACTGGATCCTGTTTATGAAAAAATATCAAGACGTTTCTACGAAAATCCCGATGAGTTTGCGGATGCTTTTGCAAGAGCTTGGTTCAAGCTTACTCACAGAGACATGGGGCCAAAAGCCAGATATCTGGGAGCAGAAGTTCCTTCAGAAGAATTGATCTGGCAAGACCCTTTGCCTGAAGCGGATTATGATGCAATCGATGAAAATGATGCTCAGAATTTAAAGAATGAGATATTAAATTCAGGATTAAGTATTTCGGAACTGGTTTCTACGGCATGGGCATCTGCTTCCACGTTTAGAGGAAGTGATAAAAGAGGCGGTGCGAATGGAGCGAGAATTCGTTTGGCTCCGCAAAAATATTGGGCGGTAAATAATCCTTCTCAGTTGCAAAAAGTTTTAGACAAACTTGAAGATATTCAAAAAAGGTTTAATGAAAATCAAGGAGAAAACAAAAAAGTTTCTCTGGCAGATTTAATTGTTTTGGCCGGAAATGCAGCGATTGAAAAAGCAGCATCAAATGGTGGATTTAATGTAAATGTAAAATTCAATGCAGGAAGAACCGATGCAACGCAGGAACAGACAGATGTGGAGTCTGTGGGGTATTTAGAGCCTGTTGCAGATGGGTTCAGAAATTACAGAAAAGGTAACAGAAATGTTTCTACGGAATCTCTTTTAATTGATAAAGCAAATCTTTTAACGCTTACTGCTCCGGAAATGACGGTTCTTTTAGGCGGATTAAGAGTTTTGAATACGAATTTTGACGGTTCGAATCATGGCGTTTTCACAAACAATTCAGAAACGTTAAGCAATGATTTCTTCGTGAACCTTCTGGATATGAATACGCAATGGAAATCCGCTTCCCAGGATAACGAACTGTACGAAGGAAGCGATAGAAATTCTGGCGAGAAAAAATGGACAGCCACAAGAGCTGATCTGGTTTTTGGGTCTAATGCAGAACTACGAGCTATTGTAGAAGTATACGCTTCTTCTGATGCCAAAGAAAAATTTGTAAGAGATTTTGTCAAAGCCTGGGAAAAAGTAATGGAACTTGACCGTTTTGATTTAAAATAAAAATCACTTGCAGATATGAATAAGCCACTGAATTTTATTTTTGTGGCTTTTTTTTATGAAGTAATAATCATCTTTCACAATAAAAAACATTAAACTAAGTTTGTGGATTAGACATTTAAATTTAATAATGAAATTGATAAAGAAACTCTCTTGCTTGTTTACATTTCTTACAGTTTGGAGTTGGATAAATGCACAACAGTTTCAGCTTAAAAAAGATTCGGAATTGATTAAGAACTATCAGATAGAATTGATTGCTGATAAGAATTACGTGTTTGTTTCCGAAAATGGCCATGTGAAAATTCCTTTCGATGAAATAGGTACAATTTCAAAAATAAAGATTCTTAATTTAGATAATAATACCGCTTACGATTTATATAGGGAAGAATTAAAAGCTGCTCATAATTATCTGCAGTTCTCATCCGGGAAGCTTATTGAACAGGTTGTTTTAACCAATAAAAAAGAAACGATCATCGGTATTGAGGCAAAAGGAGGATTGATGAAGTTATACAGCATGCCTAATTCAAGCAAAATTGTAGAAATTCCTGATGTTGACAGTTTGTATACCGGAAAAAAAATAAAGAAAATCAGGTATTTTATGACAGGTGGAAATAATACCCTTTATAATGTCAAAACAAATAAAATGGATATTCGCATTATCCCGATTCTATATACTTGTAAATCTGTGGATTGTGCAGATAAGAAAATCTTAATTCCTGAAATGGAAGTTGGGTTTACGGAAAACAGCAAATATCTCGAAGTAAATTTGGGTCAGCATGATATTTTTATTGATGAGAAGTTTAAAAATTTATATGTCGGTTATATTGCGATCGACTATCTTGTCGTGAAGCAGAAAAAAATAGAAAAAATTGGCAATAACAAATGCTATAATAATTTTCCGGAACAACACGCAATAAGGAAGGCATCTGTAAGATGTCCTGTGATTTCTGTTATTTTAGAATAGCTACGTGTGCGAAGAGCTTTGTTAAGAAATAAAATTCACTATTCCTCCAAAATTCTTTGAACGCTCCACTTTCCTTACAGGATAGGAATTTTTAAATGGCTAAATTTTCTTTTTCTATGATGATTTTCTCTTCGACGATGTTCTGATATGAATTTTTGGCGAAAGAACCACCTTTTTTTCAACAGAAACTCCGGAAGAATTGTCTTTAATGTGATCTAAAAAAACCTGGCCTGCCTTATTTCCCATAAGAAGAGGAGTCTGATCCATTGAGCTCATCGGAAGCTCCATAAACTGAGTGAAAGGTTCGTTGGAAAAACCTATTACTGCCACCTGTTCCGGAATTTTTATTTTGCGTTTTTTCAGTTCCTGACAAGCACCTAGTGCTGCAAAATCACTGGCAGAAAATATAGCGTCGGGAACAGACTTTCTTTTCCATAAAGTTTTAATGGCTTCAATTCCGGCGTCAATTGAACTTCCCGTAGTAATAATATTTTCTTCTTTCACCGTAAAATTGTGGTCTATCAAAGCCTGTTTGTAACCGTTCAGACGGTTTTGGTAAATCTCAAGATTAAGATCCCCCGCAAAATGACAGATATTTTTATAACCTTCGGAAATCAGATGTTCTGTAGCTTCATAACCTCCCCGATAATCGTCAATGGTTACAGTACTGATTCCCGGAATGTCTTTTTTACGGTCAAAAAATATGATAGGCGTTCTTGAAGTATGCAGAATATGTTCAATATGTTCTGTGTCTACGGTAGTTCGGGAAACCGACATGAAAATTCCGTCAACCTGAGCATTTAGTAATGTATTTAAATGTTTTTTTTCGGTTAAAACGTCTTCATGGCTTTGGCAGATAATTACATGATAACCATGCGGCGAAAGTTCTTCTTCAATTCCACGGATTACCGATGAGAAAAAGTTGGTATTGACAAAAGGAACGATAATTCCTACGTTTTTGGTTTCTCCGCTTTTAAGGGCTTTAGCAAGATTGTTTTGCTTGTAATTCATTTCCTTAGCGGTTTTCACTACGAGCTCCTTAGTTGCCTGACTAATTCTGGGATGATTATTCAGTGCTCTTGAAACAGTAGCCACGCTTACGTTCAGCTTCTTCGAAATATCATAAATGGTGGCACTTTTTTTATTCATAATTTTTTTTTCTGAATGATTCTGTACTTCAAAACGAAATACATTATTGAGGTAAATTTAATCAAATTATAGAGATTAAAAAGCAAATGAATTGTATTTTATATGAGATAGAAGAATATTATGATGATGTAAAAAAAGAACAATTTTAATTGACTGATTTTGTAAGGGTTAATTAATATTGAAAGACTCTGATTCATCTTGTGTAAATTTTATCATGAGAATTTTTGATTGATTATTTTAGTTAAATAGTTTTTGTATTACATTTGAGCATGAACAACAGAAACCGCGGAAAAAATACGGGTGATGATGCCTTATTCGGTTCAGAGAAACAGATTGATAAACTGAAATCGGCTGTTCGGGATATGCAGTATTTATTAAGCCGGAATTACCCGGAGAAAGCTTCTGCGGATCTTGTAGGAAATCATTACCGTCTGAAAACCCGACAAATTCAGGCCTTGCGTGGTGCTTCGGCTTCGGAAATTCAGATTCAGAACAGAAACTCGAAGGAACTTGAAATTTCAGATTTAAAAAGTAAAACGATTTATCTTGATGGTTTTAATGTTTTGATTTTATTGGAAAGTTTACTTTCTGGAGCTTATATTTTTGAAGGTTTGGATGGTTGTTTCCGTGATCTTTCAGGCGTTTTCGGAACGTATAAAAGAGTCAATCAGACTCAAAAAGTGATTGAATTGGTCGCTGAATTTTTTCAAAAATCTCAGGCAGAAAAACTAATCTGGATTTTTGATAAACCTGTTTCAAACAGCGGAAGAATCAAACAGATTATTTTAGATTATGCTATTGAAAATAACCTCAACTGGAATGTTGAACTGGAATTTAATCCCGACAAATTTTTAGCTGAAAATGTTGAAATCATTATTTCTTCTGATGCATGGATTTTGGATCATGGTAAAAGCTGGTTCAATCTTATCGGATATTTGATTGAAGAAGAAAACCTGTCCGTAAACCTTGTAAAAATGTTTTAAATCGTGAATTTTAAAGAATATATTCCATTATTTTCTGAAGAATGGAAAGAAAAATATCAGGCAATTTTAGTTGAAGAACATCTTAAAAGTTTACATGAAAATATTCAGAGATTTAAAGATCAGACTTTAGATTGGGATCTGCCTTTCTTTAATGAAGAAATTAAAATTGACCGTTCTGAAAGTTTCAACATTTTAATTACTATTTTGGAATCTGAATATTCAAATGAAATTAAAACAAAACAATTAGAAGAAATTTCTTTTGAACATTGGCTGAATATTTTGGGACAAAGGATAACTTCTGCAAGTATTCGTGATGAAAATGCGATCCCGCCTGTGAAAAGTTTACTGATTGAAGCCTGTGAAAAACCTTTTAATAATGAAATTACCATTGCGCAAAGAGCCTGGGAAAAACATGTCGGAAGACTTGAAGATCAGTTTTGGGGTGAAGTAAAAGGAAATAATCAACAGAAACAGCAAATCGTGATGGAAAAAATTAACTATATTCTAGATCATAAAACCTGGTGGAATGTTTTCTTTCATTACAAACACGAACTGGTTTTCGAAGTCAGAGAAAAAGAAGGTCATGGAATTCGCTGGAGTCATGGCGGAAAACATTTGATCGGTTTTCTGGAATTTTTTATGAATGACTAATTTAATGCGTAAAAAGATTGCGTATAATCTGGATAATTTTGCATCCAAAATTTAAATAACCATGAAAAACTTATACAATAAAGGGCCTTTCAGGAGTTATGAATGGGGTAAAATTGGAGTTTATTTAAAAAAGTATGGAAATAAAAAATGGAGACGAACCGAAAAATCAGAAATTGAAAACCAACTTAAAGAAACCATTAAAATTTTTAAACAAAGAAAGAAAAGGAGGAAATTAATCTGGGCTAAAATCACAAAAGAAATATATGGCAGAACACATTCTGATTACAGAAGCTTCTATTCGGAAAAAGCTTTCAGAAACTCAATAAAAAGAGCACATGTAAAGAGATATTTTTTAATAAATAAAATAAAAAAGAAATGAACACATTTATCGACATTGGTGTTAATTTAATCAATAAACAGTTTAATAATGAACACGTTGAGATTGTCAATTCGGCTCTTGCTACAGGAGTTCATTATATGA
This sequence comes from Chryseobacterium sp. RLHN22, assembly GCF_051011795.1. Classification (NCBI taxonomy): domain Bacteria; kingdom Pseudomonadati; phylum Bacteroidota; class Flavobacteriia; order Flavobacteriales; family Weeksellaceae; genus Chryseobacterium; species Chryseobacterium sp. RLHN22. The sequence goes on from NZ_JBPCHW010000002.1 coordinate 271,853, forward strand.
TTCTCACGGGAACAAGCATTCGTGGAAGCAAGGAATCGGCAGAAATAGCAGCAAATTATCAGGATGTTATCTTCTCAACGGCAGGAATTCATCCTCATGATGCGAAATCTTTCAATAATGAAAGTATTCATGAATTAAGAAAACTTTTAAAACTTGAACAAGTCGTTTCCGTCGGAGAATGCGGACTGGATTTTGACAGAGATTTTTCACCAAGACCTGTTCAGGAAAAATGTTACCGTGCTCAACTCGAACTTTCCATTGAAGTTAATAAACCACTTTTCCTCCACGAAAGATCAGCTTTTCAAAGATTTAATGAAATTACAGACGAATATCTTTCCAAGCTTTCAAAAGCTGTTGTTCACTGTTTTACCGGAACTTTATCGGAAGCGAAAATTTATCTGGATAAAGGATTTTACTTAGGATTTACGGGAGCAATCAGCGATCAGAACAGATTCAAGCATCTGGAAGAAGTCATCAAATATGTTCCGCTTGACCGAATGATGATTGAAACCGATGCGCCTTTTATGCTTCCGAAAAATATGCCCCGAATGCAAAACCGCCGAAACGAACCAGCATTTTTGCCTTACGTCGCTCAAACGATTGCAAGCCTAAAGAAAGTAAGCATTTCTGAAGTTGCAGACGAAACCACAGAAGTCGCCCGAAATTTTTTCAGGATATAAAAAGAGTTCTACATTTTTTGTAAAACTCTTTTTTATTTCAATATTTTAAAGTGAATAAGCCATTTTGCATTATCCGCTTTATTCATTTTTTATAAACTTTTAATTGCAGATTCCAAAGCCAGTTCGATCATTGGTTTCAGAGCTTTTTCTCTTTGATCGGCCGAAATATTTTCGTGAGTCGGAATAATATCTGAAACCGTAAGAATTGTAGCGGCATTTTTTCCTAAATGTTTTGCATTGGCGAATAATCCGAACGCTTCCATTTCTACTGCCGGACAATTATATTTTGTGGCAATTGCCGGAATAGCCGGATCTTTTCTGTAAAAAATATCACTACTGTGAATATTCGTTGCTTTTGCAGTTAAAGACATTTCTTTTGCAGTTTCATTAATGGTGTTAAAAATATTTCCCTGATGAGAAATAATTTCGTCCTCAATTTCCCAAGCGAATTTTGCATATGTACTTTCGCTCGCTGCATTTTCAACATTCAGAATATCAAAAACCTTCAGATCTGTAGTGTAAGCTCCACAAGTTCCGATTCTGATGATGGTATCCACATCATATTCCGTAAACAGCTCAAAAGAATAAATTCCGATGCTCGGAAAACCCATTCCACTTGCTCCTACAGATATTTCCCTGCCTTTGTAAGTCCCGGTATAATAAAAAATACCTCTTGTCTGGCTCACTAATCTTGCATTTTCGAGAAAATTTTCGGCGATATATTTTGCTCTTAAAGGATCTCCGGGCTGTAAAACGACCTTTGCAATTTCTCCTTTCTTAGCGCTAATGTGTACACTCATAATTTTTATTTGAATGTGCAAAGATAATAAATATCGTGTTTTTTAAATTAATTAAAGTGTTTATAACCAAGCAGAATTTTTTGTCATGACAGGTGTATCTTTAATTTCGTAAATATTGTCTTATGGAAATCATAAAAATATGCCGATGTTCAAGGTATTTATTATGATCTGAAGTGATAATATCTTTGTAATGTTATTACTTTATGGCTTCAATTTTATCCTTCCACAATTTTTTTACGGTGTTCAACTCCCCATTCATGAAGGTTATTGATGATGGTTTTCAAAGTATTCCCGTGTTCTGTAAGCGTATATTCTACGGTTACGGGCTGTGTACTCAATACATTTCTGTGGATGAGCTTGTTAAATTCCAGCTCTTTCAGCTCTTTACTGAGCATTCGGTTTGAAATTCCGTCAATGTCGCTCAGAATATCCGAGAACCGCCGTTTATTGTAATAGCAGATTGATGATAGTACCGCAATTTTCCATTTCCCGTGTAAAACATCCATAGAATCCTGTACGGCGCGCATTTCTTTTTTGTATTCCTGCTTAAAGTTTTCTGTTTTGCACTCCATATTGTTACCTTGTTACTTTGTTGTTACTGTTATTTTTCAGTACAAAGTTACTAAAAGTAACTAATAGATGATACATTTGTACTGTAAAACAACAATAAAAAATTATACAATGAATTTTAAAGACAAAAATGTAGTGATAACGGGAGGAAGCACAGGGATAGGATTTGCCACAGCGAAGGCATTTATCGAAACTGGAGCAAATGTATTGATCACCGGAAGAAATGGTGATAACCTTAAAAATGCTGAAGAACGCATTAATAATCCAAAGCTGAAAACTTTGATTTCGGATACATCCGCAATGTCCGGAATTGCTAATCTCGAAAAATATATTTCGGAAAGCGGAAATAAGGTTGATGTTCTGTTTTTGAATGCTGGAACGGCTGTTTTTGCGCCGATTGAACAAACTACAGAAGAAGATTTTGATTACCAGTTTAATACCAATGTTAAAGGGTATTTTTTTACACTGCAGAAGCTGATTCCGCACTTTTCGGAAGGTGCTGCAGTAGTGTTTAATTCCTCAACTGTTGCTACAACCGCACAAATGTATGGAAGTGTTTATTCAGCAACGAAAGGTGCGGTCAATAAAATTGCACAGATTGCTGCCAACGAATTGGCAGATAGAAAAATTAGAGTGAATATTGTTAGCCCGGGACCTACAAAGACGGAAGGTTTTGATAAGGCAGTACCAAGTCTCGAAATGCAGAATGAGTTTTCCAAATCTGTTGCATTAGGAAGAATGGGTGATCCTTCAGATATTGCAAAAGCAGTTCTTTTTTTAGCTTCCGATCAGGCAAGTTTTATTACGGGCAGCGAACTTTTGGTTGATGGGGGCGCCATCGGTTATCTTCTGAAATAGTTTTTAAGTTAAGCTAAAAATAAAGCAGCCATAAAGTATTTATACTTTATGGCTGCTTTATTTTTAGGTTCAGAATTTATTTACAGACTTTTCATAATCTGTTTCAGTAGTTTTTTTGCTTAAAGTATATCTTTTATTAAATTCTTAAATTTCCACCAAATCAATTTTTTTGTGTTCGAAATAATTTTATTTTTGTTAGATGATGAAAACCGAATCTTTATTTCTGGACACTTTATTTCTGCTTCGAAAGGATGAATGCATCACGATTTTCACAGATCTTCAGGAAATCTCAAAAAAAGAGGAAGAAGACGCTGCAGATTATTTCGAATCCGAATTTGAAAAAGAACGGTTAGAATTTTTATCCGATCAGATCAATTGCGATAGCGAAACAGCGGTTTGGGCTGCAAAAATTGTGTATCACAGTGCACAATTATATTTGATCCGAAAAGATACGGCGAAAGATTTGGAGAAATTAATTCCACAATTTAAAGGAAAAAGAGATACTTCATCAATATTATCGGCGGATTTATCGTTGAGGTTTTTACCACAGATCATTTCTGCTTTGCAAAATGCCGATCCGGAAGATTCGTTGGTAAAAATGTTGGAAAATATTTTAACACAGTTTCACTATTCGGGAATTGGTTGGGATCTGGATTTGGAAAAGATCAATTGGGAAGAAGAACTAAAAGATAAAACCTACCGAAAACTATATCTTGAAAGAATTGTAGAGAAAAAATCCTACAGACTTGCCGAAATTCCTTATATCAATCAATTGCTGATGGCAGAATTCGGGATGTATAAAGATATTTTTTGGAAAGAACTAAAAACAATAACTAAAGAAAATGAGCCAGGAAACAGTATTTGATTTTATAAAAGATCCTACTAAAGAAAACTTTTTAAAATCCAGAGAATTAATTATAACGAACCCTGATTATGATCCTTATTCCAATGATTTAGAAATCATGGAAAAATTATTTGAGGATAAAGAATATGATAAACTGAATTATTATGTTAACATTAATGTACTGTTAAGTCCCAGAGCACATTTTATAAAATATTTTTCTTTAAAACAGATTGGTGATACGAAGGCTTCGGAAAGCGTAATGTTCATTTGTCATAATATTTTGAGTTGTATTGAGAAAACGGGAGACGGAACAATGGAAAATCCATATATTGTCATTAGAATTTCTGATGAAAATGATTTTTTACAGCTCCATTTGAGAAAAAAATATACTCAACAAAGATTGGTTCAGCATGAAGGAAAATATTTGGATGTTTTAACATTGGAAGATGGTTCGGAATTGCATTTTGATATTACGGATGCTTATCAGAGAGCTGCCTTTTCCTTTAAAAAAAGGAATGAACAATCCGGAAACCAAGAAGAACAGCCGAAAAAGAAAAAATGGTGGAATTTTTAATAAAAACTAATCATGGAAATTAATTCAGCATTCATCATAGGTTGGTTGTTCGCGACTTACATGTTTTTATTTTGCATTATTCCTTATTACATTAACAATATTTTTTTCAAAAATGATGTAAAAGGAGTTTCTATGTTTATGCATTTTGGTAAGCCTTTATACAGCTATACTTTAAAAAGCGGAGTAAAAGTTGATTTCGGTTATTTACCGAGTGGAAGTTCAATATCATTTAGATCAGAAGATGATTTTGAAGATAAAGAAGCTTTTAAGTATAATGTGAAAAGAGCGAGATATCTTGGTGTTATCTTTACTACAATCATTGTTTTAACCCTTTTTTCTGTAACCTTAATCTTGGGAGAAAACCCTGTCAAAATATGTAAAGAGATTTTAATTCTCGAATATGATTTAATTACAAAGAAATTCAATTCTAAAAGTGTTGTTCCAATTGTTTCTGATTATTATAAAATGTATGGAAGGCTCTTCTTTCTGTGCTTTTTTGTTGTAGTACAGATGATTATTTCTGTCATATTAAATTTGATCTTTTCACTTTGGGAATATTTAGGATTAATTGGTATGGCGGTTTTAATATTTCTTTACTTCTTTTATGATCTGACGTATTTTATGTTTCCGTTATCATTTTATATTGATATTCTGTTATCCATGACTATAAGCGGATTTTTATACTTTTTATTACTAAGATTTTTTATTAAATAGAATTAGAAATCTTTGCTTACTTTGGAGAGAAAAAACAAATAATAGTTAAAACTTTGTTTGCTTTGTTAAGTGAAACGCCTTTGCGAACTTAAAAACAATTAGCTGTCAAAAGAAACTTTGCGGTCTTTGCGTTTAAAAAAATAGCAAATAAGCATTATGTGCTTGAAAGCAACATCAAAAAACAATAATTAATGACTCAAAATATAGAAAAATTAAACAAAGTTCTTACCCACGTTAAAGATACTTTTGTTGGAAAGAATGATGTTGTAGATTTGCTGGGAATCTGTTTATTAGCAAGAGAAAATGCCTTTTTGTACGGACCTCCCGGAACCGCAAAATCTGCCATCGTAAGAACATTGGCGAAATCGGTAACGGATGGCAAAAACTTCGAATATCTTTTAACCCGTTTTACAGAACCGAACGAAATTTTCGGCCCTTTTGATATCAGAAAATTAAAAGAGGGAGAATTGTTAACAAATACTGAAGGAATGATGCCTGAAGCGTCAATGGTTTTCCTGGACGAGATTTTCAACGCAAATTCCGCAATTCTGAATTCTCTTTTGATGGCTTTGAACGAAAAGATTTTCAAAAGAGGAAAAGAAACGAAAAATCTTCCCGTGCTGATGTTCGTGGGAGCGAGTAACGTTCTTCCCGAAGATGAAGCCTTGAACGCTTTATTCGACCGTTTTCTGATCAGAATTAATGTTGATTATGTAAATCCAGAACTACTTCAACAGCTACTTTTAGCCGGAAGAAAATTGGAAAATAATATCGAAACCGAAACTCCGGAAATTCTTTCCAACGAAATCAAAGAACTGCAAAATCTGTGTAGAACGATTGATCTAAAGCCGATTTACGAAGTGTATTTGAATACAATTATCACCCTTAGAAATACAGGAATTGCAATTTCTGACCGTAGAGCTGTAAAATTACAGAATCTCATCGCGGCAAGTGCTTTAATTTGTGGAAGGAATGAAGCGATTTTATCGGATTTATGGGTGCTGAAACATATTTGGGATACCGAAGAACAAATTGAAATTCTTGAAGGAATTATCAACAGAACAATTGAAAAAGACGAGAATCCGAAATCTCATCCGCAGGCGTTACAAAACAAAACTCCGAATCCGGAAGAAGTGATGAAAGACGTGAAAATTTTAGTTGAAAAATGGAATGAAGGATCTTTAAGCTTTGAAGAACAAAATGTGATTAAAGATAAATTAAGATATCTTCAAACACGTTGCGACTGGATCAAAAATCCTGAGCAAAAACAATACATCCAACAGGAAATTGAAAATCTATGGCAGAAGATTCTTCAAAGCGTATAAAAGAATTTTGGGCAGAGCTTCCGCGTGCAGATGAAGATTTTTTAGGCTCAATTCGTGACTGGAAAAATGTTCAGATCGCTTTGGAAGAAGATGTAATCTGGCTGAAAGGTTTTACTGATGAACAGGCTGTTTCATCGGAAATACAACAGTTGCCGAATTTCTTGCTGTACGAACTAAGAGACGGACTTTTATTCCGAAAAGATGCCTTGGTTCCAAATAAAAAAGTAAGAACGGCATTGCTTTGGACTCCGATTGACAAAGCTTTGCGATTGACTTTTCCAACTTCCAATCATAATTTTTTTGGAATTGATGAAAAAATCGAAGTTAAATTAAAACCAAGCGAAGAAGAACAACCTGCGACAGCTTTATTGTGTTTGATTTCTGAAATTAAAGATACAATTATCGCGTTGCCAAAATTTAAACTGGAAAGAATCGATTGGATTGTCATTGACGATAAAGCATTGTTCCTGGGAAATCCATTGTTAAGCTTTCCGGGGAAAACGTTTTGGTTGAAAGATGGTCATCTTTTGCCGACAGGTTTTGATTTTGAATTTAAAAACTTGAGTTCTTTATTGCAAAGAAAATATAATGAATGCGATGAAAGTTGGCTTTTATGGAACGAAAACGGAAGTGTTTTAAGCATAAATAGAGAGGATTTTCGAAAGTTATCTGTAAGTTCTTTTCGTTTAACTGAAAAATCACAGGAATGGATATAATTGCTTATTTCCAATCGTATACACATTATTTCTGGGAATGGACAACTGATCAAGACGTTCCCGATGCTTCCGGTTATAATGAAAACAACCTTATTGCTATTCCGAACGTAGGAGCGATTGCTTACAGACCTTATGTATTCGAGATTTTAAAAGAGTTGAAAAATACTGGATTTCCGCCTTTTGGTTCTTTGCTTCTTGTTTTATATGCTATTCAGGATGGATATCTAAATCTTGACGGAGTTTTTTATTATCTGAACAGAAAAAAAAATATTTCACCGGAAATAGCCTCAGATATTGAGCAGGCAATTAAATTTTTAGAAAATTTAAGCCAGCTTGGAAGTTCATTAAAAAAAGGAAGAAATAAAATTATTCTTTTACATACCATTTTTGGAGATAGTCATAATAAGGTTTCACCGGTAAATTCCGGGTTAATTTTAAAAATATTTGATACAAAGCCCTATATAATTGCTGAAGCTGCAAATAAAAAAGATTTAACCGCGGTTGCTGTTAACAGAGATATAAAAACCTTAGCTTTACTTCAGAATAGATTTCCAACGACAGAATCTATCATCAATGCGATGAGAGGTATCGTCAATATTCCCGAATTGGAAGAAGAAGTCATCGAAGAAGAAACCACCGTTGAAACCGACAAAGATTTCATTCAGGAATTAATTGAAGAGCCAAAAACATTTCAGGTCGGAAGTTTAATTAAAAGAATCTGGAGCGGTCTAAAAATCCCAATGCGTCATCTTTCTCCCGGTGAACAGCCGATCGGAGGAATTTCCGATATGACGAATAAAGGCGATTTCCACAGAATGCTTTTATCGGAATTTGCCAATGAAGATGAGGTTTTTATGAACCGTGTCGCTAATAATGAAGCATTGTATATTCAACGTGAGATTCCGCCTGAGGAAAATATTTTTGAAAGAATTATTCTTATTGATACTTCCCTGAAAAACTGGGGAACTCCAAAGGTTTTGGGTTTTGCATCGGCAATTGCCGTGATCAAGCATCCTAAAGCACATTCAGAATGTAAGGTTTTTGCTTTAGGACAAACTAATATTCCAATTTCATTGGATAAAGTTGAAGAAGTTATTGAAAATCTAAATCAGGTAAGCCCTATTTTGGAGGTTTCTAAAGCGTTGGAAAAATTCTTTGAAGAAGAGCACAGAGAAAAAGATATTGAAGTTTTTTTCATTACGCATCAGGAAAATTTAGCCAATCAAAAACTGCAGAAAGTTATCCACGAAAACAGAGATCGACTGAAATTTTTAGTAACAACTTCGGCAGATGGTGAACTGAATTTTTACAAACATCATAAAGGAATCAAAAAACATATTCAGAAAATTATTCTTCCCTTAAAAGAATTGTGGGCAAACCCTCCACAACATAGACAAAAAGGTGAAAATAACTCATCTAAAAACTGGAAAAGAACGGATGTCCCCATTAATTATCCGATTTTGTTTCCGACGCCGGTTAACAAAATTGCGACTTTTTTATATGAAGGTGAATTTTTTATTCTCAGCAATAAAAAACAATTGCTGAGAACGTATTTGTCAGATAATTATTATAATAGAAATTATTATGATCATTATAAAATTCATCGTGGTTGTGAGGTTTTGTTTGAAGATATTTCTGTGAAGCCGAAAGGTCAGTTTGCTTTGGCAAAAAACAAGCAGCAACAATTTATTTTGTGTCAGTATCAACCGGATAAAAAGCTCATTTCCAAATTAAATTTAAATACAAAAGAATATTCTGAACTGAACCTTACAGGAAAAAGAATTCCATTGAACCACAAGTTGGTGTATTACGATAGGAGCTTCTATCTCCATCAGCAAGATATTCCTTATAGTATAAAGATAAATGTTGACGGGAATATCTATCTCGAAGAAGTGTTTGAAAAAGAAAAAGAAATGGATAAGAATACTTTGAAGGTTGAGACAGAGATTGATAAATTAAAAACCAGCGGAATTAAAATTTTAAACAATTTCAGCAACATCGGAATCAATTCAGAGAAAAATCTGGTGGTTTCGAATAATGAATTCAATAAATTATATGATAATTCATTGACGCTGTATAGAAACAGGCACCGGATTGAAATTTTTGCCAGTCAGAACAAAAACAGATTTTCGTTTTCCGATGGAAGCGAAATTATTACGGATTCCCGCGGAATGCTGACTTTCAAAAGCAGCAACAAAAATATTCCGGAATTCTTTATTCCGTCGACAGAATATGGATTTTTGGCACTGGCGACACATACGGAATTTGGTGGTTCAGAATATTATCTGCCGGAAAGTACTTTATTAAAAGTGAAAAAAATGGAAGATATGTACGCTGAATATTTGAGAAGATTTATAGATCAAATTTTGGAATATGGAACTTAGAATTAAACCTTTTCCGAAAAACAATTATCCCAAAAAAGGACTTTTAATAAAAGGTTCTTCACCTTTGACGTGGCTTCATGAGATGGAAATTTTAGGAATAGATTTAAACCATATCCAATCTTTTCCGATTCCTTCCAACGAACCGAATATTTTGTATGGCTGTTTCCTGATTTTCCAAAATTTGGTTCCGAACGATATTGGAAGAAATTCTTATTTTCAGTGTATTGATAACAAACTTTTCATTCCTGAAAACACTATTTTTTATCCTAAACTCAATCCGGAGGATTGGCAAAATACAGATGCCGAATTTCTCATCATGCATCCTGAATTTGGTTTAGTTAAATTAAATGAAGAAATCGACTGGATTTCATTAATTCAAAATCCGAAATCAGCGGAAGCCAAACTGAGAAAACCGTCAAATGGTGTAAAAATTCCTCAGAAAATTGAGAGCTACACCGTAGAAATGGACGATGAAAAAGTCTTGGAAGCCCTTCAAAAGTCACAAACCGAAGAAGAATGGATGAAAAATCTTCCTTTCGACATGAAAAAAGTAATGGCGGGAAATAAAAAGGAAATTGAAAAATATTTACAATATATTGAAAAATACCCCGACAGAGCTGTAGAACTAGGTGTTCCGCTTGATATCATGGGAACTTCCAGAGGTAATGGATTCAGTAGATTTAAGTTTTTGGAAGGGACTTGGTTTGAGAAATTCTTTGGAGGAAAGGACAGCGATTCTGAAGAGGGAAATTCTTCCGGACGCAAGTACAGCTGGATTTTTTGGGTAGTATTATTGGTTATAGGATTGGCAAGACTTTTTGTCCATTTTAATAAAGATAAATCACCTAATGAAATTCCGGTTTCTTCTAGCACAGTTTCAAAAAAAATGGAGGAAAAGATGATGAAACCTGTGGTTGCTTATCAATCAGGCGTTACGGATATTGATATGAAGATTGATTCGATGTATGGAGTAAAAAGACACGAATTGATGAATGAAAGTGCAGCTGCAACTGCATTATACTACACAAATAAAGAAAATAATTATGAAGATTATTTAAAAAATGGAGGAAGACCGATTGAAAAAATTTCTAAAGAGTCTGATTCTTTAGAAAATAAAATTAAAACAGCAACGGATTCGTTAAAAAGAGTATATCGAAAGAAAATTGTAAAATTTTTAGTTCAGAACGAAGAAGAGATAAAGAAAAAAATTGTTGATTCCATAAAAAAAACAAGCTCAGGAAAACCTGCGGATGATGGAATTGTTAAAACCATTATGAAAAAGAAGGCAGTTTTGATAGAAGATTCGCTTGGCAGGCTTTACGGAACAAAAGAATATCCACAGCTTCCACCGCCGGTGTTGGATGTGACTCATGAAAATAAGGATACTTATAAAGAAAATAATACTTCTTTTGTCGAAATTTTCTGGCTGATTGTAGCAATGACGGGTGCTGTAGGTTTATACTCTTTCATTGTGAAAAGAAAATCTTTAAATATTGGTGGAGAAAATGTTCCAAGCGGGGTTAAAATTTTTCTGATAATAGTTTTGATTGCGATGTTGGCGTATATTTTCTATCCTTTAATTGAAATGTTTGGCTACAACTGGTTTGTCTGGATTCTCATTATCGGGGTTGTGTTGCTTCTTTATCGTCTTTTCAGCGAAGATAAAACCATTCTAAAATCAGATAAAGATGAATAGGCAGAAGTTTATAGACAAATTCATGGCGGCATTTTTTATTCTGGTGATTTTTAAAGTGATCGGAATATTAGCCGAATTGTTTCACGGAACATTTTGGAGTGTAGTAGGAAATCTTGTGATTTTTGTTGTGATAGCAGTAATTATTTTATTGGTGATTACCGCTTTAAAGGATAAGGAAAAAGAAAACAACGGTTCAGGAAGTCGCTCCGGTAGAGGTGGAAGTTCCATCGTTGAAGCTTCACTATTTGATAGAATCAGGAATAAGTATGAAGAATTGGCTCAAAAATATATTGACGAAAAAGATTACAAGCGAGCCGCAAAGGTTTATATGAACCTTCTTCGTGACAATTACAGAGGTGCAAAAACACTTGAAGATGGCGGGTTTTATAATGAAGCAGCCGTGATTTATCTTAAAAAACTAAAAAATAAATCCGAGGCAGCAAACTGTTATGAAAAAGCAAAGCAGTTCAGAAAAGCGATTGATCTTTATAAAGAACTCGAACAAAAGGAAAAGGTGGGTGATTTGTACAGACAAATTAATGATGTTAAAAATTCAAATATTTATTATCAGATGGTTGTGGATGATTATGTAAACAACAATCAGATGGTAAAAGGTTCATTGATTTATCGTAAAAAAATAGAAATGCCGGATGAAGCTCAGAAAATCCTGTTGAAGGGTTGGGAAGAAGATCGAGACGCATTCAATTGCCTGAACAATTACTTTGCGAATATTTACGATGTTAAAAAATTAGATGCTGAAATTCAGGATTTGTATCAAAAAACACCCGAACATAAAAAGATTACTTATCTTGAAGCGATGAAGCATGAGTATAAAAAAGATCCGAAACTTCAAAGTACCACAAGAAATATCGCTTATGAAATTATTGCAGAAAAAGTAGCCAACCGTTCCGAAATTGTCAATGAATTGAAGCATTTCAATCCTGATGATGAGGTGATTTTGAAAGATATTTCTAGGTATAAAACGGGAAGAAATAAAATGTTTAGGAATTGATCAAATAAATTTAATTTCAAATGAAAGAATATTCAGAGGACAAAATAAAGACACTATCAATAGAGGAAGCTCTTGAAATGAGACTTTTTTCAAAATTTAAAATTTCAGATATTTTATGTAATTATTGGTTATTTACAAGAATATTTTGGTGGATATAATTTAGATGACGAGTATGTTGATGGTTTTTTTGTTAGTGAATTGGAAAAAACTAAAATTTTTGAAAAAATCTGTAAAAGATACCTTCATGAAAATTCTTTGGAAGACGACGTGAAATTTCATATCTCTGAAACTGGACATTCAGTAGTTGTTTCTCACACAATATGTGAGCATCTTTCGAAATTTTATATAGTAGAAGAAAAAGAATTTATAAATCATAAAAGATTCTTATTAAGTCCTAAAGATGATTTATTTAAATTACCACGAGATTTGTATGGGGAAGACTCTTTTAATATTTGGAATTTTAATCAGTTGAGTTTTTTGATTGGTTTTTATATTAGAAATTTAGTAATAAAAGATGATATCAAATTTTTGAATATCGCTAATGCAAGTCACAAAGTAAATATGGCTTTGGATTTTTTTTAGAAATTTTTATGATTCTGGAGATTGTATAAAAGTTGAATACCATTTTAATGTACCTTATGTTTCTAATATTTATTTTACAAATGGAGTTTTTTTAAGAGGATTTGAAAACGAAGTAAAAAAGTATTTAGAATCTTTAGACAAAATGTAAAAAACTGGTTGTCGAGATTCTCGAAGCCATTAATTTTTTATCTATCAATCACAAAATATGTTAAAACGTTAAGAAAAAGATTTATCTTTGCATCAATAAAATTATGACAATACAAAGAACACATATCAGTTTAAATCTATGCGATCGCCCTGTAATAAAGGGATCGTTTGGGTATGAATGGATGATGTTAGATGAGGCGAAATGTGCTTGCTTTGAAAATTATTTACTGTAAACTCGTAAAAATTTAATCAAAATACTGCAGAAACGCCTCGATGATCGGGGCGTTTTTTGTGTTTTTAGATCAGAAATTATTTAGAATGAAAAAAAATAACCATAAAAGTGAAAATTATTTAAACAAAAATGAACAATTAATAAGAAAATAAAGCGTGATAAGTAACCCAGTGAGAGACAGTCATTTAGGTATTTAAGACATCTGCAAAGTATTGCGGACAGAAATTCTCTATTCTAAAATTGGATTTAATTTGTTGATTTTCAAATAGTTAATTGAAAAATAAATTTGCGAGTTAAAAAATTTCATCCTTACTTTGCAACCGAAAATTGAAAGCAACAAGTTTTCAAGCCTTTCAAAAAAACTTTTTTAAAACAAGAATAATAAAATGAAACAATTACATAACATATCTAATTTATCTTCAGGACAACGCGGTGTAGAACCGATGGGGCAAGGGTATGCTTGTATTATTCTTCTTGATAGTGAATTTATGGATAAAAGGTGCTTATATACATGGGTCAGCTAATGTAGCGACACGTCTAAAAATATAAAGCGCCTCCCAAAAAGAGGCGCTTTTTTTATGGTTTCTCTAGCTTATTTGGTAAAGCGTCGGTTTGTGGCACCGGAGAATAGGGTTCGATCCCCGGAGATACCCAAAAAAGTGAATAGTGAATTTTGTTTCACAAGTGAATTTAAAATTGACAAGCAAAGCGAATTGATAATTCACCATTCACCAGTAAATCTCATAGCTCAATTGGTTGGAGCATCGGTCTGATACGCCGAAGGTTGAAGGTTCGAATCCTTCTGGGATTACAAAATGTGAATGACAAATAGTGAATTGAAAAATTGACAAGCCAAGCGAATTGACAATTCACCATTCACCAATAAAATCTCATGGCTCAAATGGTTAGAGCACCGGTCTTTTAAACCGGGGGTTGAAAGTTTGAATCTTTCTGGGATTACCAAGGTTCCGTAGCTCAATTGGATAGAGCATGGGTTTTCTAAACCCAGGGTTACAGGTTCGAGCCCTGTCGGAATCACAAGAAAGGAGAGTAGGCAAATATTGGTTTGTTGCGGCTTACTGCTAATGAGTTCTACGACAGTAGTGAAGGTTCGATTCCTTTGCTCTCCGCAAAAAGGTCTATTGAGGTAATGACTACCTGCCTGACTGTCGCTCAGGAACTGCGAGTTCGAAATGCAAAGCATTCGTGAACTCAAATAAAAAAAATATATGCGATGGTGAACAATCTCGCATAGACTGCAAAGATTCACGGAAAATTCCGGATCCGACTGTCTCTCGGAAAAGAATTGGAAGTGAATCTCTAAAACTGGAAAGATAACGGTGGTTGTTTACCCGTCTTGGACGCGGGAGGTCGCAAGTTCGAATCTTGCTTTCCAGACAGTTTGCTCCGTTCGTCTAATGGTTTAGGACGGCTGCCTTTCGAGCAGTAGATAAGAGTTCGATTCTCTTATGGAGTGCAAAAAATGTGAATAGTTAATGGTGAATTTTACTTCATAAGTGAATTTTAAAAATTGACAAGCAAAGCGGATTGACGATTGACTATTCACCAAATTAAAAACGATTCTGTAGCTCAATGGTAGAGCGCTGGTCTGTTAAACCAGAAGTTGGAAGTTCGAGCCTTTCCGGAATCGCAAAAAACTAAATGTTAATTGTTTCAAAAGAGAAAAGAAAAGGTTTGTCGAGAGCAGAAGATCTTTACGTCAAAAACACGATATAATATAGAAAAGCTTTTTCTTAACTCACTTTGAGACTGGAATATTGAAGATGAAAGTTTTAAACATAATATAAATTTTTAGGTAAAATAAAGTTTGTCAAAGCGCAGGAGTTCTTATATCAAACAAAATTAAGACAGACTTTATTTTTTAATTAGAAGTTAGATTTTAGAGATTAGAATTTAGAGATGTAATGTTATCTTAAAACTATCAACAATCAACCAACAACTAGAATAAAAACGATGGTTCGCCGAAGTGGAAGAGTCGGGGCGGTCTGCAAAACCGTTGCGTAAGCTGAGTGAGTTTTGAAATGTGAAACATTCGTGAATTCAAATAAAAAAATAAAAATGGTATGAACAATCTCATAACCATCTCAAATAACTAAAATGAGATGAGTTCCGAAGAAAAAGAAAAAAGTTTGTCGAGCGCAGAAGTTCTTATATCAAACTAAAAATTAAAGACAGGCTTTGTTTTTCTTCACAAAAAAGAAGTTAGATGTTAGAAATTAGAAGTTAGAATGAAAACCATTTATCTTTTATCAATTATCATCTATAAAAAAAGGAAGTACGCCGAAGTTGGAGAGTCGGGGCAGACTGTAAATCTGTTGCTTCATTGCTGAGTAGGTTCGAATCCTACTACTTCCACCAACCACTGATAATGTAATGGCAGCATGCAGGAAATGTACTCTTGTTGTTCAGGTTCGACTCCTGGTTAGTGGTCAAAGAAAGTGAATGGTGAATAAGTCAATTGTCGGTTTTAAAATTGACTGCAAAGCAAATTGACAATTTAGAATTCACAGTAAATGCTCTATTCGTCTAACGGTTCAGGACGCCTGCCTTTCGAGCAGAAAACAAGGGTTCGATTCCCTTATAGGGTACAGAAAAGTGAATAAGTGAATGGTGAATTTTGCTCCGCAAGTGAATTTTAAAATTGACTACAAAGTAAATTGACGATTCGCAATTCACATAAAAATAGGTTTAAATGGAAAGGGAAAAGTTTGTCAATCGCAGAAGATCTTTACAAATATAACAGGCATAGTTTATAAATATAGACAAGCTTTTCTCAGACCTAAATTATGAATAATCAGTAATGTGCAATGAGTAATTATTGCGACGGTTAATATGAATTTATAAAGCATAATTTTTTATCACCAATTACACATTACTTATTAATCATGAAACTTGCGGGAATGGTGGAAATGGTAGACACATTTGATTTAGGCTCAAGGTTTTGAGGGTTCGAGTTCCTCTTTCCGTACAAAATGGCCTTCCTATTCCAATTGGCGGAGAAAACGGTTTTTAACCCCGTAAAGTCCTAGTTCGAATCTGGGGAGAGGTACAAAACATCATTGATAAATTATCAATGATAAAAATTGTAATGAGATCATTTATAACTTATCAATTATCATTCATAAACAAGGAAGAGTGGTGTAGCAGGTCTGCATGTTAGTCTGAAAAACTAAAGGTACAGGTTCGATTCCTGTCTGTTCCGCAGAAATGAGTAATCAATAATATGCAATGAGTAATAACTCAACACTCATAATTAATAACTTATAACTAAAAAACTGATTCATAGTGTAATTGGTCAGCACACGAGACTTTGACTCTTGTTGTTCAGGTTCGAGTCCTGATGAATCAACAAAAAATTGCTTCGATGGTGTAATGGTAGCATCTCAGTCTCCAAAACTGATGGTATTGGTTCGAGTCCGGTTCGTAGCGCAAGAAAGTGAATAGTCAATGGTGAATTTTGTTTCACAAGTGAATTTTAAAAATTGAAAAGCAAAGTAAATTGACCTTTCACAATTGACCTAATAATTAATAAAAATTTAGACAAAACAAAACATGTAGAAAAAATGGAAACGCAACAACAAACATGGCAGAACATGACGGGAAAAATTTTCCAACACTCTATCACACAGTTGGTAGAAGAAGCCATCATCCGCGAACAGGCAAAAGGGCACCGACTGAAAGTATGTGTGGGTTCAGACTCCCACGTTTATGGGGATGCCATTAATTATGCTACGGCAGTTGTCTTTATTCGTGAGGGAAAAGGAGCGTTTACCTTTATCAGAAAAGAAAGAGAAATACAGAATATCAGTATCAAGGAGCGTATGCTGAACGAAGTCAACAAATCCGTAGAAATCGCTTATGCAATTTGCTCTATTCTGGAAACGTATGATGTGGAAATGGAGGTACACGCAGACATTAACACCGATCCGGATTTCAAATCCAATGTCGCTTTGAGAGACGCAATGGGATACATTCTGGGAATGGGATATGTGTTTAAAGCAAAACCTTACGCATTCGCAAGTTCAAATTGTGCTGATATGATGGTGTAAAATAGCTGGAAGCGGGATGTTGGAAGATGGAAGTTTTTAACATTATTAATTTAGCTTCCCACATCCGGCTTCTAACATCCATCCAAAAAAATAAAAAAATGAAAACAATTTTAATCATTAACGGAGAAAAATACTGGAAAGATTATTTTGCAGGATTTAATGTGGTCCAGAAAAAAGTTCAGACCTCAGAATTTATTGTAAAAGATTCTTCTCTATATGTAATTGATGCAGATGGAGTCTGCAAACCCGATGTGATTTTTTGGAGATTGGGAGCTATAAATCCTGAAGCAAAACACAGAAATATTTTGGAGTTAATTGAATATTCAGGAGTTCCTTGTGTGAATTCAGCTTTAACATTGTTAATGGGTTACGAAAGGTTATCAATGCTAAACAGATTGAAAAAACTAAAATTACCTGTTATTGATTTTAATGTAGCAACTAATACAACTCAATTGAAAAATCTGGAAATGAAATTTCCTTTTGTGATTAAAGTTGGAAATCATCACGGTGGATACGGAAAAAGTCTGGTTTCGAACGAAGAACAATGGGATGAACTGAAAGATTTACTTTTTATCCATCAGGATTATGTAACGACAGAGAAATTTATTAATTATAAATATGACATTCGTTATCTGGCTGTAAATGATAAAGTTTGGGCAATGAAAAGAAAAGGGAAATATTGGAAAGCCAATTCTTTAACCCAGGAATATCAAATTGTTGAACCAGAAAAAGAATGGATAGAAAAAGTAAAGCTGTTACAGGAAAACATCAAAGCAAACATTGTTGCGATTGATGTTTTGGAAATAGAAAACGGAGAAAAAATGATTTTAGAATACAACGATATTCCCGGACTTTCAGGTTTTCCTGGAGATGTAAAACTGGAATTGGCAGACATTGTAAAAAGTAAATAAAAGAACCTTAAAAACTAATAACCATGTATTTTTTAGTTCAGGCTAATGTGTATTTAGATCCCGATCATTACAAAATTTTTGATGCTTTGGAAGAATTAAATATTGATTATGATGTAATCAATATTCCTCCAACCGCAGAAAAAATCGACTTTGAAACAGACAGAAAAGATGTTTTTGTGTACGGTTCGGTGACGATTGCAAGATTGGCAAGGCAAAATACAGAATGGTTCCCCGGTTCTTTTTACGGAGGTAATCATTTGTATGAAGTATATTCTAAATATTATGGCGAAAACCTTCTCAATCATAAAGTTTCTGTACATAAAATTTCAGAAGAATTGATTTGGAATAAAGATGAATTAAAATTCATCAAACCTTACAACGAAGCGAAAATTTTCACAGGAAAAGTTTTCAACGAAACGAAATGGAAAGATTTTGTTTTTGAAGCATTGGAAAATCAATCCAACAGAATTACAGAAGATTCTTTAGTTCAAATTTCAGAAGCAAAACGAACAATTACAGAAGCAAGACTTTGGATTGTTGGCGGACAAATTATCGATGCGGGATATTATAAATTTAATGATAATGCACCTTTCGAAGAAAAAGTTTCAGAAGATGGGTTGAATTTTGCTAATGAAATGATTCAACTTTTCAACCTTGAAGAAGCTTTCGTAATGGATATTTGTTTGACCGATGAAGGCTGGAAAATTGTTGAAATAAATTGTATCAACAGCTCTGGATTTTATCCGAATACAAACGTGAAAAGTATTATCAAAGCATTGAATATTTACTTTTCCAATTAAAAAAAGTAATTAAAATGTTTTTATACGACAAAGTAATCATCATAGATATCGAAGCTACGTGTTGGGAAAAAGGACAAATTCCCGAAAATCAAAAAAGAGAAATCATTGAAATCGGGATTTGCAAACTCAATATGTCAGACGGAAGTATCGAAGATAAAAGAAGTTATTTGATAAAACCGACACAATCGGAAGTAAGCGAATATTGTTCACAATTGACAGGAATTACGTCTGAAAAGTTAGAAAAAGAAGGGATTTCTTTCAAAGAAGCCTGTTCAAATATCAAAAACAGATACAGTTCTTTACGAAGAACATACGCCGGTTATGGCGGGTTCGACAAATCGATTATGGAAAGTCAGTGTAAAGAATTTGATGTTAAATTTCCTTTCAGTGAAACGTATCTTGATTTGAAAGTACTGATAAGTTTAATGACTGGAGAAAAACCAATTGGACTTTTAAAAGAACTTAAAGCAAGGAATATCGAATTTAAAGGAAATAATCACAATGGTGCAGATGACGCTTTTAACACAGCGAAATTATTGTATCATGTTTTAAAAAAATAAAGCAATGGAACTCACAAAACGATTACTGTTTCTGGATGATATAAGATATCCGATTGAGGTGTATCATTATACAAAACAAGATATTTTCCTTAGAAAAGACTGGCATATCGTTCGAAATTACGAACAGTTTGTCAACAGGATTCTGGAAAAAGGACTCCCGGAAATGATCTCTTTTGACCACGACCTTGCTGATGAACATTATTTGGAACCGAATTCTCAGGAATTTGTGGAAAAAACAGGCTATGATTGCGCAAAATGGCTAGTAGAATATTGTATGGATAACTATTTAGATTTACCCAAATTCTATTGTCACTCAATGAATCCTGTCGGAAAGGAAAATATTGAAAGCCTTTTAAAAAACTTTAAAAATTTATAATGGACATTTTTAGATTGATTCAAGATATAAAAACACATTTGAAACTCAGCTTTGATGAGGTTGACAGATGGTTTGATAAAGATAATAAAATGTTGAATTATCAACCTTCAAATGGAGGCTGGACGATTCATCAGATTTTAGAACATATTTATCTTACGAACTTTTATTTGTTGATTTTAATGGAAAAAGGTTAAAAAAAGCAATGCGAAATTATCTGGATCTTGATTTAAATCTTCAAACTTAAAAACCAAGATGTTCTTAAGTGTTTAAAAAGCTTTTGTCCCTTTTGTGGTTAAATTAAATCTAAACAAATGAAAACAACAGATAAAATATTAATTATAGACCTCGAAGCAACGTGTTGGAATGACCGACCGCCGAGAGGTCAGGAAAGTGAAATTATAGAAATAGGAGTTTGCATTATGGATGCAAAAACCGGTAAGATTTCGCAGAATGAGGGGGGGGAGTAAAACCTCAATTTTCAAAAGTGAGTCCGTTTTGTACGGAACTGACTTCTATCACCCAGAAAATGCTTGATGAGGAAGGTGTTTTGCTGGAAGATGCATTAGATATTCTGAGAGCAGAATACGATTTGGAAAACCTGACATGGGCAAGTTATGGAAACTATGATCTGAATATGCTTCAAAATCAGGCAAGAAGATTTAACGTAGATTATCCTTTGAGCGATGATCATATCAATGTGAAAACTTTGTTCGGAGAATTGCATCCGACAGTTCGTAAAAGTGTCGGTATGGCAAGAGCTTTAGGAGAACTGAATTTCAAACTTGAAGGTACGCATCACAGAGGTGTCGATGATGCTAAAAATATTGCGAAAATATTGTATTGGTGTTTGCAACAATAGTAATGTAACAATTTAGCAATCTAAAATGTAACAATGGCTCTCTTTTCAAAAAGAGAGTTTTTTTATTCTATCGGATCTGTGTAAATCTGAGATATTTGTGAGAAAAAAATTTACTTTTTTTCCAGCCATTCTTCATACGAAAGCACACCCAATTCAGGTTTTCCATCACCTTCTAAAATTGAGATAAATTCTAATTGATTTCCGTCTGGGTCATTAAAATAAATTGCTAAAGCGGGCATCCACCCGAAAACCATTGGCTGAAAGCTTCCGTCTTTCAAAAAATTATATGGTTTTAAATTTTTATTGTTCAAAAATTCAACGGAATAATTTAAAATATCTTCTTTATCGGCTGTAAAAGCGAAATGTCTGGTCTGCAAATTTTCTTTCTGTTCCCACAAACCCAACATTGATTCTTTGTTTTTTCCAATCCATAAAAATGCAATCGGACGGGTTTCATCTTTATGAGCGAATTCCAATCCCAATACTTTTGTGTAAAATTCTATTGCGTTTTCCAAGTTGCTTACTTGCACATGAGTTTCATATAATCCTTTAATCATAGTTTAAAATTTTAATGAGACAAAGCTAAACAACGGATTTTTAAAAACTCCTAATTAGTAATTTCCTTATTTAAAATGAATAATAGACAAATTGTATTTGGGTACTGGCTAATAGTTGTTGGTTTTTGGTTTAGCAGTATGTTTATTTTTCAGAGTTGGACGGAGTGGAGCGTGGAATCTCTGCCATTAAAAATAGTCTAAATTCCTAAAGAATGATAAGCTTTATGGAAAAGAGTTTACTGAAAAAAATATTTTAATGAAACACTACAAAATTTTTATCGCAGATTAAAAATCCTTGCGCCTTAAAAACAGCATCAAAAAAATAAAAACTTAGCGCCTTTGCGATTTTCCAAGAAAAAAATAAAACTTTTTCACAAAAATTTTCACTACGCAAAAACATTGCGCAAAATCCTCCTTACTTTGCATCAGAAATCAGAGAGGAAGCGATAATCCTCCAAAAATGTTTAACTAAAAACAGTAACCATGAAATTTAATTTTTTAAGAAAAGAGAATAAAGTAGTAACGAACTACGAAGGTGCAAAGGCTTACACCATGACGCCCGCAGAAGAATTGTACAGTGCTGTTGTTACAACAGGATTATCAAACGCAACCTATGAAAAAGGAAATGACAGATTGGCGAGAATCCAGTCTCTGATTCAGAAAAACGACCCTGAATTTGTTGCAAAACTAGCCGTTTATGCAAGAAAAGATATGTATTTGCGTTCGATTCCATTGGTTTTGACAACCGAATTGGCAAAACAGACTTCAGGTACAGATTTGGTTAGCAGAACTGTTGACGGAGTCATCCAAAGAGCTGACGAAATCACGGAATTGCTGGCATATTACCAATTGGCAAACGAAAGAACAGACTTGAAAAAACTGAATAAGCTTTCAAAACAAATTCAAAAAGGTCTGGTAAAATCATTCAACAAATTTGATGAATATCAATTCGCAAAATACAACAGAAAAGCGGAAGTTACCTTGAAAGATGCTTTGTTTTTGGTTCACCCGAAAGCTAAAGATGAAAATCAACAGGCAATTTTCAACAAAATCGTAAATGATTCGCTAGAAACTCCATATACTTGGGAAGTTGAACTTTCCGTGTTGGGTCAGACAAAATTTGCCGATGATGCAGAAAGAAAATTAGCTTTCAAAAACAAATGGGAAGAACTGATCTTCAGCAACAAATTGGGTTATATGGCGACTTTGAGAAATCTTAGAAATATTTTGGAAGCCAACGTTTCTCCGGAAGCGATGAACAAGGTGTGCAATTATTTGTCGGATGAAAAAGCCGTAAGAAATTCAAAGCAATTGCCATTCAGATTTTTGTCGGCGTATAGAGAATTGAAAACGATTGATTCGCCTTACTTGTCATCAATTTTGGAAGCATTGGAAGATGCGGTGATGGTGAGTGCAAAAAACATCAAAGGTTTTGGCTTCGACACTTCAGTGGTAATCGCGGCAGATGTTTCCGGTTCGATGCAACAACCGGTTTCTCCGAAATCTAAAGTATTGTTGTACGATATTGGTTTGTTGATGTCGATGATGTTGCAGTCACAGTGCAAAAATGTGGTTTCAGGTATGTTTGGAGACACTTGGAAGAGAGTTCCGATGCCTAAAAGCGGTATCTTGAGAAACGTGGATGCATTCTACAAAAGAGAAGGTGAAGTGGGTTACTCCACAAATGGTTATTTGGTGATCGAAGATCTATTGAAGAGACGTGAAAAAGTGGATAAAGTAATGTTATTCACCGACACTCAGCTTTGGGATAGCAACGGTGGTGGAAATTCTTTTGAAAATTCATGGAATCAATACAAAAGTTTCAACCCGAATGCAAAATTGTATATTTTTGACTTGGCGGGTTACGGAAGACAACCGTTGGATGTCAGAAAAAATGATGTATATCTTATCGCAGGTTGGTCCGACAAAATTTTCGATGTCCTGAATGCTTTGGAAGACAAAAAATCTGCAGTGGAAATGATTAAAAAAGTAGTGCTGTAAAAGGCACTGCTTTAATAATGATAAATTATAAGTGATAAATGATGAATGATTTTTATGCTGAATTATTGCTGTAATTGAGAAGCTTAATCCCGCTTTCCACTATATCTTTTGTTCCGCTTTGCTACACCAAAGGATGTCGTTGCAATCGGGGCTAGTAAGAAGCAATGCTTTAATTGACGGTTAGTTTGTCATTCAGAACGGAATGTAATGAAGAGAAGAATCTGTTTTGAGATTGCTTCGTCGCTTCGCTCCTCGCAATGACAAAAAGCTTCAAAAACGAAAAAAAATAGAAAATATTTTAAACGACGCGAAAAGATTGCGCACTAAAATAGTAATTTTGCAGTAACAAAAAACAATAACCATAAAAACTTAAAAAAACAATCGATGCCGTAAGAAAAGAATTCCTTCGATTTCCACTTGAACCAGAGTCTTTTCGCTATTTTGCTCGATTTAAACTAACCAATGTCGTTATCTTTAGAGTTCCATCGTCAAACTTCCAATTTGAACAACATTCAAAAAACTCTTATAACTTGTTACTTGGTTTTTAATTTAAAAAAAAATTAATTGCGTAAAAAGAATGCGCATTAACTAAATAAATTTGTATTAACAAAAAAACAATAACCATGTATTATTATAAAAAATGTCTTAAAGAAGCACTGTATTGAGGTTAAATACTCAATACTTATGAAAAAATTGAAGTCATTAAGACAAGCTTTCGGAATCAATGAATATGGATTCATTGATTTTCCGAAGAAAATTTCAAATGTCCAGGTTTCCAGAATTTTATATGGAGACGATTCGGGATGCTCTTATTGTTTTCCACACGGCTATGAAACATTTAATTCAAAAGAAATTAAGTTTCAGAGAAACTGGAAAAAATACAGAAAAACCCAATGGAAAACTAAAAAGTAAGGGTCGTAAAAAAGAGTTACTCTACTTTACATTGAAACATAATTCTCTTTTTAGGAATTGCTCGATTTTAAAATCATTATTGAAACATAAAAATCAAGTGTCGTTTTAGAATCATACTTCGAGATTGAGTAAACATTGGGTCGCAGGTTCGATTCCTGCCTTTTCCCTCGGAAAGGAAAAGTAGCTCAGACGATAGAGCAAATGCACGGAAGATTCTATAATTTTTACCTTGATAAAAACAAAGAGTGCCGTCAGAGAAAACTTACTTCGGTTAATCTTATGATGTTGGTTCGACTCCAGAATAAATCTGAAAAAATGATTTATATAAAGAGTTTTCTCGTCTTTTGCCTCTTTTTCATTAAAAAAAATTGACAGATAAGTGTCGTAGAGAAGGGTTACTTCGTAACTATAACGGTCCTAAGGTAGCGAAATTCGGGCGACCGAGCTAGTGAGGTTGGGTTGAAAACCAACTGGGCAAAAGTTTTCGTAAGAAAGCGCAAGTCTCTCGTAGATGTAGAATTGCCGGCTCCCTGCCCAAATCGGGTAAGAGCGGCGCTCTGAAAAGAGCACAAATACCTTTTTCGCCTTTTACCTTATCTGTTTAAAAATAAAAAACAAGTGCCGTAGAATAGTGTTACTTCGCTCATCACGACGGGGTCGCGGGTTCGAAATGCAAGGCATTCGTGAATACAAAAAATAAAAATAAATAAGAACAATGAACAATCCCGTCTTTTCCACAATTCAAAAACACAAAATCAAAATAGGAAAAGTAGCTCAGTTGGTTAGAGCACGACATTACGCTTTTTGGTTGTTGCCTTGTTTTTAAAATAAAAGTGTCGCAGAGAAAAGTTACTTCGTCACCATTTAAAGGGGAGGAATAGCGAAGCCGGTATCTCTGGCAAGGCTATCCGGTTCGATTCCGGCGAGACGTTGCCCCACATTTTATTATTCTTTTCTCGATTTTTACCTTTTATTCTTTGCAATCCTTTCGATTTTTTTGAGAGGATTTTTTTTATTCTTTTAATGATACTTAGATATTTTATCCTCAATGTGTGAAATTTATTTGATAGATTTGTGCTATTTAATAAACCTTTTATGGTGATGAAGATTTTCTATTTGAAATTGTAACCAAATGAAAACTTATGCTGTCATCTATATAGTAAATCTTATCAAATCATGCTAAAGCTAATTTTAAACTTATTCGTTTTTATCTTCTCTGTTGTTTTTGCCAAATTTTCCGGGCAAAAGCTGTATCAGGTTTATCAGGGAGTGAATGTCGAAAAATACCAGGGTAAAAACTTTCTTTTGGAGGGTAAAATATTCTACAACAACGAAATTTCCAATACTTCATGGATTGTCTTGACTACAGTGCCAATGAACAATAAGGGAAAAGTGATGAAAGATCCTGTCTATACTCCGGATGCCGGAATGTATTATAAAAAAGGAGAGTGGAGTTCTTACGAGATGAAAGGTAAAATCGATAAAAAAGCAACGGGTCTTGTGATAGGTGTTGCTGTTGCGGGTACCGGAAGTTATTATCTTGATGATTTTAAATTGTTTGTTTTGGATGGTAAAGATAAAATTGAAATTCCCGTAAAGAATGGCGGTTTTGAAGATGTTTCGTTAATGCCATGGCAATCTCATGCTATGGAAAAAGGTTCTCAAATGTCAATTTCAGATGCGAAGCCTTTCTCAGGAAAACAGTCTTTATTGATTGATAATTCTGCTGCTTATGTTAAACCAAGTTTGGGAAACAATAAAGAAGTCGGAAAGTTTATGGATGTCAATGGAGTAAAATTGTATTATGAAGTGTATGGGCAGGGCGAACCACTTTTGTTAATCCACGGAAACAACAGTTCCATGGCGAGTTTCAGCAATCAGTTGGATGTTTTGACGAAAAAATATCAGGTAATTGCTGTAGATAGCCGTGGTCAGGGAAATTCCACTTCAAACGATGTGAAATTAACTTACGAATTAATGGCGGATGATGTCAACGTATTTTTAGATCAATTAAATCTTAAAGATGTCAATGTTTTAGGCTGGAGTGACGGCGGAAATATAGCCCTGATTCTGGGAATGGAACATCCTGAGAAAGTCAAAAAAATGGCAATTATGGGAGCAGTACTTTACAACAACAAAACTTCTGTAGATCCTGAAATCAATAAAATTCTCAATCAGCAGGTTGCAGAAATGAAAGCAAATGGGGTTTCTGAAAATGATATGAATTACCGTTTGAAAATGCTTCTTTTAAACGAGCCAAACATTAACCCTGATTCTTTGCAGAAAATTACCGCGCCAACTTTGGTTATGGCTGGAGAACATGATGTGATGCCTGAAAAGCATACCAAATTAATTGCCGATAAAATTCCAAAAGGAAAAATGCTGATTTTTAAAGGTGGTGACCATGAAATGCCTTCCAATAATCCTCAGGTTTTTAATAAAGCTGTTTTGGATTTTTTTGAAGGTTTCTAAAATCTTAAGATCAGTTTAGAAATCCACGCAATCACCAAAATCTGCGGGAAATAAATTAAACTAATTCTTAAAGCAGAATCATCTATTTTGCTTTTTCTCTAAAATCTCAATCCTTTCCAAAATACCGGAAAGGATATTTTTTTGATCGAATGAAAGATAGCCGGCAATTTTATAAACCTCTTTCTCCGAGCGTAATTCTTTCGGAACTGAAGAAAGGTATTTCAGATTCCCATTTTCCGTAGTAAGTAAGGTTTCAGGATTTTCTTCAGGTATATTTGATTTAACTAAAAATAAAAAATCTCCAATGCTATAATTTGATAAAAGCAATGAACCTTCGGTGAATTCATAGATTAAATCAATATTTGCTAATGTTTTTTGCAGTGAATTATATTTAATATTATTTTCAAAACTATTTTCCTGATAAGGTAAGTCTGAATTAAAAGAAAGTTGAAACTTTTCAAAATTTTCAGGTTTATTTAAATCATCTACTGTTAAGGGAGTGGTTAAGAATTTATCCAAATCAAGATTAAAATAGTGAACGACAGTAAGTAAAGTAGATATTTTAGGCTCCGACCGTCCTTCTTCATAAGCTCCGATTACTCCTCTGTTTAATTCAAATAAATCTGCAAATGCCTGTTGACTCAAACCTTTTGCTTGTCTTATTGTCTTAATATTAGCTCCGAAAAAACTCATAAATACTAATGTTTTTTGCAAATGTAAGATTAATTTTAATTAAAATGCTAATAATATTTGCAATTTTAAATAATTTTATTATATTTGTGTACAATCGAAAATGATTGACGGTAAAAGTTTATTATTTAGATTGGTTTGTAATAGATGTTTAATCTAAAATGGATATTTATTGCTAATAATTAAAAATTTAAAAACACATCAGATATGAACTTTCAGGAATTTTTAACAACAGCTTTTTCGCCGGTCAACACCGTTTTAAGCGTGCTGCTTATTTTGGCGGTGATTTATTGGCTTTTTACGATTATCACGGGTTTGGATATTGATATCGGACTTGATGCGGATTTAGATATTGACACAAGCGCGCCTGATGGTCATGTTCATATTCCTGATGATCCTTCTGCATGGATTCAGTTCTTGAAATTTCTAAACCTCGATATTGTTCCGATTACCTATTTTCTGACAATATCACTCTTTCTTACCTGGTTGGGCTCAATTTATCTCGAAGTATTTGCTTCCTTCGAAATCTGGATTTCAGCTTTACTAGTTGTTCCAATGTTTTTAATAAGTATGTTGGTAACAAAGGTAGTTTTAAAACCAATAAATCCTTTTTTCAGGGAAATCAATCATAAAGGAGAAATTTCACATGACTTTTTAGGAAGACAGGGTAGAATGAAATCAACCATTCACGGTAATAAAATCGGAATCCTCGAAGTTTTTATCGGAAGCGATCCAATGACATTAATGGTAAAAAGCAAAGACGGCGAAATGATCGAGCACGGTACAACGGTTTATGTTGTCGATGAGGCAGTTGGAAGAAAATATTATTACGTAGCAAAAGAAATTAAATTTTAAACCTAAAGCATAGATAAAACTTCAATTTTAACAAAGTGTTTGTCATTTCGTAGGAATCTCAAAATACCTTGTAAAGTTAATAGGAAAGTGAGTCTTTTGCTGAGTGAAACGCCTTTGCGAACGAAAAATATACAGAAAAATATTTCAAAAATCTTTGCGGACTTTACGTTAAAAAAATTAAACACAAAAATTAGAATAAATAAACTATAAAAATATGAATACACCTTTAATTGTAGGAATTGTTGTCATTGTGATAGCATCCATAGGATTAATTTTCTGGATTTTATCAATGTATAAAAAAACAGTTCAGGGAATTGTTATTTTGAGAACAGGTTATGGAGGGACGAAAGTTTTCTTCAATGCGGGAATTGTAATTCCGGTTATTCACAGAATGGAATCAATGGATATTTCCGTTAAAAAACTGGAAATCGCCAGAGAAGGAAGAGCGGGATTGATCTGTAAAGATAATATGAGAGCCGATATTCAGGTGGCTTTTTTTATCAGGGTTAATAAATCGGTGGATGATATCGTGAATGTTGGTCAGACCATCGGCTGTCAGAGAGCTTCGGATATTAATACTTTAAGAGAATTGTTTGAAGCTAAATTTTCGGAAGCTTTAAAAACGGTCGGTAAAAAGTTTGAATTTATTGAACTGTACGAAGCAAGAAGTGAATTTCGCCAGGAAATTTTGGATATCATCGGAACAGATCTGAACGGTTACGTTTTAGATGACTGTGCGATTGATTATTTAGAGCAGACTAAAATCGAGAATTTAGATAAAGACAATATCTTGGATTCGGAAGGTATTAAAAAGATTACTGAATTAACGGCGACACAAAATATCAAAGCCAATCAGGTTCGCAGAGACGAGGAAAAAACAATTACCAAACAGAATGTTGAAGCCCGTGAAGCGATTTTAGAACTGGAAAAGCAATTGGCAGAAAAAGAAGAATCTCAGAAAAGAGAAGTTGCCAATATTAAGGCTCGTGAAAATGCAGAAATTCTTAAAGTAAATGAAGAAGAAAGGTTGAAATATGAAACCGTTCGTATTGCGACTGAAGAAAAACTTCAGATTGCGGAAGAAAATAAGTTGAGACAAGTGGTTATTGCTGCTAAAAATAAAGAACGTGCTGATTTGGTGGAAACAGAAAGAGTACAGAAAGATAAAATGTTAGAAGCCACCGAAAGAGAAAGAATTGTTTCTTTGGCTCAGATTGAAAAAGAAAAAGCAATTGAATTAGAAAAGAAAAATATTCAGGATGCAATCCGTGAGCGTTTAACGATGGAAAAAACGGTTGTTGAAGAGCAGCAGGTGATCAAAGATCTGGAAGCTTTCAAAACGGCAGACAGAACAAAGCAGGTGGAAATCACTTTGGCAACTCAGGAAGCTGAAAAGAAATTGATTCAGGAAACAAAAGCAGCAGAAGCGCGAAAATTAGCTGCTGAAAAAGACGCTCAGAAATACGTTATCGAAGCTCAGGCAAAAAGAGATGCTGCTGAAAAAGAAGCTGAAGCACGTAAAATCATTGCTGATGCAAAAGCAAAAGAAGAAGCAACAGTTGGTTTGTCTGAAGCTCAGGTTCTTCATGCAAAAGCTGATGCAGCAGAAAGACAGGGAATTGTGGAAGCGGTTGTTATCGAGAAAAAAGCGGATGCTGTGAAGAAAGAAGGAATTGCCCAGGCGGAAGTCATCAAAGAAAAAGCTTTGGCAGAAGCGGCAGGAATTACCGAAAAAGCAGAAGCAATGAAAAAGCTGAATGACGCAGGAAAAGACCATGAAGAGTTCCGATTGACTTTGGCGAAAGAAAAAGAAGTGGAATTGGCTCAAATTTCAATCCAGAAAGATATTGCACAGGCTCAAGCCGGAGTTTTAGCAGAAGCATTCAAATCTGCAAAAATTGATATCGTAGGTGGAGATAATACGTTTTTTGATAACGTGATTCGTCAGGTTTCTGCAGGAAAAGGATTAGATAAATTTATCAGTCACAGCGAAAACGCAACATTGGTCAAAGAAAACCTTTTAGGTGACGGTGAAAACATTATCGAAAAAGTAATGGGAATGGTTGAGAAATACAATATTTCTTCCGAAGATATCAAAAATATGAGTATTGCAAGTCTTATTTTTAAACTGAATAATGTTGCTAACCAGCAGGAAAGAGGACTTCTCGACCGAGCAATGGATATGGCAAGAAATTTGGGCATCGATCAAAAGCCAATCAGATAAACCGGAAATTTTCAAGAGTCCTGAAAGGACGATTTTCTAAAGGATAGGATAAAATCCTATCAATAAATAGGGGAATTTGAAAAAACAAAAACCATATTATATTGTTAAAGCTCTCATTGTATAATTTTCAATGATATTTTGAGAGTTTTTTTCTAAAGGTATTTGATTGAATAAGTAATTCAATAGAAACGGGCTTTAGCCCGTTTAAATAAAAAATCAATTCATTCGGCTTTAGCCAAAACTTAGTCAAAGCCTTTGCTGAGTCAAACGCCTTTGCGAACGAAAAATATACACAATATTTTAAAAAAAATCTTTGCGGACTTTGCGTTAAAAACAAATCGTCTCAAAGAATAACATCTAACATCTCAAAATATGTCAGAGCAATTAAATTCAGGGACATACGAAATCATACAGAACCGCCTGAATGAGCAGAAAAACGACCTCATTCAACGGCTTCAGAAGCTGAACGAAAGCCGTAAAGAGATTTTTGGAGGAGTCGACTTTTCACTCATCGCCAATGAAAGAATTTCTACGGAGCACAATTGTGTTGCCAAAGATATTTTTTCACTGAAAGATACTTTGATCTTCGGTTCCAATGCGCATTTGGGTTTGCAGACGGAGATTAATATCACTGATGTTTTTTCGATCTATAAAATCAATAACGACCGTTTTGAACCGCAGGATTCTTCTTTAATCGGAGATGAAATCTTTATTGACGAGTTCAAAAATCTGTATAAATATTACAGAAATACATTTTTTGCACGCTTTCATTTTACTGAAAACTATTTGTACATGGTTTTCCAATTGTCTGAAAGTACTTCCGATATCAAAGCATTTAAATGGTTGATTAAAGAGAATGAATTAACATACGTTGATTCCAGAAGTGCTTCTGAAGTGACATATCCTCCGCAACATGGTTTTGCATGGACGAAAGCAACCAGAGATATGCAGCGAAGCGGGAAATTCCCGCACGTTTCTTTGGCAGATAAAGTTTTTGTAGAATCCATTGGTGGAGATTTAACTATAAAAATCGAAGATAATACCGATACCGGAAAAGGAATTTATTCTGAAGATGTTATTCATAAAGACCAGAATCTTGATGATGCGGAAATTCATTTTTGTGACCTGGATAATTTGGTTTTGTTTAAAATTAAACCGTATCAGGAAACGGAAAGATATTTCATTTACAATCATAAAGAAAAGACGGTTTCGAGAGTTGATACTTTAAAACATTCAGCAGTTTTGCTTCCGGAAAATCAGGGTGTTTTGTTCTCAAACGGTTATGCTTTGCAGACGGGTGGTTTAAAAGTAATTTCTCAGGATATCAATCGACTTCATTATCTGAAAACAATTCAAGAGCCGAATGGTGAAAATTTCATGTATGTTTTCTACGATGATAAAACAAATAATTATCAGCTGATTTCGTATAATATTATTACCCAAACGATTGAGACACCGATTCGTTGCAGCGGATATTCAGTTTTAAACGACGGGAAGCTTATCTATTTAAGAGAGAGTGTTGAGACAACCAAACATCATTTAGCTCAAATTTGGCAGACTCCATATTCAAAAGAATTGTTGCCGAATACAGAAAAATCAGACACGCTGCTTTACAAAATCGGGAACAAAGATATTGTAAGAGTGATGGCAGAAAGTCAGGAGCTGATTACACTTTTGAATAAAAAAGATTCTTACAGCGGGCTGTACGACGATATTGTTAAGCTTTCCACAACCATTTTAGATGCGTATTATTTTCTTGGTGATGATGAGGTTGAAAATCTCGACCAGCCTTTAAAAGAAATCAGAAGTATCGCTCATTCTGCAATCAATGAATATGAAAAAGTTGTCGAACAGAAGAAAAATACGAGTGAAGCCGTTGAAAAAATCAAGGTTGCCTGCGAGAAAATTTTAGATGAAACCAAAAGAATCAACTATTCTCAACTGACGGAATACATCGATATGCTTTCCCAAATCAGGGCTTTGCGTGGCGAAATTACCGGAGCAAGAGATTTGAAATATGTAGATGTCGCTATTCTTGATTCTTTAGAAAAGTCACTGGCTGAAAGGTCGGAAGAACTTTCCAATGCGTGTGTAAACTTCCTGCTTCAGGACGATGCGTTGCTTCCTTATCAAAACAGAGCGCAAAAGATTTCTGAAAATATTATCAATTTACAGAAAGCAATTGATGCCAAAACGATTGAAGAAGAAATCAATAATTTGTCAGGACAGCTTGAACTTTTGGTGGATATTGTCAATAATTTAAAAATTGAAGACACCTCACAATCTACCCAGATTATTGAAAATATTTCGGTTATTTTTGCCAGATTAAATCAGGAGCGATTAGAACTTTCAAAAAGAAAACGAGAGATTTCTGGCAAAGAATTGTCTGCCGATTTTCAGGCGCAAATGACGTTGTTTGATCAATCGGTAATTAATTTTCTCGAGCTGTCTCAAACCCCAGAAAAATGTGATGAATATCTGACTAAACTTTCTATTCAGCTGGAAGAAATGGAGACGAAATTTGTTGATTTCGATGAGTTTATTCAGAATATCGGCGAAAAAAGGGAAGAAGTTTATGGTCATTTCCAAAATAAAAGGGTTCAGTTAACGGAATCCAGAAATAAACGTACTCAAAGTTTATACGATTCTGCACAGCGAATTTTAAAATCTGTTCAGATAAAATCTGAATCTTTCGATTCTGAAAATGAAATTAACGGCTATTTTGCGACTGATTTAATGGTTGAAAAAGTCCGTGATATTTCCCGACAGTTGATGGAAATGGAAGATTCTGCAAAAGCGGAAGAAATTCAGACTTTACTGAAAACCTCACAGCAGGAATCGGTCAGAAAGCTTAAAGATAAAAAGGAAATTTATGCAGACGGAGACAATGTGATTGCTTTGGGCGATTATAAATTCGCGGTCAACCATCAGAAATTAGACCTGACTTTGGTAATGAGAAATGCGCAGTATTATTATCATTTGACGGGAACTGCATTTTATGAGCCGTTAAATTTTGAAACGATTTCAGATTACAAAGAAGTCTGGAATCAGGAATATATTTCTGAAAATCAAAATGTAAAACGTTTTGAATATTTAGCGTGGAATGTCTTTTCAAATAATAAAAATATCAATACTGAAGAACAAAACCGAAATGCTATTCAGCAATTTATGACGGAGCATTTTGGAGAAGGTTTGGTAAAAGGAATTCATGATGAAGATGCGTTAACGATTGTATCAAAACTTCAACAGATGCACAATGAATTGGGTTTGATGCAGTTTACACCGAAAGAAAGAGCTTTGGCGCAATTATTCTGGTATTTTTTAAATCAAGACAGAAAAGAATATTATCAGAAGCAGTTTGAAGCAGCGAATTTGATTTCAAAATCTTTTGCAACAGATGAAGGTTTTCAATATTTAAATGAAGAATTATCGAATGAAATAAAATTTTTTGTTCAGAATAATCATCTTTTTGCTGACATAAATTATTTCAATGTCGCCATTTATCTGAAAAGAGAAAATAAATCAGCATTTTTGGTTTCAGAAAGAGCAGGCTTATTGTATGAATCATTTTTAAAAGATTTAAAGGAAAAAGGGAAAGATTTAGAATTTACCGACCAGTTAAATGCTCTGAAACAATATCCTGCAGCTTGTTTTTCTATTGCTGAAAGTGCTTTGAATGCGTTCTTATTTAATTCAGAATCAAACTTTGAAGATGATATTAAAAAAGAAGCAGCCGTATTTTTTGTAACGAAGAATTTTGATGCTAAAAATATTCTTCATATTGCTTATGAAACGGTTTTAAAAGAATTGAAATCGCTAGAAAAAGATGTCGACTATGCTTTAAATTATTATGAATTCAGTTCACGATTATCTCATTTCAATGAAGTGATTGTTCCAAAATATATACAGCTTCAGGAACTCAAAGCGAAATGGGTGAATGATAAAAAGAAAGCCCTGAAAATCGAGACTTTCAAATCTCAGGTTTTAAGTTCGTTTGTAAGAAACAGATTGATTAATGATGTGTATTTTCCTTTAATCGGAGCTAATTTAGCAAAACAATTAGGTACAGTAGGAAACGACAAACGTACCGATAGAATGGGAATGTTACTTTTAGTCTCGCCTCCGGGTTACGGAAAAACGACGTTAATGGAATATATGGCAGACCGAATGGGATTGGTTTTTATGAAAATTAACGGTCCGTCAATCGGTCATGATATTGTTTCGACAGATCCGAACGAAGCTAAAAATGCAGGAGCAAAACAGGAATTGGAAAAGCTGAATTTGGCTTTGGAAATGGGAGATAATGTAATGTTATATCTTGATGATATTCAGCATTGTAATCCTGAATTTTTACAGAAATTTATTTCTTTAGCCGACGGACAGCGAAAAATTGAAGGAATTTATAATGGCGAAAGCAAAACTTATGATTTAAGATCAAAAAGATTCTGCTTGGTGATGGCCGGAAATCCATATACGGAAAGTGGCGAGAAATTCAGAATTCCGGATATGTTGGCGAACCGTTCCGACACGTATAATTTAGGTGAAATTTCAGGTAGTAAAACAGAATTGTTCGATTTGAGTTTGATTGAAAATGCTTTGATGTCAAACGACTACCTTACCCGATTGACTCAATTCGGGATGGAAAATCTTTACAATCTTTATGACAGCATTCAATCTGATTCGCCGAATGTGGATTTGTCAGGAAACTTCAGTTCAAACGAAATTTCAGACTTCAGAAAAGTGCTTGAAAATGCATTGAAGGTAAGAGATGTTGTTCTGAAAGTCAATAAACAATATATCGCTTCCGCCGCAATGTCCGATGAGTACAGAAATGAACCTCCGTTCAAGCTGCAGGGTTCCTACCGAAATATGAATACGCTGATTGCGCAAATTCAACCGATTTTGAAAGATGAAGAAGTTACTCAGATTGTTTTGAATCATTATCAGAACGAATCTCAGACCTTGACAACCGGTGCAGAATCAAATATGCTTAAATTAAAAGAATTAATGAGCCTGATTTCAGAAGATGAGAGCCATCGTTGGGAAGAAATCAAGAGAACATTCGTTAAAAATAAGATGATAAAAGGGTTAGGTGAAAATGACCGGATGACACAGGTAATTGCTTTATTGGCTCAGTTCAGTGAAGGCCTTGACGGGATAAAAGATGTTCTAAAGAAAGATTAATTTATTAAAGAAAATACTACGCGATTGCGTAGTATTTTTTTTGTTATCTTTTTGATGTTTCGGTCATCTCTTCTTCAAGAATTTTTTTCCATTTAGAAAAAGTAGTTCGGCTGATGTTATACTTTCTAGACATAAAACTTGTCGATAAATCATGCTTTTTCTGATAGTTTAAAAGCTTCAGCATGGTTTTTTTGTCATACGTTTTAAGCTGTTGATTGGTTTTTGCTGTTTCTTTGGATTGTTTAAAAAGACGTTCATTCAGTTTTAGAATTTCTTCTGTTGAGTCTAGTTTTTCCAGCTGTTCGCGCACTTTTGGGCATTCCAGCTTTTCAGGATGGTTCATTTTCAGGAGATCCTGATAAATTCGGTTGTAATTCGGTCTCATAAATATAAATGTTTTGGTGGTTATCTTTTCTTTTGGATCCAACGGTGTAAAGTGCTTTTTGGGATTGAGTATTCTTTGATCACTTCTGCCTGAGACATTTCCCCGGATTCAATTCTGTTTAGGATAAAATCTTTGATTTCCTGCGTATAGATGTTTTTTCTGAATTGTGGGGTAGCATCGCTCTTTGGGGTATTGCTTTTGTTTACTGCAGCCGGTGGTGCGTACAATATCAGATGCGAGCTGTACAATCTGAAAAAGTCATATTCAAGCAATTTACTCCATCGCAATAAAATATCAGTTTCTACAGACTGACTTTCATATACATTTTCAATAAATTCTTCATCTTTACCAAGAAAATTGCAGATTCTTTCAATAGGTATTTGTTTATGATCTACCATTTCTTTGATGTACTTTCCTATATGTATATTTTTGTATAACATTTACTAATAATAACTTATTTTTAAATTAATCGCATTTAATGTAGTAAAGAGAAGATGGCAGGACCGAAAAAGAAATATATTGGGAACTATTTCTTTTTATTTTTGAAATGCTCAAAGTTCAGCTGTCTCACTACTTTACAAGGTTAAATTGTTTATTAACTGTAAAAATATGATTTTCAGCAATTTGTGTTTTTGTGATTGGGTGGCTAGATAAGTTTTTTTGGTTTTAGTTATTGTCTCAATTTGTGGCTTAATTTTATATTAATGCTCAAAACTGTGATTTAATATATATTTAACGAGGTTTACAATGTACTTAAAACCTATTTAACATAATAATCAATTATTTAACATAATATTTTTACTCTAATTGAAATAAGTGTTAATATTTACCTTATCTATGTTTCAAAAGTAAAAAAAAATAATGAATAAATCACTATAAAAGCTTTTGATTAATGTTAATAATATTTAATTTATTTTGAAAACAGACTGTTAAAATATGTCTAATAAAAGAAAATAATAACTCATAGTTTGGGTTTGTTGTAGATTCTCAATGACATACAATTTGGTTAAGATCTAAAATTTTACTCAGTTAACGAATAAGTAAATCGTAAATGGTATTTTTGCTCATAGAAAAAATAAGATTAAAGTTGAATAACTTAAAGACTAATATTTGTTTATAAATGAACTTTATTTTATTTTGATAATTAATTTATATTTTTCTTATCAATGTAATAATTGTAAATATGCAGTCATCATCTCTATTCGACTTCTCTAAGAAAATCAATTATAAAAACGAAATTTTAGCGGGGCTTACTGTTGCAATGACAATGATTCCCGAGTCACTTTCGTTTGCTATCCTTGCCGGACTTTCTCCTCTCATTGGCTTATATGCAGCCTTCATGATGGGTTTGGTCACCGCAATTTTTGGCGGACGTCCCGGTATGGTTTCCGGTGGAGCAGGGGCGACGATTGTTGTTTTAATTGCTTTGATAAAAACTCACGGTGTAGAATATCTCTTCGCAACTGTTCTTCTTGCGGGTGTTTTTCAGATATTGGTCGGAGCTTTTAAACTCGGAAAATTCGTAAGATTAATTCCCCAACCAGTCATGTATGGTTTCCTGAATGGTTTGGCAGTCATTATTTTTATGGCACAGGTCGAACAATTTAAAATTACGGATGCTAGTGGAATGACGAGCTGGTTGCAAGGTTCTTCCTTATATATAATGGCAGGACTTACCGCATTCACGATCGTCATTGTTTACTTTTTCCCAAAAATCACAAAAGTAGTTCCGGCATCTTTGGTCGCAATTTTAATAGTCTTCGGAGTCGTTGTAGGTTTTGGTATTAATACGAAAACGGTTGCAGACATTGCTCACATCAGCGGAAGCTTACCAGGTTTTCATATTCCAAGCATTCCTTTTTCATTAGAAACTTTACAGATTATTTTTCCTTACGCCTTAATTATGGCGGGAGTCGGATTAATAGAATCTTTATTAACCTTATCAATGGTTGATGAAATCACAAACTCAAAAGGAAGTGCCAATAAAGAATCTATTGCTCAAGGCTTAGCCAATATTACGAACGGTTTCTTCGGCGGAATGGGTGGGTGTGCGATGGTTGCCCAAACTTTGGTTAATCTGAATGCCGGTTCAAGAGCCAGACTTTCCGGAATTATTGCATCCATTACAATTTTAATCATCATTTTAGTCGGAGCGCCTTTTATCGAAAAAATTCCAATGGCGGCTTTGGTTGGGGTCATGATGATGGTTGCAATTTCCACTTTTCAGTGGGTTTCGATTCGAATTGTCAATAAAATGCCGAAATCAGATATTTTTGTCGGAATTACGGTAGCTTTAATTACGATTGTCCTTCACAATTTAGCGTTAGCTGTTTTGGTTGAGTGATTATTTCAGCATTGGTTTTTGCCTGGGATAATGCGAAAAGGATTCGTGCAAGAAAGTATATTGATGAAAATGGTATTAAATATTACGAAATTTCCGGGCCATTATTCTTTGGTTCTGTTACAGTATTTACAGATAAATTCGATCCGATAAATGATCCAAACGACGTCATAATAGATTTCAAAGAAAGCCGAATTGTAGATATGAGTGCCATCGATGCTGTAGACAAATTATCAAAAAAATACAGTCAGCTCAATAAAAAACTTCATTTAAAACATCTCAGCGAAGATTCCATTAAAATGTTGAAAAATGCCGAAGCCGTCATTGAAGTAAACATTCAGGAAGACCCGACGTACAAAGTAATGCCAGAGAAGTAGAAGAGTGAGAGTGTTTGAGAATTGTAGAGTTGTAGAGTTTTAGTGTGTTGTATGTCATTGCGAGGAGCGAAGCAACGAAGCAATCTCAAAAAAATTACAAGATCCGTGAGAAAGCAAGTCTCTTGAAGTTTGAAGGTTAAAATATAACACAAACATCTGTGAAATCCGTGCAATCTGTGGGAAAATAAATTTTTGTTAGATATTCGTGAAAATTCGTATAATTCGTGGCAAAGAAAACCTGCGCAATCCGCAAAATCTGCGAAAGCAAAATTCACAAATGATTTGTTATCCCAATAATTTAAATAATTATACAAAATAAATTTACAACACTTTTGTGAGGTTATACTATTTTTCAAAGTAAAAATACTGCTTGTTTCGTCTTTCATAAAAATCTTAAAAAATCTTAAAAAAAATCAAGATTGGATGAAAAATTTTATCTTTGAGATTAATTGATTTTAAAACACAAAATGATGATTAAAAATAGCGTAACATTTAAACAAATCTTTTTCAATAGAAGCTAGATCTATTAACTTAAATTATTTTGAAAACAGATATCGACATTCAGAACCATGATCATTTTTCTTTTGATCTTTGGCTTACTCTCATCAAATCTCATCCCGAATTCAAAGCAAAAAGAGTTGAGCTTTTCTCTTCATTTTTTGATGTGAAAAAACCGATAGATGAAGTTACGAAAACGGTAAAATATTATGATGATCTTTGTAATAATATCAATGAGGTAATTGGCGGAAATGTTGACACTTTCGAGATTTATTTGTTGATTTTAGGAGCGTTAAATGTTGATTTGAAACAGTTAAATAGAGAAGTTTTAAGTGATTT
Source organism: Chryseobacterium sp. RLHN22 (assembly GCF_051011795.1). NCBI lineage: Bacteria > Pseudomonadati > Bacteroidota > Flavobacteriia > Flavobacteriales > Weeksellaceae > Chryseobacterium > Chryseobacterium sp. RLHN22. The sequence continues at coordinate 311,398 of NZ_JBPCHW010000002.1, forward strand.
TTACCAGAAAAGTGAAAATTTATTTTTGGAATATAAACCTGTTGTGATTTTTGAAAATTTACATCAGTTTTTTGATGAAATTAAAAGTCAGGGAAAAACAATCAATATTCTCAGTAATACAGGTTTCATTAAAGGAACAACGATGCGAAAGTTTCTGACCAATGAAAATCTTGATCAATATATCGATTTCCATATTTATTCTGATGAAATTAATTGCTCAAAACCTAATCCGATGATTTTTCAGGAGGTGAAAAATTCGGTGGAAAACAAAGATTTAAAATTGGAGAAGATTTTGCATATCGGTGATAATCCGATTGCTGATTACAAAGGTGCAAAAGATTTTGGATTCAGCGCACATTTAATAAAACACAAAATTTGAATATGAATAAAAGATACAGCTTACACAAAATAGATTCTGCCGAAGAATTTACATTCTCTCCGGAAGAATACAGCTATTTTAAATATGGAGATAAATTTTATGCTGAAAAGTTTGCTAAGGAACTTTTCGAAGGATTTATTGGCCAACATTCCGAAATTTTAGATACAGACAAAGAGATTGTTGTGTTGCCAAGTCCATATATGGCAATTCCGACAGCTTCTAATTTTCTATGTTTTTATTTTAAAAAACATCTTGATTTTTATCTTTTTCAGAAAGGAAAAAAGTCGAGTATCATTTCAAAAATTAACAGAAATCATACGTACACAACAGATTACGGAACTTTAAGCTTTGAAGACCGTAAAAATCTGATTGCGAACGATACTTACTATCTGGATAAAGATTTTTTAAGAGGAAAACTCTGTATTTTTATCGATGACATTAAAATTACAGGAAGCCACGAATATACGGTGAATAAAATTCTCAATCAATACTCAGTAAATGCTGATTTTCTTTTCATGTATTACGCTGAATTGATTAATATGGAAATTGATCCCAAGATTGAGAACTTTTTCAATTATTATACAGTGAAAAATGTTCAGGATGTGGTGGAAGTGATGTCTAAAGAAAGTTTTCAGTTTAATACGAGAATTGTAAAGTATATTTTAGGCTTAAATTCCGAAAATTTTGAGTATCTTACTTCAAATGTAAAAAAACAGCATACTGATGATTTAATTGAGCTTGCAATCAGCAACAATTATCATTTAATAAAAGAATACGAAAATAACATAAACACTTTAACACAAACAGAAATCTATTATGGCAATTAACTTACAGAAAGGACAAAGAGAAAATATAAACGCACCAAAATTCACTGTTGGTTTAGGATGGGATATCAATAATACATCAACAGGAGGTGCTTTCGATCTTGATGCATCACTATTTTTATTGGGTGATAACAAAAGACTGGTTTCAGATAGTCACTTTATTTTTTACAACAATCTTGAGTCTCCGGATAAAGCTGTGATTCACTCTGGTGATAACCTTACAGGTGACGGTGATGGTGATGATGAGCAGATTAAAATTGATTTAACTAAAATTGATGCAGCCGTTAAAGAAATTTCAGTAGTTGTAACGATTCACGATGCCGATGCGAGAAGACAGAATTTCGGACAGGTAAGAAATTCTTTCATTAGAATTTTCAATACAGATACGAACGAAGAGATTTTGAAGTATGAATTGGATGAAGACTTCTCAATCGAAACTGCTGTAGAATTCGGAAGAATCTACAACAGAAATGGTGAATGGAAATTTGAAGCGGTAGGAAGCGGACAAAGAGAAGGGCTTGAGAAATTTGTATCAATGTATCAATAATCAGCAGTATGGATAATCAGCAGAATAACCCGAATGATCCACTGGGATCAATTGAGCCATTAAAAAGTTTCGATCCGACACCTTCAATGAGCCAATCATTGCAGTCGGATCCTGCAGCGCCTGCCGTTCTCATGGATCGTGACGGAAACGTAAATTTAAGTCAGATTCAGGATGCAGACCGCGCGAAATACGAACTGGTTGCGAATTCCATTGACGAAACCAATCCGGGATCGATTGTAAATTTCGGTTCCGAATTACAGAAAACGCTTGCCAATCAGAGTGACAGTTTCTTATCTAACGTGAGACGTTCAAATTCAGGTGAAGTAGGAGAGTTAATCAACAACTTACTGATTGAATTAAATTACGTTGACGTAGATGAAATCAACAACGGTGGTGTAAAAGGTTTTTTAAGCAAAATTCCTTTTATGAAAAAAATGCTGACTCAGGTTGATAATCTTTTCGCTAAATACGATAAAATTACGAGCAATATCGACCAGATTTCACATAAGGTAAATGCCGGAATTATTACTTCAACGAAAGATAATGCCGTTTTGCAGACAATTTTCGATAGCAATGTGAATTCCATTAAAGCAATTGAAGATCTGGTAATTGCCGGAAATTTAAGAATGGAAAAAGCCGCTCAGGAATTAGCTCATATGGAAGCTAATGTTCAGAATTTTGCCGATTATCAAATCGCTGATAAAAGAGATTTTATCAACAGATTAGACAGAAGATTGGCAGATTTAAAAGTTGTTCGTTTGATTATGATGCAGTCTCTTCCGCAAATCAGATTGGTGCAGAATAACAACGTTTCGATTGCTGAAAAAGCGCAGACGATTCTTACAACGACTTTGCCGGTTTGGAAAAACCAGCTCTCTTTAGCAGTTGCCATGCACAGACAACAGCAGAATATCGAAATTCAGCAGAGAGTTTCTCAAACTACGGAAGATATTTTGAAGAAAAATGCAGAACGTTTAGGTCAAAATTCAAGAAATGTGGCGAGAGCAAACGAACAGACTATTGTTTCGGCTGAAACGTTGAAAGAAACGACTGCTATGTTGATTAATACATTGAATGAAGTAAAACAGATTCAGAAACAAGGTACAGAAAGCAGAAGAAAACTGGATCAGGATCTTCAGAGTCTGGAACACGAATTAAAAGCAAACATCAGAGGTTAATAAGAAGGTAAAAAGGTGAATGAGGAGGTTGCCATCATAATGTCTCAAAGCAAAAGAAGATTAACAAGGCTTAAACTTCTGGCTAATTTCTTTGAAAATGTTGATATCATTGCGATTTATATCAAAACAGATATCATCCATAATTTATTTAATGAAAATCAGACATTAGATTACAATAAACTTGAACTTTTTCATCTTCAATACACCGACAGTCTCATTGAATTGTTGACCAAAATCAAAAAGAAAAAGGAAAACGATTTGTTGGCGGTCATCAACGAAATTAATATTAACAACCGATATATTTCGTCTTTTGAAGAAAAAAAGAACGACAGTTTTGAAACCGACAGAAAAATATACAGCGGAATTTTTTCTGAACATCTGAGAAATCTGTATAAAGATCTTACAGAAGACAGAGCGATGTTGAACTGGAATGATGTGTTGTATTTTCATAAGAAATATGCAGCAGAATTCTATAGAACAGATTTTGATGAAGACAAGCTGAAGCCTAATTCTGTTCCTTTTTATCAATATCAGGATTACTGTATTGAAAGAAAGCTGTTGGGGAAACTTAATATTCAGAATTTTAAAGTTCGTTTTGTCTGCGGTTATCGTGTTGAAAGAGATGAGTATGAATTGTTTAAAATTTTTCAGTCAGACGAGCATTTTGTTTTCAATGTAGAAGAAAAGAAAATGTATCTGATTGATGATGAAGATTTAGAATCATTAAATACCAATGAAAACGAATCGAATCAGATATCAATTATCAATCAGCTGAAAAGGAAGAACGAAGATCTTACGGAAACCATGGATATTAAAAAGAAAACACTTTCTGAAGATGTCGAATCGGTTTTAAAAGATTATCTCAGAAACCTCGAAAGTATTGATATTATGAGCAAAATATTTGATGTGAACGAAGAGACAAACATTCTTCGGGCAATGCTTAATTTGAATATAAATAATTAGAAAAGTGAATGGTCAATTGTGAAATGTAAATTTTACAATCATTCTTTTAAATTAGAGTAAAAAATATTTAAGTATGCAATTTCCCTTTGCTGAGTGAAACGCCTTTGCGAACGAAAAATATGCAGAACAAATTTTAAAAAAAATCTTTGCGTTCTTTGCGTTTAAAATAGACACAAAGATTCAAAAATAACAAAAACAAAATATAATAATGGCTATTAACTTACAAAAAGGACAAAGAATAAACCTTACAAAAGAAAACGGAACAACACTTTCCCAAGCTTGCGTAGGAATTAACTGGGGAGCAATCGAAAAGAAAAGCTTTTTCGGCGGAACTTCAAAAGAAGCAGTAGATTTAGACGGAAGCTGTATTTTATATGATTCAAATAAAAATGCAACGGAAGTAATCTATTTTGGAAACCTAAAATCCAGAAATGGTGCTGTAAAACACAGCGGTGATGATTTGACAGGTGACGTAAACGGCGACGACGGATTGGATAATGAGGTAATTACAGTAGATTTTGCTAATTTAGATCCTGCAGTTGAGCACGTTGCAATGGTTTTGCACAGCTACAGAGGTCAGGATTTCGGAACGATTCCTTTTGCATCGATCAGAATTTATGAAGGAACTCCGACAAACGTAAGAGAGGTTTTCGCTAAATATGATATTGCTAACGATAAATCTTTCAGCGGTCATGTTTCAATGGTGATGGGGGTTTTCTACAAAAGAAACGGAGAATGGAAATTCAACGCCATCGGTGATCCTACTTCAGATAAAAAATTAGAACAGACGGTACAGACGGTTCAGCAAAAATATTTGTAAGAACTTGAAAAATATGTCTTAAATATTAGTATTTTAGACAACAATAAATAAGCAATAGCTGTATATTTACAACTATTGCTTTTATCATGTAATAAACAAAAACTAAAGTGGAACAACATCAAAGTATTTTAGAACTGCACCCTGGTTTGGTGTGGGGATTTGCGGTAACAGTTGTCATCATGTTACTTCTCGATTTAGGCGTTTTCAACAAGAAAAGTCATGAGGTTTCTTCCAAAGAAGCTACAATCTGGTCAATTGTATGGATCTCGCTGTCAATGGTTTTTTCCGGGGTTGTGTATTGGGTTTTCAATCAGGCTGAAGGCCATGCTTTGGCGGTAGAAAAATTTACGCAATATCAAGCGGCCTATTGGATTGAGAAAGCACTATCAGTTGATAATCTTTTCGTATTTATCCTGGTTTTCGGATTCTTTAAAGTACCGAAATTCTTACATCATAAAGTGTTATTCTGGGGAATTATCGGAGCTTTGATTTTCAGGGCGATCTTTATTTTTGCCGGAGTTGAATTGATTAATTTAACCTATTTGCCTGAAATGAATATTTTCGGACATCCTGTGAGAATTAATGTGGTAATGACTCTTTTCGGGTTGTTTCTTGTGTATGCCGGAATTAAATCATGGGGAGACGGAGATGACGATGACGACGAAGATTACAGCAATACAGCCGGAGCAAAACTGATCAAAAGCTTCTGGAAAGTTTCAGATAATTACGACGGCGATAAGTTCTTCACAGTACAGAACGGAATTAAAATGGCAACACCGTTATTGGTTGTTGTTGGAGTAATCGAGTTTACAGATGTTCTTTTTGCCGTAGATTCAATTCCTGCGATTTTTGCTATCTCGAATGACCCGTTCATTCTTTATACATCCAATATTTTTGCGATTTTAGGATTAAGATCTTTGTATTTCCTTTTGGCGAACTTCATTCACATGTTCAGCAAACTTCCTTACGGATTGGCAATTATTTTGGCTTTCATCGGAGTAAAAATGCTTATCGCTCCTTGGATTCACATTCCATCGCCAATTTCATTAGGGATTGTAGGTGGTGTATTGGTACTTTCGGTATTGGTATCCATTATGTTTCCTGACAAGAAAGATGACGAGGAAAAAGAAAAATTAGAAGAAAATTAATATAGGAAAGGCTTTACAAATCGTAAAGCCTTTTTTATTTCTAAATTTTTGACTTAGTTTTAAGAATTTAAAACGCACAGTTGACTTGCGAAGCAAAATTCACTATTGAAAAATTGTAACAACCATCAACCAACAACGATCAACCAACAACGATCAACCTCATTTATACTTCAAAAGCTTATTAATCTTCTTTCTCGTCTGTAGCGAAACTTTATACGCTTCATCTCTCAACTTCTGAATCTTTCCGACCGGCTGAAAAATTTCTGCACTTTCAAAAGGATTGAAAGACAAAAGTTCGTTTTCACAACCTTTTGGATTGAGTAAAGAATTCTTTTCAATTTTAATTTCTCCTATTTTAATGAATGGTGAATTTTTCCATTCCACATTAAGCTTGTTGATGGGCTGGTCTTTTAAATCATAACATAACTGAATGAATACATCTGCGAGATAATCGTTAGCAATACAATAATTTTCTATGGACTGTTTTACTTTAGATCTTTTCCCGAAATTTTTATGAACATTTCGCGGACTGATTTTAATTTTAATCATTTTATCGTCAAAACGATATGCTCCAACAGAATGATAGTCAAAAGAAAGTATGAAATTATTTTTGTTTAAAACAAATTTCCATACATTTTTCATGAACGAAGGATTCATAGTTGAAGGAATGATTTTGTAAATCTGCTTTAAAATCAAGAACCAATTGCTCCATTTTTTCAGAAAAAAACGATTTAACGAGATAAAAAGTTTAAGAAACACAGATACAGAATTTATAGGAAACAGAGGAAAATTCACCAAAGGATAATTGGAAATCGTTCTTCCCGATTCATCTTTTATTTTAATCGAAAAACCGTACGCCGGAATATCTTTCTTGCTTTTATTTATTTTTAAATGAGCATTAGACAGTCTTGCAATAATTTCGTACTTTTCACTGTCAAAAACATACTTTAAATCTTCTGGAATGTCTTTATTGATGATGAACTCACCTTTCAAAACAGCATAAGTTTTCGCATGTGCATTTCTTGTAGCATAATTGACATCGCTGATCGTAGATGAGTATTCTACAAAATCCGCAATGCTCTTTTTAGCTTCCCCAAGGAGTTGTTTTTCTTCATAACTGATTTTTTCAAAGTTCTTATTATATTTTAGTGGATTCGGCATATATTTTAAAATTCAATGATAACGCCAAGTTTTTAATTCTACGTTAAGAGAATATTAAACAATCTTTAATGTTCTTTGTGCTGTAAACCGAAGCGATTAAGTGTGATGAAAGTTTGATATAAGACGATGAGTGTTTTGTAGTGTCTTTCAATATTCTATACTTTACAATCGGACTTCTGGTTTCCAGCTTACCGCTTCAAACTATTAATCCTTATCTTTGTAAAAAAAATCATGGGAGTAGCAGATCTGTTATTTAAGAAAAAGAAAGAATTGGCTGAAAAAAATCTGAAAGATGGTCAGGAATATATGGCTGAATACGGAAAAAGAGAAACTGTGGTACAGCTGCCAAGCGGGCTGCAGTATGAAATCATCACTGAAGGAGACGGTCCAAAGCCAGGTCCGAAATCAACCGTAAAATGTCATTATCACGGAACAACAATTACCGGAAAAGTATTTGACAGCTCTGTAAAAAGAGGAACTCCGGCTTCATTTCCATTGAACAGAGTGATCAAAGGTTGGACGGAAGCTTTGCAGTTGATGCCTGTTGGAAGCAAATGGAAATTAATCATTCCTCCACATTTGGCTTATGGAGATCAACAGATTAGCAAAGAAATCGGACCAAATTCTACATTGGTTTTCCAGGTGGAATTGTTGGAGATCAAATAATTCATACCTTAAAAATAAATTAAAAATTCATCTGTTTTCAGGTGAATTTTTTTATTTGTACTATTGTCTAGACCTGAAATAACGATACACAAAAAAGAATCGTTATGAAAGAACCATTAGAATCGCTTTATGTAAAGCGTACACAGAAAGATTACAGTTTAAGTTTGAAACTTCAGATTGTAAAAGAAATT